>JAUXWB010000001.1 GCA_030684475.1 Reyranella sp. | reverse complement strand
CGGACGCCAGGTGCCGACAGGAGAAGTCGGCGACATCAACTGCAAGGGCGACCCGGTGATGTCGGGGTACTGGAACAACCCGGAGGCCACGGCGCGCTCGCTGCGGAACGGCTGGCGGTGGACCGGCGACGTCGGCGCCTTCGACGAGGAGGGATTCCTGACGCTGAAGGACCGTTCCAAGGACATGATCATCTCGGGCGGCTCCAACATCTATCCGCGCGAAATCGAGGACGTTCTGAACCTCCATCCCGCCGTCGCCGAATGCTCGGTGGTTGGCCGCCCGCATCCGGAGTGGGGCGAGGACGTCGTGGCCTTCGTGGTGACGCGGCCGGGCACGAGCGTGGCGCCGGCCGACCTCGATCGCCTCTGCCTCGACAACATCGCGCGCTTCAAGCGGCCCAAGGACTACAAGTTCGTCGAGGCGCTGCCCAAGAACAACTACGGCAAGATTCTCAAGACGGAGCTGCGCTCGAAGCTTTAAAGTCAGGGTGCAAACCAGGAGGAAAAGACATGGGCAGCATGATCGATTTCAAGCGTCCGGACGGCAGCGCCTGCAAGGGCTATCTGGCCGAAGCCGGCAAAGGCAAGCCTGGCATCGTCGTCATCCAGGAATGGTGGGGGCTGAACGACCAGATCTGCGGCGTCGCCGACCGTTTCGCCCGCGCCGGCTACAATGCGCTGGCGCCCGACCTCTACAAGGGTCGCGTGACGCAGAAGCCGGACGAGGCCAACCACATGATGAGCGGCCTTGATTTCGTCGGCGCCTCGGACCAGGACATCGCCGGCGCGGTGAAGCATCTCGCCGGCATGGGAGGTAAGGTGGCCGTCATGGGCTTCTGCATGGGCGGCGCCCTCACGATTGCGGCCTGCGTCCGCGTGCCGGGCATCGCGGCCGGCGTGCCGTTCTACGGCATCCCGCCGGGACAGCTCGCCGATCCGGCCAAGATCAAGGTGCCGATCCAGGGTCACTTCGCCAACAAGGACGACTGGTGCACGCCGGCTGCCGTCAACGAGCTCGAAAAGGCGATGAAGGGCGCGGGCCTGAGCCCCGAGATCTTCCGCTACGACGCGGCCCACGCCTTCTCCAACGAGCGCAGCGAGGCCTACGACCTGAAATCGGCCAATGAAGCGTGGGATCGCATGCTGCCGTTCCTGAAGAAGCACCTCTGACCATACGCCCGGCGTTCGGTCTCGCGATCGTCGGGCTGGGCGCCTCGCTCGCCCCGCTCGACATCGCCGTCAACGTCGCGCTGCCGGCGATCACCAGCCATTTCCGCCTCGCACTGGGCGACGTGCAGTGGCTGGTGATCTGCTACGTGCTGGTCTACGGCTCGCTGATGCTGGTCGCTGGCAAGCTGGGCGACCTGTTCGGTTACCGCCTGATCTTCCGCATCGGCCTCGGCATTTCCGCCGTGGGTTGCGCCGCCTGCGCCGCGGCGCCGGACTGGCCGCTGTTCCTGTGGGCGCGGTCGGCCCAGGGCGTCGGCACCGCGCTGGCGCTCTCCTGCACGCCGGCGCTGGCGACTTCGCTGTTCCCCGAAAGCGAGCGTACCAAGGCGTTGGCCGGCTATGCCAGCATGATGGCGCTGGCGGCGGCAGTCGGCCCGTTCCTGGGCGGCGTGCTGGTCGAGCTGTGGGGCTGGCCGGCGGTCTATTGGGTCCGCGTGCCGATCGCCCTCACCGCACTTGCGCTGTCGGGTCTGCTTCCTTCGCCTAAGCTGGAGTCCAGGCCATTCGACGCCGTGGGCGCACTGCTGCTGGCCGCCTGCATGAGCGCGCTGCTGCTCTCCCTGGTCTTTTCCCAGCGCAGCGAAGTCCCGGGCCTCGGGGCACTGGCGCTGTTCGTCGCGGCCTTGGCGGTGCTTGCGGCCTATGTGTGGCGCGCCAACCGCGTGCCCGAGCCGATCATCCGGCCTGCGCTGTTCGCCGACGCCAGGTTCGCCATCCCCAACATCCTGAACATCCTCGCCAACCTGGCGGGCTTCGCCATCCTGCTGCTCACGCCCTACTACCTTGTGAACGTGCTCAAGCTTTCGGCCCTGACGACCGGCGTGGTCCTGGCGATGGCCTTCGTGGGAAGCTTCACCGGGGCGCCGCTCTCGGCATTCCTGGTGCGCCGCATTGGCCAGCGGCCGACGGTGTTCGCCGGGATCGCTTGCGTCGGGCTGGGACTCCTGCCGCTGGGTTTCACCGGCGCGGAGACGCCGGTGGCGGTCGTTGCACTGCTGCTGATCTTCGAGGGCGTCGGTCAGGGCCTGCTGACTGTCGCCTATACCGACATCGTGACGGCGACCCTGCCGCCGCGCGACCGCGGCGTCGCCGGTAGCCTCGCCCTGCTCACGCGCACGCTCGGCGTCGTCGGCGGCGCCTCGGTGCTGACCGCCCTGCAGGCGCACGGCGCCGAGGGCATTTGGGGCATGTCGGGCTTCCTTGCCGGCTACCGCTTCGCATTCACCGCGGCCGGCGGCGGCCTGCTGGTGGCGCTGCTGCTTTCCTGCCTGTGGCCGCGCGTATGGTTTGCGCGCTAACGTGTTGCTTGGGAGATCACACGGGGGAGATCGCACACCATGTTCACGACCCGCCTGGTGAAGACCGCCATGGTCGCTTCAACGGCGCTGTTCGCGCTTCTGGTGACCTTCAACAACCTCGCGGACTACAATACGAACTACCAGTTCGTGCGCCACACGCTCAGCATGGACACGACGTTTCCCGGCAATGCTCTGATGGGACGGGCGATCACCGCGCCGGCTTTGTGGACCGCGGGTTACTGGGCGATCATTTTTACCGAGGCTGTGGTCGGGCTCACGCTGGCCTTTGCGGCGGTGCGGCTCGCGGCCAACCTGCGGCAGAACGCCATTAGCTTCAATGGCGCCAAGAAATACGCCGTCGTCGGTGCCGGCCTCGGCTTCCTGCTGTGGTTCACCGGCTTCATGGTCGTGGGCGGCGAGTGGTTCTTGATGTGGCAGTCCAAGACCTGGAACGGGCAGGAAGCTGCGTTCCGCTTCTACATGACACTGCTCGCGGTGGTCATCTTCCTCAATCAACCGGACGGAGAACTCGACGCATGATCTCGAAGCGACGGTTCCTTCTCTGCGCCTGTGGCGCGGCCTGCGCGACGGCCGCCCTGCCAGTGCGCGCTGCCCTGCCGCCGATTTCGATGGCACGGCATGAGCAGGCGATGCGCCAGGCGATCGAGGAAGCCAGGCGCAACCCGGTCTATCCGTTCGGCGCGGTCATCGTGCGCGGCGACACCGGCGAGGTGATGGCGCGTGGCGTCAACAATTCGCGAGAGAATCCGATCCTGCATGGCGAGATCGCCTGCATGAACGACTATGTCGGGCTGAACGGCAACAAGGGCTGGGGGCTGATGGTCCTCTACACGACCGGCGAACCCTGCTCGATGTGCATGAGTGCGCTGGTCTGGGCCGGCATCGGCGGCGTCGTCTTCGCCTCGTCGATTGACGGCATCCGGCGCGCCGGCATCGCGCAGATCGACATCACCGCCAGGGCCGTGGCGGCGGCGTCGCCTTTCTACAGCGGACTGCTGCTGGGCGGCGTGCTCGCTCGGGAGACCGACCGGATGTTCATGGATCGGCCGAAAGGCTGACAGCGTGGTGTCGGAAGCGCGGCATCAGGTGAGCTTGATGTTGCCCTTCTTGATGATCTCGCCGAACGACTTGTTCTCGGCGGCGATGCGCGCCTTGAAGTCGGCCGGGCCGAGGTAGGTCACGCGCATGCCGCCGTTGTGCACCTTCTCCATGATGTCGGCCGCGCGCAGCGACGCGGCGATCGCCTGGTCGAGCTTGGCGACCACCGATAGCGGTGTCCCGGTGGGGGCAAGGACGCCGAACCACGAATCGCCGCCGTCCTTGCCGTAGCCCTGCTCGCGCAGCGTCGGAATGTCGGGGAATTCGGGGTGGCGCACCTCGGCCAGCATGGCGAGCCCGCGGACCTTGCCGGCCTCGAGGCAAAGCATCTCGCCGAAGAGATGCGTGATGGTGGCGAGCCTCGCCGAGCCGAAATTGATCTTGCCGGGATTGGCCTTGGCGTAGGTCACGAACTCCGCGCCGAGCATGCCCGAGGCGCCCGTCTTGTTGTCGAACAGGATGCCCTGGCCGAGGCGGTGAACGCACGACGATGCATGGACGCTCCTCCGACTGTTTGTTGGGCCAAGCATTCCACGCGGGCTCCCACGCCGCCGGTGGCGTGTTAGGGTCCGCCCATGAGACGGTTCGGCGATGCGAAGATCGCGGCGACGTTCAAGGCGTACCCGCCCGGCCTGCGGAAGAGGCTGCTGGCGCTGCGTGCCCTGGTGTTCGATGTCGCTGCCGCCACGCCGGGCGTGGGACGGCTGACCGAGACGCTGAAATGGGGCCAGCCGAGTTATCTCACCGCGGAGACCGGTAGCGGCACCACGGTCCGTATCGACCGTCTGAAGGACCGCGACGACGGCTACGCGGTCTATTTCCATTGCCAGAGCGGCCTGGTTGAGACTTTCCGCACCATCTACCCCGACACCTTCGCCTACGAAGGCAGACGTGCCCTGTTGTTCGGTACCAAGGACCGCCTGCCAGTCCGGGAATTGCGTCACTGCCTGGCGCTCGCCCTCACGCATCACGCTCGAAAGAAATCCGGAAAGGCCGCATGACCACCACCGTCTATTCTGCTCGCCGCATCGTCACGATGAATCCCAACCGGCCCTTCGCCACCCATGTGGCGGTGCGGGACGGCCGCATTCTGGGCGCGGGCTCGCTGGAGGAGCTGAAGGGTTGGGGCAAGGTCGAACTCGACACGCGCTTCGCCGACAAGGTGATCCTGCCTGGCTTCGTCGAGGGCCACAGCCACGCCTTCGAGGGCGGCGTCTGGAAGTTTCCCTACGTCGGCTATTTCGATCGCACCAGCCCCGAGGGCAAGCGGTACAAGGGGCTGAAGAACATCGACGAGGTGGTGGCGGCGCTGCAGGCCCACGAGAAGACCCTGCCCAAGGGTGCCTCGCTGCTCGCCTGGGGCTTCGATCCCATCTATTTCGGCGGCCGGCGGATGGCACTCGCCGACGTCGACAAGATCTCGACGGAGCGGCCGGTCGTGATCATCCATTCCAATTTCCATGTCGCCAATGCCAACACGCCGGTGCTGGCCAAGGCCGGCATCACCCGCACCACCAACGTGCATGGCATCGTCAAGGATGCGAAGGGCGAGCCGACCGGCGAATTGCAGGAGATGGCGGCCAAGTACATGGCCTATCGCGCGGCCGGCGTGGAGATCGCGGCCGTGCTGAGCGACGAGCAGGCGGTATGGCGCTTCGCCAGGGTGGCGCAGCTGGCCGGCGTCACCACCGCTACCGACCTGCACAACGAGCTGCCCGAAAGCACGGTCGAGGGCTACCTGAAGGCGACCGGCTCCGACGATTTCCCGATCCGCCTGCTACCGGCCTTTGCGGCGACGTCGGTTCCGCCTGCTGAAGGCGTCGTCCGCCTGCAGGCGCTCACCAAGAAGAACAACGACAAGCTGCGCTTCCAGCTCGTCAAGATCGTGACCGACGGCTCGATCCAGGGACTGTCGGCGCGCATGCGCTGGCCGGGCTACTACGACGGCACGGCCAACGGCGTGTGGAACGTCGGACCCGACGACATCGACCGTATCCTGCTGGCTTACCACCGCGCCGGCTTCCAGGTGCACATCCACACCAATGGCGACGAGGCCTCGGAAGTGGGCATCGAGGCGGTGGAGCGGGCGCTGGCTGCGGCACCGCGCTGGGACCACCGCCACACGCTGCAGCATGCCCAGATGGCCGATGCCGGCCAGTTCCGCCGCATGAAGGCGCTGGGCATGTGCGCCAACTTGTTCGCCAACCACCTCTATTTTTGGGGCGACATCCACTACGCCCGGACGCTGGGGCCGGAGCGCGCCGAGCGCATGGACGCCTGCGCCACGGCGCTCAGCACGGGCGTGCCGCTGGCCATCCATTGCGATGCGCCGGTAACGCCGATCGGGCCGCTGTTCACCGCCTGGTGCGCGGTCAACCGGCTGACCGCCTCGGGGCGGACGCTGGGCGAGGCGGAGAAGATCCCGGTGGCCGATGCGCTGCGCGCCATCACGCTGGGCGCCGCCTATACGCTGAAGCTCGACGAGGAGCTGGGCAGCATCGACGTCGGCAAGCGCGCCGACTTCGCGATCCTCGACGACGATCCGTTGGCCGTGCCGCCCGAGAAACTGAAGGACGTCGGCGTCTGGGGTACGGTGCTGGGCGGCAAGGTGTTCGAGGCGCCGAAAGCGTGAGCGAACCCATCCCCTTCACCGTCATCGGCGGTTTCCTGGGGGCGGGCAAGACGACGCTGCTGAACCGTCTGCTGCGAGGCGCAGAGAGGCGGCGCTTCGCCGTCCTGGTCAACGATTTCGGCGCCCTCGACATCGACGGCGGCCTGGTGGCGGTGCACGGCGGCGACACCATCGCGCTCGCCAACGGCTGCCTCTGCTGCACCATCGGCGATTCGCTGGTGACGACGCTGCTCGGCCTGCTGGGGCGGCCGGAGCGGTTCGATCACATCGTCGTGGAAGCCTCGGGCGTGGCCGATCCCGGCCGCATCGCCGATCTTGCCGTGCTCGAGCCCCGGCTCTCGCGCGACGGCGTGATCGTGGTGGTCGACGCCGCCCATGTACGCGAGCGCGCGGTCGACCGGCGGCTGGGCGACACGGTGATGCGCCAGCTCCAGGCGGCCGATCTCCTGCTGCTGAACAAGGTCGACCTTGCGCCGGATCTCGCGGCAGTGCGTTGCTGGCTCTCCATGCAGGCGGCGGCGCCGATCCTCGAGGCCAGCCATGCCGACGTGCCGCTCGATCTACTGTTCGGGCTCGACCGCCATGGCACGACGGCCGCCCTGCCACCCTCCGGCCGGTTTGCGAGCTGGTCGTACGAGTGGCTCGAGCCGGTGGAGCGGGCCGACCTGCTGGCGATGCTGCGCGAGGCACCGGGCGGAATCCTGCGCGCCAAGGGCATCGTGCGTTTCGCCGACGCGCCGGACCGCCGCTCGGCGGTCCATCTGGTTGGCCGCAGGCTCGACGTCAGCGACGAAGGTCCGTGGGGCGATACGCCCGGCTCGCGACTGGTGATGCTGGGCCTCAGGCCCGTGCTAGGTTCGCTGCCAAGGGAGTGAACAACATGACGGGCAGGCTGAAGGACAAGGTGGCGATCGTGGTCGGTGCGGGCTCGAGCGGTCCGGGCTGGGGTAACGGCAAGTGTACGGCCGTCACCTTCGCGCGCCAGGGAGCCAAGGTGTTCTGCGTCGATCGCAAGCGCGCCGCCGCCGAGGAAACGGTCGGATTGATCGAGAAGGAGGGCGGCAGCGCCGTCGCCTTCGAGGCCGACGCCTCGAAGAATGCCGACGTGAAGGCCATGGTCGAGACCTGCATGGCCAGGTGGGGCCGGATCGACGTGCTCGACAACAATGTCGGCATCGGCTCGCAGGGCGGGCCGGTCGATCTCAGCGAGGACGAGTGGGACAAGGTCTTCGACGTCAATGTGAAGAGCTTTTTCCTCACCGCCAAGCACGTCATCCCGGTGATGGAGAAGCAGGGCAGGGGCTCGATCGTGAACGTGAGCTCGATCGCCTCGATCCGCAGCCCCAAGGGCATCTCCTACCTCGCCTACAACGCCAGCAAGGGCGCGGTGAATTCGCTGACGCTCGCCATCGCCTCGCAGTACGCGGAGAAGGGCATCCGCTGCAACGCCATCCTGCCCGGCCTGATGCACACGCCGATGATCGACTTCCTGGCCGAGCAGTACGCCAAGGGCGAGAAGGACCACAACCAGGCCTATGACAAGATGATCGCGCTGCGCGACAAGGCCTCGCCGACCGGCAAGATGGGTACCGGCTGGGATACGGCGAACGCCGCGCTGTTCCTCGCTTCGGACGAGGCGGCCTATGTGAACGGCCATCTGCTGGTGGTCGATGGTGGGATTACGGTAAGGGCCTAGAGCGGCATGGCATCAGGTTGAATCGGCGAGCCGAGTGCTGGCACTGCCAGCATCCGCTCACGCAGATGTGAACAGAGTGAAGTTGCAGGTTCAGCAGGAAATGGACTATGTTTCTGGCAGGCTGGCGGTTGGACCGCGCCAGTTCTCCTACATAAGCATGACCCGCCCGCGCACGCCGCGGGTACGACGCCTGGAGCGTGAGGGTGGAGCTTGCCACGGATGGTACGTCACGCCAGGCCGTCTGAGTCCGG
>JAUXWB010000516.1 GCA_030684475.1 Reyranella sp. | reverse complement strand
CAGGTCCTCGAGCGTCCTGATCTCCTTGCGGAACCAGCCCGAGGCCGTGGGCGGGCTCAGGTGGCACATGACGGAGTGGATGTCGTACCTGGCGTAGAGCGCCTGCATCATCTTCTCGCCGCCGCCCTCCTTCATCCAGGCGAGATACTCGCCGATGCCCGGACCGAACGGCACGGTCGAGACGACGGCGAAGGCGATGTCCTTGCCGGTCCAGTAGCCCGGCGTCGCCCAGGCGGCGTCCAGCGCACCGGACGATACCGCGTCGAACGATTGACCCGGCGGCACCAGCGCACCCGGCTCGAAGAACCTGATGTCGATATTGCCAGCCGACAGCTTCCTGATCTGGTCGACGGTGTAGTTGGCATCCGCCCCCAGCAATGGCAGCGTCGACGCGAAGGTCGACTGCATATGAATGCGCACTTTCTTGTCCTGGGCGACGGCGGCGCCGGCTCCCAGCGCCACGGCCGCGGCCGCGGCCGCCGCGATTACTCCCGATTTACCCATCAAGCGCATGCTTTTTCTTCCGTTGGTCCAAGCCACGGCGAAAGACGATCTACGTCATTGTCCAGGAGCCCATCCGAGTAGTGACTGGTCAACTAGAACACGTCCCGATTGGTTGTCGCGCTCCTGCACTCCGGCCAATCTGCAGGAGAATTCCCATCGTTTCCTGCTGAACTTGTAAAGTTATCTCAAAAGAATCCTTGGTGCTGGCAGTGCTGGCAAGGAATGCTCGAGCCATGGGGACAGGTGAACGGTTGAGGCGGATCCCGGACCGTATCGGGCTTGTCGGGTCGCTGGTGCTGTTCGGCCTCCCGGCGCTGGCGCTCTGGGCGACGACGGGCCTGCTGATACCGCCGCTGGTGCGCAGTGGATGGGCGCCGCAGACCGCGTGGTTCCTGGCCGGCGCCCTCGTCTTCGTGCCGCTTCTCGTGGCGGCGCTTGCGGGCGCCGCGCTCGCCCTGCCGGCACCTTCCGTGCCCAGGGTTCTGGCGCATTTGCGGCTGCGCCGCATGACTCCGGCCAACTGGCGGCTGGCGGGCGGCGCGTGGCTCTTCATCGGCCTCGCCACCACGGCCCTGTATGTCGTCAATGCCAGTGTGTGGCCGCGCCTGCCGCCCCATCCGCCCTTTCTGCCGGCCAGCGCCCTCGAGCCGGCGCAGTACCATATCCTCCTGCTCTGGCTTCCGTTCTTCGCGGTCAACATCATCGGCGAGGAATTGTGGTGGCGCGGGTTCATCCAGCCGCGCCAGGAGCCGGTGTTCGGACGCGCGACGTGGATCGTTCAAGGCATCCTGCACGCGGGGTTTCATGTCAGCTTCGGCCCGGGCCTGATGTTCATCCTGTTGCCCACGGTCCTTGTCCTGCCCTGGGCCGTGCAACGCGCGAAGAACACCACGGTCGGCATCGTCCTGCACGCCGGCATCAATGGACCGGCGTTCGTTGCCGTGAGTCTGGGGGTGCTGCCCGCCTAACGGCCGGACGCGGTGTTCCGGACCTGGAACCTGCCGGCGGCGGCGTGCATCCTGAACGTGCCAAAGTTGCCGCGACGGCGATCTTCGGGAGGCGTCCCATGGAGAATAGTGTCAAGGAGCTGTTCGAGCGCTACGCGAAGCTGTTCCGAATGGCGCTCGCGGACGAAGTGGACATGGACGAGGTGGCCTCTTCATACGCCGCTGCGTTCGTCGCTGCGTCTCCGGCCGGCATCCATGTCGGCCAGAATGACGAGGACCTGAAGCAGGCAATGCGGCAGGGATTCGAGAACTATCGCCGGATCGGCACCAAGGACATGCGACTTCGCCATGTCCGCATCGCACCGATCGACGAGCACCACTGCCTGGCGCACGTCGCCTGGACCGCGCTCTACGACCGGGGCAGCGAACCGGATATTTCCATTGAGTTCGACGTCCATTACCTGGTGCAGCAGCTCGAAGACGCGCCAAGGATCTTCGGATGGATATCGGGGGACGAGCAGGCCGTTCTGAAGCAACACGGGATCATCTGAGTCCCGCTTCCTTTGCAGTATGGATCGGTTCAACGTTCTTGCAACGCCAAGCGGGCACCCAAAGCGCAGTAGATGCTTCCAACCACCTTGCCCTGCCATTTCAGCACGGCTGGATTCCTGCGGAGGAAGTTGCCGAGACCTCCCGCACACATCGCAAAAGCCACCGTGCTCAGCAGGCCCAACAGAACGAAGACAATGCCCAAGATCACCAGTTGAAGCGCGACCGAGCCATTCTCGGGGTCGACGAACTGGGGCAGGAACGCCAGGAAGAAAAGCGCGGTCTTCGGGTTGAGCACTTCGGCCAGAATAGCCTGCCTGAACGCCTTCTGCGCCGTAATCGGCAGCGTTCGGGCGGCAGTTGGGTCCGAAGCGGCTTTCGCGAAGATGGCCTGAATGCCGAGATAGATCAGATAGGCAGCGCCGAGATATTTGACGATGCTGAAGAGTGTCGCCGATGCGGCGATGACAGCGGAGATGCCGATGATCGCCATCAAGGTATGGATCACATCGCCGGCGGCGATCCCCGCGCCGGTCGCGATACCCACCTTGGTGCCCGAACTCGTCGCTCGTGCGATTGTCAGAAGCGTAGCCGGGCCGGGAATGAAAACAAAGCCAAGAACAATTGCGACATACGTAATCAACGTGGTCGCGTCGATCATCTGCCAACTCCTCCGCGGCAATTCTCGCTAGAGAAAGCCGCGTGCCGGGGCGAAAGGCAATGACTGTTTTGTCCGCTTGCTTGCCGTCACGGGGTCATCCCACCGGCTGATCGGGCCGCCTGGAAATGGACTTCGGATGAAACATCACGCCGCCGCGACGATTTCGCTGGTGTCGCTATTGGAAGGTGTGCCGGCAAGCAGGAGACCGTCCTTGAGCGATCGAGGTCCGACTTCAGCCGCCACGGTAGACCGCCTCAGCGCCGGGTGGCCTTCACCCGTCCGCCCTTGTCGACCAGGATATCGACGGCGTCGTCGCCCTTCTTCGCCGTGCCGCGCCAGACGCCGGTACTGTCGCGCGCGAGATCGGCGACCTCGGTGTAGCCCGCCTGCTCGACCTTGGTGCGAATGACGGCCGTCTCCCCGGCGTGCGCCGGGATCGGCCTGACGGCCAGCGGGTCCGCCGGGGGCATCGTCTGGGCGGCGGCGGCGCCCGCCGACAGGACGACGACCATGCCGGCCAGGGCGAGCCTCAAAGCTGCGAGCCTCCCCGTTGCGAGCCTCCTCCAACCCATGGCCTACACACGATCCCGCAGCTCCGCCACGCCCTGTCTCTGGGCGCAGTGGGCGCAGCAGTAGAAGGTTCCGTTGTGCTCCAGGCCGTGCCCGATGACCCGCACCCCGCAGGTGGCGCACGCCGGCGCCAGGACGTGAATGGCGCATTCGAAGCTGTCGAAGGTGTAGGCCTTGCCGGCCTTCGTGACCTTGAACACCTTGTCGTAGTCGTTGCCGCAGGCGTCGCATTTGGCCATGACGATGCTCCGTGGATTCCGCTCGGGTTCGCGGATCAACGCCTCGCCCAGCCGAAGGGTTGCCTTGGCACTTTGGGCGGGATCTGGTCTCGATTGAACAGCCGCGCCTGGCGCGCGGCGCTAGCCTCCGGGCATCCGCGCAACCGGCAGGGAAGGATCATCCATGCGGAAGGTGATTCGCCGCCTGACGACTGTCGGGGCGACTGTCGGGGCGATCGTTTCGGCGATCGTCGGGGCGCTGGCGGGAGTGGGCCCGTCGCCCGTCCAGGCCCAGTCGGAGGGCGGCGTGCCGGCCAGCGGCTTCTATGCCGGCGCCGGCGTCAGCGCCAACCTCGTGGTGCCGACCAGCCAGAGCATGTTCTCCCAGGGCATCTCCAACGTCTTCCAGGGCGGCACCCTGGTGGCGACCGGCGCGGCCGGCGGCCCGACCAACCCTCACCCGCCGAACGCGGCCACGATCTCGCCGTCGGCCCAGCTCGGCTACTACCAGCGACTGAGCGGCAGCCGATGGCTGCTGGGCGGCAAGCTCACGTACAACTACATCGCCGCGACCGCGACCAACAATTTCGTGGCCGTGCCCCAGGGCGGATCGTTCGTCCTGGTCGGGGGCGGCCCCATCACCTCGTTCACCGGCAATGTCGTCATCCGCTCCTACCAGATCACGGCCGATCATCAGTTCGCCTTGGTGCCCCACGTCGGCTACACCTTCGATCGCAGCTACGTCTATCTCGGCGCCGGGCCGTCGCTCACGCACACGGAAGTCAAACTCAACAACGTCGTGGGCTTCGCCAACATCAACGGCGCGCCCGGCACCAGCATCACCGGCGCGCCGACCAGCTACTCGAGCTCGCAGTGGCTGATCGGCGCCACGCTGGCCGCCGGTGCGACCTACTTCCTGACGCCGTCCTGGTTCATCGACCTGGGCTATATCTTCACCATCACCGATCTCTGGAACTCGACCTACGCCTCGCCGTTCACCAACACCGCGAGCGGCTTCAACACAGTCGGCGTCCTGAGCGGCAGCTATACCGGCGGGCTGAACACCCACGCGATCACGGTGTCGATCAACCGGCGCTTCTGACGCAATCGTTCAGTCGGCACTGGCGCATTTGCGGCTGCACCGCATGAGTGCGGCCGACTGGCGACTGGCGGGCGTCGTGTGGCTCTTCATCGGCCTCGCCACCGCTGCCCTGTATGTCGTCAATGCCAGCGTGTGGCCGCGTCTGCCGCCCGCTTCCAACGCCTATCCGCTACCAAGGACGGACGAACAGGAGCGCGTGATGGACTATCGTCCCGTCGGAAACACCGGCCTCACCATCCTGCCAGTTCCGGCACTTTGACCTGGCACATTGCGGTTCGATTCCGTCCCGGGCAGCGTTCACTTTTCCCGGTCAACGATAGCCCCGGCCTAGAGCCCAATCGTGTCGCAACCTTTGCGGGGAGGTGCCCCGCCCACGATGTGCCCCAAGGTTCCGGTCTTTCGTGGCCGCGTCATTTCCGCAGCCGTGCCTCGGCTACGAGATTCACGATGTGAAGCAGGATCTCCGACGAAGTGAGCGCGGTGATCTGCGCCGGTCCATCGAGCGGCGGGCAGTAGCAGACCACGTCGCCCCCGCAGATATTGAGCCCGCGGAACCGGTCGAGCAGACCGAAGAACTCGCGCGACGTCATGCCGTTGACCTCCGGATCGGCGACCGCGGGCGCGTAGGCGATGTCGAGCACGTCGAGGTCGATGCTGAGATAGGTCGGACCGTCGCCGACCACCCGGTGGACCTCCTTGGCGACGTAGTCGATTCCCTTGTCGACGACCTCGTCGAGCATGAAGACGCGAAAGTTCTCCAGCGAAAACGCGTCCTGGTCGACGTCGCCCATCGCGCCATGCAGGCCGATCTGCACAGTTCGCCTGGGATCGATCAGCCCTTCCTCGACACCGAGACGGAAAGCCGCGCCGGCGTGATGCGCCGTGCCGTTCACCGCCGGCCACGAGTCGGCATGGGCATCGAAATGGATCATGCCGATCGGACCCTTGTGCCGGGACGAGGCGCCCGCGATGCCGCGCAAGATCGGGATCGTGACGGAATGGTCGCCGCCGACGGTAACCGGCGCGATGCCGCGCGCGTCCATCTGCCGGAAAAACACTGCCGCTTCCTCGGCGACGAGATCCGGATTGAGGATGTTCACCAGCGGGACGTCGCCGAGATCGTTGACCCGGCAGGCGGTGAACGGGTCGAAGCGCGTCGTTCGCAGGACACGGTGATACGATGTCGAGCGGTTGCGCACGGCACGTGGCGCCAGATACTGCATGCGCTCGATCGCATTGCCGCCGCTGTAAGGAAATCCAACCAGGCCGATGTCGGTGTCATCAAAGTCTTTCCGGTGCGGGCACCCGAGCAGGGTCGGCACTCCCGCCCAATGCCAATAGCGCATGCTGGTCTCGGCCAGTTGCCGGGCGTTCGCTTCGTCGCTCATGTTCCCTCGCCATCATGGGTAGGTTCTTGAAGTTCAATCGATATCGGCCGATAGCCCTTGCGCTTCCACTGCAGCTGCGAGCATGGATGGATTGCCCGCAACTTTGCAAGGCTGCAGTGGAAGCGACCTACCCGGGTCCATCGTCGATGCACACCATCGACCTGACAGGAGCGCGTGATGGAGTATCGGCCTTTCGGAAACACCGGCCTCAATGCAAGCGTCGCGGGGCTCGGGTGCGGCGGCAACAGCCGCCTGGGCCTCGGCCGCGGCGCCAGCTTCGACGACTGCGTGGCGGTGGCGCGGACGGCGATCGATCTCGGCGTCAATTTCCTCGACACCGCCGAGGCCTATGGCACCGAGGAGATCGTGGGCGCCGCAGCCCGCTGCTACGACCGGCAGAAGCTGGTGATCTCGACCAAGGCGATCTTCCGGGGCGGCGACGACACGGCCGAGACGGTGACGCGCAAGGTGGAGGCGTCGCTGAAGCGGCTCGGCCTCGACTACGTCGACGTCTTCCATTTCCACGCCGTCGGTCCGGCGGCCTACGCGCATCATCGCGATGTGCTGGCGCCGGCTCTCATTCGGCTCAAGGAGCAGGGCAAGGTGCGCCACCTCGGCATCACCGAGACGGGGCCCAACGATCCGGAACAGAAGATGCTCACGCGGGCGATCGAGGAAGCGCCGTGGGAAGTCGCCATGCTGGCCTACAGCCTGGTGAACCAGGGCGCGCGCCGCAGGATCTTTCCGGTGACCCGGCGCCGCGGCATCGGCACGCTGCTGATGTTCGTGGTGCGCAACATCTTCAGCAACGAAGCCTATCGCCGCGACGTCTTCGCCCGGCTGGTCGAGCAGGGCCAGCTCGATGCGTCGGTGCTGTCGGATGGCGATCCGCTCGGCTTCCTGGTGGCCGACGGGGCGGCGGAAAGCATCACCGATGCCGCCTACCGCTACGCGCGCCACGAAGAGGGGGCCGACGTCATCCTGTTCGGCACCGGCGATAAGGATCACGTCCGGGCGAACGTGGAGTCGATCCTACGGCCGCCGCTGCCGCCGGCGATCGTCGAGCGGCTGCACGCCTCGTTCGGGCACCTGAGCGGCGTCGGGCTCGACCTGCCGGGGCCGGTGAAGGGTGCGTAGCCCCCTCACCCACCCTCTCTCCCTATCGGGGAGCCTGAGAAGAGAATGAGAGAAAGAAAGAGAGAGCGTTGCTTCTCTCATGTTCCTCTCCCCCTTGGGGGAGAGGCTAGGTGAGGGGGCCGCAAGTCCGCTAGTCTCTCCACAGGAGGTTCCCCATGCCGATCATCGACAGCCAAGTCCACGCCTACGAGGCGAACACGCCGAAGCGGCCGTGGGCCACCCAGCCGAACTGGCCGCCGCACGTGACGGGCGACGAGATGGTGGCGGCGATGGACAAGGTCGGCGTCGACGGCGCGATCTTCATCTCCGCCTTCTCGCAGTACCGCTACGACGCCAGCTACGCGATGGAGGTGGCGCGGGCTCACCCGAAGCGGATGGCCATCGTCAAGCCAGTCGACCCGGACGATCCCGCTGTGGCCAACGTCGTGGCCGAATGGAAGAAGACGCCGGGCGCGGTCGGCATCCGCATCATGCTGAGGAAGGAGGAGAAGCGGCGGGCGAGCGATCCCGGCTTCGACCGGATTCTCCGCGCCGCGGTGCGCCACGATTTTCCGGTGAACATCCTGTGCTGGGACAATCTCGACGAAGGCACGACGCTGATCGACCGCCATCCCGAGACGCGTTTCATCGTCGATCACCTGGGCATCCTGCAGCCGCGCGTGCCGCCGGCGCCGCCAGAACCCTGGGCCGACCTGCCGAAGGTGCTGGAGCTTGCGAAGCGACCAAACGCGGTGATCAAGGTGAGCGGCGCCTGCACGCTGTCGCGCGAGCCCTATCCTTTCAACGACATCTGGGATCCGCTGCAGCGCGTGTTCGATGCCTGGGGTTTCAATCGCTGCCTGTGGGGCACGGACTGGACGCGCGCTTTCGCCGTCGTCAACTACGAGCAGGCGGTGACGCCGTTCCTCGAGACCAAGCGCCTCAGCGATTCGGAGCGGGCGATGCTGATGGGCGGCGCCTGCGCCCGGGCATACGGCTGGTCGCCGGCGATCTGATGGGGACTTGACGACCATACCGACTGGTTGGTATGGTCATCTCATGAGCCCACACGCCCTCCCGCCGTCGCGCCAAAAAATCCTCGAAGCGGCGGCCGATGTCGTCCGCGCCAAGGGCTATGCCGCCACGACGGTCGACGATCTCTGCGCCGCGGCTCGTGTCACCAAGGGCAGCTTCTTCCACCATTTCAAGAGCAAGGAAGAGATGGTGCTGGCGGCGGTGGCGCACTGGGGCAGCTGGACCGACGGGATCTTTGCCGCCGCGCCCTACGCCGCCGACGCCGATCCGCGCGCCCGCGTGTTCGGTTACCTCGATTTCCGCCGCGACCTGCTCGACCACGAAGTGCCGCAGTTCACCTGCCTGATGGGCACGCTGGTGCAGGAGACCTACGCCACGCATCCCGAAGTGCGCGCGGCCTGCGACCGCGGCATGTCCTCCCACGTGGCCTGGCTCACGCGCGACATCGAGGCGGCGCGGCTGCAGTACGCGCCCGATGCCGCGTGGACCGCCGAGAGCGTCGGCTACTTCATCCAGGCCGTGCTGCAGGGCTCGTTCATCTTCGCCAAGGCCAAGCAGGACGCGGCGGTCGCGCGCGGGAACCTGGCGCACCTCCGCCGCTATCTCGAAAACCTGCTGGGCTCACCGGATTAAAACCCCCGATTAAGGAGAAATCACCATGTCTACCGGCACATCCACCGGTACCGTCCGCTTCCACCGCGTCCTCACCGCGCCGCCCGAGCGCGTCTACCGCGCCTTCCTCGATGCCGACGCGATGGCCAAGTGGCTGCCGCCGCACGGCTTCACCGGCCACGTCCACCAGATGGACGCCAAAGTCGGCGGCAAGTACCGCATGTCCTTCACCAATTTTTCGTCCGGCAACAGCCACGCCTTCGGCGGCAGCTATCTCGAGCTCGTGCCGAACGAGCGGCTGCGCTACACGGCCAGCTTCGACGATCCCAACCTGCCCGGCGAGATGCAGACCACGATCACGCTCAGGAAGGTGTCGGTCGGCACCGAGATCGAGATCGTGCAGGAGGGCATTCCGGCGGTGATCCCGCCCGAGGCGTGCCATCTCGGCTGGCAGGAATCGCTGACGCTGCTGGCCCAGCTCGCGCAGCCGGAGATTCCGGGCTGAAAAAACACTGAGGGAACAACGGCCCGTCCAGGTCGTTATGCCTTCGTGCCGCTTCAGCGCGCGGAGGTTCTGTTGATCGACTGGCGACTTGCAGGCGTCGTGGCCGTGGCGTTTCTGATCTTGTTCGGGCAGACGGCCTTCGCGCAGAGCGGCGAGCCCGCTGACTACAGCGGGCGGCATGGCGACGGCCACGCGCAGATGCACGACAAGTACAAGCTCTGGCACCCGCCCACCAATCCCGGCACCTCGTGCTGCGACAATTCCGATTGCCGGCCGACCCGCGCCTTCGTCGACGAGGAAGGCTACTGGCGGGCGTGGAACGGCACGCTGTGGCTGCAGGTGCCGCAGGACCGTGTCCTGCCGCCCAACTTCGCGGGCGACGGCCGCTCGCACCTCTGCGAGAAGGAGCAGTTCATCTACTGCTTCGCGCCGGGCGAAATTCGCGGCTGACAGGTCGGCGGCTTCCGTTCGCACGGCGCCTTCAGGGGCAGGTCGTCACCTGGTTCGAGCAGGTCCCCGTCGCCCAGCCGCGAAGGCGGGCGCCCAGGAAGGTCCCCTCGACCTCGACCCAATTTCCCCGGCAGGCGTCGAGGCGATCGACGATGAACGAATCCGGTCCGTGCCGCTTGCCGTCGGGATCTTCCTTGACGAGCCTGGCGACCACGGGGGCGCTCCCGGTGGGCCCGCGATGCAGGTCCCCGTGATTGAGCAGGAGGCCGAGCCGGCGACCGGACACCCAGCCCTCGCCCTTGAAGACAACCTCGGGCTCCCGCGCGTCGACGTAGTCGTTCAGTATCGCGCTGTCGATCCGGAACCAGCCGTCCTTCGATCCCGTGATCGAGACCTCGGCGGCGAACGTGTAACCCGCGACCTCGAGCGGCGGCGGAAGCCGTGCAATGACCGGGCTGCCGGTGCCAGGTCCGGCGCGGACATCGAGCCCCCTGGGATCCCTATCGGTCGACCAGGCGGAAATCGCGCAGGGGGCGATGCCCGCGGAATCGGCATCGACTTCCGATACGACACCGCTTGCCGTCACGAGAAGCAGGCAGGTGGCAGGAAGGACGCGGAACGGCGAACGACTCATGACTTTCGCTCCCCTCGTCAAAACCGCGCCAACGCCGGATGATTTGCTACGTGAATCCACGGCATTGCAAGAATCGATGTCGGCGAGGACGGGCCGTGGCGCGGTATCCGCAGAGCGGGCGATCGTCGCGACGAGGTTGGTCGGCAGATCGCGACTGGGATATCCTTCGCAGGCTCACAATGCTGGAGACCTCGCGATGTCGATCGCCGAAGCCACGAATCACTCGACAGCTTCTCCTCTCACCGCCGCAGACCATGCGCGCGCGATGGCCGACTACAGCCGCGCCGGCGAGGCCCGCGCGCGCACCTTGGGCAACCGCGGGCCGATCCGCTTCGATGCCGACGGCAAGCTCGACCCGGCGATCCTCGACTCCTACTGGACGCACGGCTTCTATGTCTTCGAGGGCGTGGTCGGGCCCGAGGAGCTGGCGGAGCTGCGCGCCGATGTCGACGCGGTGCTGGCCCGCGCGCCCGTCTCGCCCGACTCCGACGCGGGCCGCAAGGACGGGATCCTCAAGCCGCCCTATCGCTGGGCCAAGCCGTTGAGCGATCCGGTCGGCGGCACCAACGCCAACAACGGGCGGCATCCGGTGGAGATGTTGCAGCCGGTGCTGGGCGAAGGCGGGCCGGCGTGGACCGTGGAACTGCTCGACGGCAATTTGCACCTGATGGATGCGGCACTCCGGCTCTACGGCCATCCCGGGCTGCTGGGCGTCGCGGCGGGAATCCTGGGCGACGATTTCGTGCCCTACAACGAGGTGACCTTCGTCAAGGAGGCGGGCCTCGGCCCGTCGGTCGCCTGGCACCAGGACGGCACGACGCACTGGACTGCCGCCGATTGGGACATGGGTGCGCACGGCTTCAACTTCATGACCCAGCTCTATCCCTCGACGGCGGGCAACGGCGTCTGGGTGCTGCCGGGCAGCCACAAGCTCGGCAAGGCCGACATTCGCAAACTCGTTGCAAGGAATGGCTCCGACCGGATCGAGGGCGCGGTGCCGATGCTGGCCGGCGCGGGCGACACGATCGTGACCAACCGCCAGCTCCTGCACGGCTCGTTCGCCAACTCCTCGCCCGACCGGCGCATCACGCTGAACGAGGGTTTCTTTCCCCGCAAGCGCGTGCTGGGCGTGACGGCTAAGCGGCTGCATGGCGCGGTCGAGACCTACGACCAGGCGCGGATCGACGCGCGCTGCCGCATCCTCCTGCTCGCCATCGATGCCCGGCGGCAGCGCTTCCCGCAGGAGACGCCTTACGTCTACCGGCCGCTGGCGGGGCGCGAGGACGAGAACCGCTTCAACGAGACGACGCGGCAGACGGTGCTCCGGAATTACAATCAGCGCGACATGTTCATCTAGGCGCGCCGGGCGGGGCGCAATGCGCGGGACCGTTCACCACATCGATCTCAGCGTCGCGAGCCTCGCGGCCTCGGCGCCGTTCTACGACCTGGTGCTGGGCTTCCTGGGCTATCGCCGCTCGCGCACCGCCGCGGACGGCATTGACTGGGACCTGCCGGAGCAAAAAGGTGCCGCCTGCTCGATCGGCCTCAAGCCCGCGCGCTCCGCCCGGCGCCACGACCGCTATAGCGCCGGACTTCACCATCTCGCCTGGCACGCCGCCGACCGCGGCGACGTCGACCGGCTGCATGCGCTGCTGGTGGCGCAAAGCGCAACCATCCTCGACCCGCCGGCCGAGTACCCGGCCTATGGCGCGGGCTACTACGCGCTGTTCTTCGCCGATCCCGACGGGCTGAAGCTCGAGTTCGTGCATTTCCCGGCGGCGTAGGGCGCGCGCGGGGCCGGAGGGCGGCGGCGGCAAGCACTGGCATCGCTCTTGCTTGGCAAGACTCCCGAACCGCGGGCGCGAGCTGGATGATGGGGTATCGCCACTTGCCAACCGATGACGCGCATTCGCTCGGCGAATTGATGCTGCTGCGCCTGCGCGCCGACATCCTCAGCACCGACCTGGCTCCCGGCGCCAAGCTCGCGCTGCATCACCTGGCGCGGCAGTACGGCATCGGCGTCACGCCGCTGCGCGACGCGCTCGGCCAGCTCGCAGGCGACGGGCTCGTCGTCATGGAGAGCCAGAAGGGCTTTCGCGTGGCGCCGGTCTCGGTGGAGGACCTGCGCGACATCTGCGACACGCGCCTCAAAGTCGAGCTGATGGCGCTCGATCTCGCCTTCGACCGCGCCGACGCCACCCCCGACTCCGGCCGCGAGTGGGACCGGCGCATGAAGCAGGCGCACGCCGCCTTCATCCACATCAAGGCGCGGGTCGGCGAGGACGCGCCGATCACCGCCCAGTGGGAGGAGGCGCACCGCGAGCTGCACATGACCCTGCTGTCGGCCTCGGCCTCGCCGACGCTGATGCGGATCTGCTGCCAGATTCACGACCGCATCCACCGCTATCGCCGCATCGCGCTGCCGACCAAATCCTACATGGGCGGCATCAGCGACGATCACCTCGAGATCAGCGCAGCGGCGTACCGGCGTGACCGCGACGGCTGCAAGGCACTGCTCGAACGTCACATCGTCGAATCGAACCGGCTAATCGAGGAGAACATCCTCTTCGCGTCGGATTCATAGATTGTCCCGATTCTGCGCTCCCTGCCCGCGCCGGCAAAAATCTATAGAATCCACGCCGGCTCCGAGAGCTGAACTGCCTCGCAATAGCGGGGAATCAGGACGTTCGGGCGCTGGCATGCCTCCTGCAAACCGGGAGGAGACGCCGCAGCGGCGGCGGCACCATCCCGAGGTTTGCAGATGCAGTATTCGGAACTATCGCCGGCGATCCGCAAGATCCTGGAAACGCTGCCGGACCCCGGTGCCCACGAGGCGTCCGCCCCGATGCTGCCGCGCGAGTGCTACACGTCGCCGGAATTCTTCGAGTTCGAACGGCAGCTGATCTTCCCGCGCTCGTGGGTCTGCGTCGGCCGCGAGGAGCAGATCCCCAACACCGGCGACTATCTCGCCCCCACCATCGGCGTCGAACCGCTGCTCGTCGTCCGCCGACCGGACGGATCGATCGGCGCCATGAGCGCCGTCTGCCGGCATCGCGGCCAGGTGATCGCGACCGAAGCCGGCGCAACCGGACGGGCCTTCCGCTGCCCACTGCATTTCTGGACCTACGACCTCGACGGCCGCTTCATGGGGGCGCCCTATCTCGAGAGCCGCGACGACATGGAGTGTCTGCGCAAGAACGCCAGGCTTCCGGAGGTGCGGCTGGAGCGCTGGCACGGCTTCCTGTTCGTCAATCTCGATCCCGCCGCCGCGCCGCTGGCGCCAAGCCTCGCCAAGGTCGAGCCGTTCTGGGCGAACTACGAGGACGCCGACCTCGTCGCGGTGCCGCCGACGCCGGGTGACAAGCCGCTGCCGTGGAACTGGAAGATCCACGCCGAGAACTTCACCGACGCCTATCATCCCGAGTTCGTGCACCGCGGCACGCACGACTTCGCGCCGAGCGTCCACGCCGACGGCGGCGTCGAGTTCACGGCGATGAGCCGCGCCGACAACGCGATCGTGCGCACGGTGCCGCTGCTGCGGGCCGACGGCGGCATGACCGACGCCGGCTGGGGCCCCGAGGCCGCCTTCCCGGCCATCGAGACGCTGTCGCCCGCCCAGCGCAAGCGACTGACCTTCGTGCTGATCCCGCCCAGCATGACGCTGATCTTCGCGCCGGGCGCCGTGGCCTACCAGCTCATCACGCCGGTCGGCGCGGAGGCCACGCTCGCCTCCAACGACCGCGTGACGGCGGGCGGCTGGCTGCTGCCGCGTTCGACTCGCGAGCGCAACGACTTCGCCGAGCGCGCCGCCACGGTGCGCGAGGGCGCCAAGAAGATCTGGCTGCAGGACATCCCGGTCAATCTCGGCGTCCAGGCCGGCAAGAAGTCGAGCTTCATGCCCGAGGGCCACTACGTCCCGCTCGAGACGACGCTGATCCAGTTCAACGCCTGGCTGCTGCGCGCCTATCGCGCCGCCGTTCCGGCTCCCTGAGCGCGGAGGCCCGCATGAACGCACCGATGTCCTCTCCGATGACGACCGCGACGACGCCGGACGTCTATGCCAAGACCGCGCTGCCGGAGACGGGGCTGCGCAACTACTGGTATCCGGTGCTGGCCGGCTGGCGGCTCGGCCGCAAACCCCAGGCGGTCAAAGTCCTGGGCGAGGACATCGTGCTGTTCCGCGACGCCGGCAGGATCCACGCGCTGCAGGACCGCTGTCCGCATCGCGGCGCCCAGCTCAGCCAGGGCAGCTGCCTCTATCCCGGCAGCGGCACGCTCACCTGCCCCTATCACGGCTGGACCTTCGCGGGCGACAGCGGCCGCTGCGTCGCCAAGCTGATGGAAGGGCCCGAGACGGTGATCCCGCCGACCACCGGGGTGAAGTCCTATCCCGTGCAGGAGCATCTCGGCGTCATCTGGCTGTTCGTGGGCGACATGGACGCCGTGCCGCTGTCGGACGACCAGCCGGAATGCCTGGCCCGGAACGGCGAATGGCACGGCTTCTCGACCTGGCGCACCTATCACTGCAACTGGCGCGTCCTGAAGGACAATCTCTGCCATGACCTGCATGCGCCGTTCCTGCATCGCAACGCGCCCGAGCTGGTCCTGCAGCCAATCTTCCCGCATGCCGTGCAGCTCTCGGCCGAGCCGACCGCCGACGGACGCGGCGTCGGCTACAAGGCGCAGGGCGGCATCAGCAAGGCGGCGTATCCCGGCCTCGGCCAGTTCCCGCCGCCGCGGGAGACCTGGTATCGCCGGCTGAAGCCGACCGGCCGCGGCAAGGACATCGATCCCACGAAGTCGCCGGCCGTCGTGAAGTACGGCTACCTCCACCGGCAGAGTTCTCTGCTGCCTGGCATCACCCTGATCGGCCGGCCGAGCGGCGACTACTTCATGTGCCGCTGGGTCGTGCCCATCGATGCGACCACGACGCTCTTCTACACCTTCAGCCGTTTCCGCCGGCGCGGGATGCTCGCGACGCTGCGTGACCGCCTGCAATGGATCTTCTGGCTGTCGTGGACGCACGACTGGCTGTTCTCCGACCAGGACAAGCGCGTGCTGGAGCGCGTGAAGAGCCAGCGCGAGACGCTGTCGCGCACCGACGCCGGCGTCGCCGCCTGGCGCCGCTTCGTGGCCGAACATGCAAGGCAACCGCCTTCAGACCGCCGAGCCGCCGCCGAGTAACCCCATAGCAAGAGGAGACCGCACCATGTCCACGAGATCGACCCTCACCCGCCGCAGTGCGCTCAGGGCCACGGCCGGCGCGGCCGGCCTCGCCGCAGGCCTTGCGACACCCTTCGTGGCGCGGGCCGCGACCGACCTCACCTTCACGCTGCCGTGGCTCGCCGAAGGCAGCAATCTCATCGCCTTCGTCGCCAAGTCCAAGGGCTTCTGGGCCAAGCAGGGCCTCAACGTCACCGTCTCGCGCGGCTTCGGCTCAACCGCCGCCGCCGAGGCGATCGCCGCGGGCAAGTTCGACTTCGGCCTGTCGGTCGCGACCGCGGGCATCGAGATGGCCGCCAAGGGCCTGCCGCTGGTGCAGATTGCCACCACCGGCTACGACGCCACCATGTCCGTGGCGGTGCTGGAGGATTCGCCGATCCGCACGCCGAAGGACCTCGAGGGCAAGACGATCGCCTCGGTGGTGACCTCGGGCGACTACCCCTTCCGGCCGATCTTCCTGAAGCGCGCCGGCGTCGACGAGTCGAAGATCAAGCCCATCCTGGTCGACCCCAAGGTGCGCGAGCGGCTGCTGCTCGACAAGAAGGTGGACGCGCTCTCCGGCTTCGCCATCAGCATGGCGCCCATCCTCTACGCCGCCGGCCGGAAGCCGCGCTTCATGCTCTACAGCAAGTACGATCTGCCCCTGTACCACAACGTGCTGATGACGCAGCCGGCGCGGCTGGCCAAGGATCCCGGCCAGTGCGAGGCAATGGTGAACGGTCTCGTCGAGGCGATGAAGTTCACCCTGCTCGACCCCGCCGCCGCGCAGGAGATCTTCTTCAAGGAAGTGCCCGAGATGGCCCTGGTCGCGCACGCCAAGGAGCGGCTGCGGGTCGGTCTCGGCATCTGGATGGTCCAGGCGATGTACGCGCCGGCCCGCAAGAATGGCCTCGGCTTCGGCGATCCCAAGGACTACGAGACGATGACCGAGCTCGTGATGAAGAACATCGCGACCGAGCCCAAGGACAAGCGGCCGGCACAGGAGGCGATCATGACAAACCGCTTCACGGGCAAGGTGAAGCTCAGCGACGCCGAATGGGCGAAGGCCGAATCGGCGGTGACGGAGTTCAAGGCCGTCCTGAGCTGAGGCCGGCGGCGATGGACGCGCTCGCCCTGCCCCTGCCCCTGGCCGCCGCGCCCGCCGCAGACCACGGCTTCATCCAGGTCCGACAGGCGCGCAAGGTCTACGCTTCGGGCGACAAGCCGGTGGAGGCACTGAGTGACGTCAGTTTCGACGTCGCGCGGGGCGAGTTCATCGCCATCCTCGGGCCCAGCGGCTGCGGCAAGAGCACGCTGCTGATGATGTGCGGCGGGCTCGAATCAGCGACCGGCGGGACAATCGAGATCGCGGGAAACCGGATGACCGGGCCGCGCACCAGCATCGGCATCATGTTCCAGGACCCGACGCTGCTGCCGTGGAAGACGGTGCTGCAGAACGTGATGTTCCCGGCGCATGTTCTCAGTCGACCCGATGCCGAGTATCGCGACCGGGCACGGACGCTGATCGACATGGTCGGCCTGCACGGCTTCGAGAACAAGCGCCCGCACGAGCTGAGCGGCGGCATGCGCCAGCGGGTCGCGATCTGCCGCGCCCTGCTGAACGATCCCGACATCCTGCTCATGGACGAGCCGTTCAGCGCGCTCGATGCCATCACGCGCGACGAGATGAACGAGGCGTTGCTCGACATCTGGCGCCACTACGGCAAGACCGCCCTCTTCGTCACCCACTCGATCCGCGAAGCCGTCCTGCTGGCCGACCGGGTGCTGGTGATGACGCGCCGGCCCGCGACCATCGTTGCCGATGTCCGCGTCCCGTTCGGCCGGCCGCGCGACATCTCCGTCACCGAGACGCCCGAGTTCACCCGGCTCTGCGCCGACCTGCGCGGCATGATCGAGCATGGCGGCGGCAAGCGCGATCGCCGGCCCGGCGACGGGCCGGTGCTCCAACCCGGTCGCCATGGCGGCCAGATATGAAGGCGATGAGCGAACGCACGCTCTCCCTGGTGCTGCCGCTGGCGAGCGCGGCGGTGATCGCCATCACCTGGCAGCTCTCGGTTCAGCTCGGTGAAATTCCCGAGGTCATCCTGCCGGCGCCGAGTTCGATCGCCGAGAACCTCCTTCGCGCGCTCCCGTCCCTGCTCCACCAGGCCAGCGTCACCGGACGCGAGGCGCTGGCGGCCTTCGCGCTGGCGGTTGCGGCGGGCTTCCTCGGTGCCGCGGCCATCAGCAGCTCGAAGATCCTGCGCGAGATCGTCTACCCGGCCATCGTGACCTTGCAACTCACCCCGAAGGTGGCACTGGCACCGCTTTTCGTCGTCTTCCTCGGCATCGACCACGAGGCACGCATCACCTTCGCCGCGCTGCTCAGTTTCTTTCCCGTACTGATTTCGACCGCGGTCGGCCTCGCCAATACCGACCTCAGCGCGCTCCGGCTGTGTCAGTCGCTCGGCGCCTCGACGTGGCGAACCTTCTGGTCGGTGCGCGTTCCCTTCGCCCTGCCGCATTTCTTCAGCGGGGTCCGGATCAGTTCGACGATGGCGGTCACCGGCGTCGTCATCGCCGAATTCATCAGCGCCAGGGAAGGCCTTGGCTTCGCGATCCTGGCGGCCGGCGCGCGCTCCCAGACGGCCGGTGCCTTCGCGGCCATCGCCTTGCTCTGCGCCCTTGGTCTCGCCCTCTACGGTGCCGTGGCCGGCCTCGAGCGGCTCGCCATCCGTTGGTATCGCGGATGACGATCCTGCCCTTCGCCGCGGACTCTCCCGTCGACGCCGCGGCTGTCGGCGCGACCGCCGCGCGTGCCCGGCGGTGGCTTCGCTGGCCGGCGCTGCGGCCGGTTCTCCTACCCCTGTCGTTCGCCGCGGCCTGGCTCGGCGCCTGGCAATGGGGCGTCGACCGCTTCCCGCAAACGCGCTCGCTCCTCGCCTCGCCCTCGGAGATCGCCGCGATCCTGGGTGGGAACATGCCGCTGCTCTTCCCGCACCTCGCGTCCACGGCGCGCGAAACGGTGATGGGGTTCGCCCTGGCAGCGGTGATCGGCATGTTACTCGGCGCCGCGATCACGCAATCCCGGCGCCTGGAGCAGGCGCTGTTCCCGCACCTCGTACTGTTCCAGATCGTCCCCAAGATCGCGCTCGCGCCGCTGTTCGTCATCTGGTTCGGCGTGGGCAGCGAATCGCGCCTGGTCTTCGCGCTGTTTCTCTCGTTCTTTCCGATCGCCGCGGCAACGGCCGGTGGCCTCGCCCGCACCAAGCCCGAGGCGCTCCGCCTCTGCGCGGCCCTCACCGCGAGTTCGTGGCGCACCTTCATCTCGGTGCGGGTGCCCTTCGCCATCCCCTCGATCTTCGCCGGCCTCAAGATGGGCATGACCATGGCCCTGATCGGCACGATCGTGGGCGAGTTCGTCACCGGCCAGCAGGGCCTGGGCTACATCATCATGTTCGCCGCGGCGAGCGCCGACAGCGCGCTCACCTTCGCAGCCCTTGCCCTCTTGTGTGTCGTCGGCCTCGCCGTCTACGGGGCCGTCGTCCTGGCGGAGTTCGCCGCCCAGCGATGGTACGGCGCACCATTCGTGACGGAAGGATTCAACTAGCGTGGGGACTTGCAGAAGGGGACTTGGCCAATGACTCCAGAGAAAATCGAACTGGTCCAGACGAGCTTCAAGAAGGTCGTGCCGATCGCCGGCACCGCCGCCGACCTGTTCTACGACCGCCTGTTCGAGATCGCGCCCGAGGTGCGGCCGATGTTCCCGCAGGACCTGAAGGAGCAGAAGACCAAGCTGATGGGCATGCTGGGCACCGCGGTCGGCAACCTGCACCAGCTCGAGACGATCCTACCGGCAGTGAAGGCGCTCGGCGAGCGCCACAAGGGTTACGGCGTGACGGCGGCACATTATGCGCCGGTCGGCGCTGCCCTGCTGTGGACCCTGGAGAAGGGGCTCGGCGCCGACTTCACGCCCGAGGTGAAGGCGGCGTGGACCGAGACCTACACGGCACTGGCCGGCGTGATGACTGCGGCGTAACGACGTCGGTCTGATCCGCGTCCTCCCGGTCGGTCCATGGATCGCAGCACGCGGATCGCGGTTCTGGGAGCAGGTCTCGGCGGGCTTGCGGTCGCGGGCCTGCTCCAGCGCGCAGGCTTCCCGGTCACGGTGTACGAGCAGACTCCTTCTTTCTCGCGCATCGGCGCCGGCATCATTCTGGGCGCCAATGCCGCCAAGGTGTTGCGCCGGCTGGAGCTGGAGCGCGGACTGGTCGAGACCGGCATACGCCCCGATGCCTTCGTGAGTCGCGCCTGGGACACCGGCGAGACGACTTATGAACTGCGCTTCGACGCCGAGAGGGACGCCCGCTTCGACGGACCTTTCGTCAATATCCACCGCGCAGACCTGCATCGACTCCTGGAAAGCTCGCTGGTGCCCGGCACGATTCGCTTCGGCCACAGGATCGCCGGCATCGACGAGGCATCCGAAGGCCTGCGGCTCACCTTCGAGAACGGCGCCACCGCCGAGGCCGATGTCGCGATCGGCGCCGACGGCATCCGCTCCAAGGTGCGCGAGATCATCCTGGGTGCGGACGAGCCGCGCTTCATCGGACGCATCGCGCCGCGCGCGGTCTTTCCCGCCAGCCGCCTCGCGGGAACACCGATCCGCGACTGCACGAAATGGTGGGGACCTGACAGGCACGTCCTCGCCTATTACATGACGGCCCGTCGCGACGAGGTATATGTGATGGCCGCGGTTCCCGCAGATCGCTGGGACGGCGACGACGCGCCGCTGCCCGGCAGCCGGGAGGAATTCCTGGCCGCCATCGAGGGGTTCCATCCGGATCTTCAACGCGCCGTCGAAGCGGCGACCGACGTCATGGTCTGGCCGATCTGCGACCGGCCGCGCAACGACCGCTGGAGCGACGGCCGCATCGTCCTGCTGGGCGACGCCTGCCACCCCGTGCGACCCTTCATGGCGGCCGGCGGCTCCATGGCGCTGGAGGACGCGGCCATCCTCAGCCGCTGCCTGCAGCATTTCCCCGATCCGCGGGCGGCCTTCGCGCGCTATGCTGCGCTCCGCATCCCGCGCGTGGCCGAGGTCCAGGAGGGCTCGCTCGCCAATACCTGGATGCGCGGCCCGACCGAAATAGACTGGTACTTCGCCTACGACGCCTGCGCCGTGCCGCTGGACAGCGGACCTGCCTGACACGCGCACCCGACACACGGGCCAGCCGGCGGAACTGTCGCGGCGACGATGCGTTTCGTCCTGGCATGCTGATTCAAGTCATCCACTGCCATCCGCTGGCCGACAGCTTCAACCACGCGCTGTTCCGCACCGTGGTGAAAGGCCTCGCACGAAACGGCCACGACGTGATCGCGACCGACCTCTATCGCGAGGGTTTCCAGCCCGCGTTGACGGTCGCGGAGCGACGCAGCTACATGGACAACGACTATGATGGAGGCGACGTGGCGTCCTACATCGACGCGCTGAAGAAGGTGGACGGCATCGTCTTCTGCTTCCCGCACTGGTGGTTCGCCATGCCGGCGATGCTAAAGGGCTATGTCGATCGCGTATGGGGCCCCGGCGTCGCCTTCGTCTACGACAGGGAGGACGGACATCTCGTCCCCAACCTCGGCCACATAAAACTGTTCGGTGTGGTCACGAGCTACGGTTCGCCGCAAGGGGTCGTGCGCTTGTTCGCGGGCGACGCCGACCGCACGGCGATGATGCGCGGGCTGAGGTCGATGTGCGCCCGCGACGCGCACAGTTTCTACCTGGTACTCTACGGCATGGACGGCTCGACGCCGCAGACGCGGCAGGCCTTCCTCGAAAAGGTGCAGGCCAAGGTGGCGAAGATCTGATTGGCCGGGCCGGCGGGAAACCTGCGGCCGTGTCCGGAACCGGCGTGTGCTGCGTTCCCCGCTTGAGCCCCCTGAAGCCCTCGCAATGGAGCGCAAAATGCGTTGCAGCCCGTAAGACGGGACGGATGGGGTCGGGCGCCTGGGCGCTGGCGGTTTCCTGTGCCAGGCCCGTGGTCGCCCAACCGAGCAAGGCGATCGAGACGGCGGTTGCTCTCAGCATGGTTCCCTCCCGGCGGCGTTGCACGCCCGAGTGTGGCGGCCGCACGTACCGGGGCAAGCGTCGCGCTCTCCATTTTGGGGCAGGCAGCGCTGGCGCTTCAGCCGTGTCGCGTGCGAGGTTTCCCCGGCGAGAGTCGCGGGGGAGCAACGATATGACCAAGTCCGATTGGCGCACGTGCGCGGGAACAAAGTTCACCTGCGAGAAGCAGCCGGCGCACGGCAGTAGCGGCATGGCCGTGTCCAATCATCCGCTGGCCTCCGCCGCCGGGATGGAGATGCTGGCCGCCGGCGGCAACGCGATCGACGCGGCCGTCGCCATGCAGTTTGCGCTCACTGTCGTGGAGCCGATGATGGTGGGGCTGATGGGCGGCACGACCTGCCACATTCGGCTTGCCGACGGCAGCCACAGGATCATCGACGGCATGAGCGCGGTGCCGCTGGCCGGCCATGCCACCATGTTCCGGCCCATCGCCGGCACGCCGCCCAACGTCTACGACGTCGAGCGCCGCGAGAACCAGGTCGGGCCCAAGGCGGTGGCGACGCCGGGCTCGCTGCTCGCCTGGTGCCATGCGCTCCGGACCTACGGCACGATGCCGCTGGCCGACGTGATGCAGCCCGCGATCCGCCACGCCGAACGCGGCTTCACCGTGACGCCCTATCTCGCCGAGTGCATCGGCAGTGCCGCGGCCGACCTTGTGCAGGACCCGTTCGCCGCCGATCGCCTGGTGCCTGACGGCACGCCCTTGGCAGCGGGCGAACGCCTGATGCAGGCCGACTACGGCGAGGCGCTCCGGCTGATCGCCCAGCAGGGCGAGGCGGCTCTGCATGGCGGGCCGCTGGGCGACCTCCTGGTCGAGTGCATGGAACGCAGCGGCGCGTTTCTCGCGCGAAGGGACCTTACCGACTATCGCGTGGTAGAGCGTGCGCCGATCCGCGGCCGCTACCGCGGCTTCGAGATCCTGGGGCCGCCGCCGCCCGCCGCCTCGGGCGTACACATCGCCCAGATGCTGAACATCCTCGAAGGCTACGATGTGGCCAGGATGGGCTACGGCACGGTCGACACCTTCCACCTGCTGGCCGAAATTCTGAAGATCGCCTTCGCCGACCGCGCCGAGGCGAGCGGCGATCCCGCCTTCGTGAAGGTGCCGGTCGAGCGCCTCACTTCGAAGGACTATGCCGCCGAACGCCGCGCCGACATCGACATGGCGCGCGCCAGGCAATGGAAGAGCGGCCTCGCGGTGAAGGAGGGCGCCGACACCACGCATCTCACCGTGGCCGACGGCCGGGGCAACGTGGTCTGCACGACGCAGACCATCAACAGTCTGTTCGGCGCGCGCTTCATCGTGCCGGGCACCGGCATGATCCCCAATGACTACATGGACAACTTCGATCCACGGCCGGGCCATGCGCTCTCGATCGCGCCGGGCAAGCGGGTCACCACTTCGATGTCACCGATGATGGCGCTCGAGGGCGGCAAGGTGCGCTTTGCGCTGGGCCTGCCCGGCGGCCGCAAGATCTTTCCCTCGGCGCTGCAGGCACTGGTCAACCTGATCGACCACGGCATGGCGCTGCAGGAGGCGGTCGAGGCGCCGCGCCTCTGGACCGAAGGACCGTTCCTCGAGGTCGAGCACGGCATCGCGCCGGCGACGCGGCTCGGCCTCGAAGCGCGCGGCCATACACTGGTGGTGATGCCGACGGTGGCGGGCGGCATGAACGCCATCGAATTCCATGACGACGGTGGCATGACGGGTGCGGCCTGCTGGCGGGCCGACGGCTCGGCGGCGGCGATGGGCGGCGGGCTGGCGCGTGCAGGGGTGCGGTTCGAGTTGCCAGGGTGATGCGGCGATGCACTGTAGATAGGCGAGACGCTCAGACTACGTCGAGGTTGAAGATGAAAATCCTCCGCATGCTGGCCTTCGCCGCCATCGGCGCCCTGCTGTCGGCGGCGGGCATCGCCTGGGCACAGGCCGGCCGCCAGCCGATCGACTGGGCGACCGTGTCGCTCGACTCGATCGGCGGTGGGCCGCTGCCGACCGCCGACTACAAGGGCAGTGTGGTCCTGCTGGTCAACACGGCGTCGCTTTGCGGCTTCACCGGGCAATACGCCGGCCTGCAGGATCTGTGGCACCGCTATAAGCATAAGGGCCTGGTCGTGCTGGGCGTGCCGTCGAACGATTTCGGCGGCCAGGAACCCGGCAGCAACGAAGAAATCAGGCGCTTCTGTGAAGCCACCTTCGACGTCACCTTCCCACTGGCCGACAAGCAGGTCGTCTCCGGCCCCGACGCGCATCCGCTCTATCGCTGGGCGGCGGCGCAGACGGGCGCGCTCGGTACGCCGTCGTGGAACTTCCACAAGATCCTGATCGGCCGCGACGGCCGCATCATCGACTGGTTCTCGGCCGCCGGCGGCATGGGCCCGAAGCTGGAGCGCGCCATCGAGGCGGCGCTGGCGGCGCAGGGCTGAGAGTGGAAATGCCCGATGGCGAAAGCCGGGCGCACGTCCAGCGCCTCACCGTCCCCGGCCTCTTCCCGCCGCCGGGCTATGCGCATGTCGCGGTGGCGACGGGAGCGCGGCTGATCCTGACGGCCGGCGCCACGGCGGCGTGACGCCGCTCGTCCGCTCTCGACCGCGCTGATTCAGTCGCTCCAAATCTCATCAGCTTGCACGCAAAAACTGAAACTGCCACAGTGCGCCCATAGGACGTGTGGGGCTTTGGGGATGACGGGTTGGATTCGCGGCACGGCCGCGGTGTCAGCTTTCGCGTGCGTTCTGGCGATCCAGCCCGTGTCGGGGAACGCGCAGCAATGCGTGGCGCAATTCCAGCAGGCCGCCGAGCAATATCACAAGAACCTCGGCATCTGCGCAAAGCGGAACCGGCTGATGGATACGGATCCCGAGCTGGTGAAGCTCTACCAGGAAGTGGTGGAGCAGAAGTCCGCGCACGACTGGACGATCGAGTATTACAAGCAGCGCGGTTCCGCCGATCCCACCTTCACCTGGAAATCGAAGCCCAACTACAGGGTGACCGTGCCGGATGCGACCGACGGGCGATGGAAATACGACGGCACCACGATCTCCTTCAACTGCTCGGCACCGCTCAGCGTGCAGGGACAGGAAGAGTCGTTCCTGGAGTGCGCGCGGGTCTATTCCTGCGCCTTGCAGGCCAGCAGCTGCGCCGTCAACGAGGCGCATCGCACGAAGGCCACGAATTGCAACAGCGTCGCCAACCAGTGCCTCCAAAAGCATCGCATCCCCGGCATGGCGTCGCTCGACTCAGCCGCACCGCCGCCGTCGCAGGCGACCATGCCCCAGGGAACCACCAAGGGAAGCGCCCCACGCACGCCACCCGCCCAAGCACCCACCCCCGCGCAACCCGATCCGCGCCAGCAGGCGTTCCAGCAGATGTCGCCGCAATGCCAGGCGCAGCTCAACCGGCTGCTCGAGGGCGCGGACGCGAACGACAAAGGCAAGGCGACTGAGGCCTATGCCAGCCTGCGCGCCGACTGCGACGCGCAGATCCGCCGCGCCGCCGAGGCGGCCCATGTCAGGCTGCCGGAGCGCGTGCTGAGCCCACGAGCGAGCGAAGCCATGAGAAAGGCGATGAGCGGCGACCCGGGCCAGCTCGCGCAAGCGTACGGCGACCGCGCCTACGACGGCCAGTTCGACGCGGGCGAGGTCATCAACTTCGGCTTCGCGCTGCTCGGCCTGCTGGGCGGCGCCGCGGGCTTCTATGCCGCGATCCCGACCGGCGCCTTCTATGCCAGCGGCGGCGGCAACTTCACGACACTCAATCCGCGCGCCCGCTCGACCTACGGCCAGGGCGGCCCGACCCACGTCGCACCACGCGCCAACCAGAGCACCATCACCGGCACCACCAGGTAAGCCTCCAATCCGAAGATAAAGACCATAATGACCACGTTCCATCACCGAAGCGGCGCCCTCGGTACGCTGACGGGTATCGCCAGACCCATTCCTGCATCCCGATCGACTGCATGCTCACCACGCGGCTCAAAGCCGTGAAACAGGCGGTCGGCCGGACGCCGCCTTCGACAACGCGATCCGCTGAAGCGCGCCCACAACAAGCAAGGCACTGAACATGACGATCATCAACAATCCGGCCCGCCGGGCTCTCCTCCTCGGCGTGCCGGCCGTGGCTCTCGGCGCCTGCGCCGCCGAGGCACCGAAGTACGAGGACGCGCTGAGCGGCCTGCACAACCTGCCGGGCATGGCAGCGCCGCCCGACGCGCCGTTCAGGGCCGGCGCGCCCGTGGCGCTGGTCTTCGGTTCCAACATCGAGCGGGTTCTCAAGCAGCAGACCGACGCCGACAAGATCGTGAAGAGCTTTGGCCCGCTCACCAACACGCGGCAGCTCGCCGACCAGGACCCGCAGTACGTGATCACGCAGGCCGTGGGAGTCCTGAAGCAGCGCTATCCGCAGATCGAGGGCATCGACGACCTCGCGACCGCCGCGAGGCGCAAGTTCGCAAGCGCGATCGTACTCGATTTCACGGTCCGGCTCGGCGCCTCGACCGGACACCAGACTGTGGTGGCGCTGGTGGCCATCGCGTTCGACGCCCGGCAGCAGCCGGTGTCGCGCCTCGACGCCAGCGGCTCGGCCACGCTCGGCTACCCCGCCTGGACGGCCAAGCAGAAGGAGGCGTCGGACATCGCCGTCGCCGCCTTCAGGGAGAAGGTCGACCGCTTCTGGAGCTGACGGGACGCCCGCCAGCAGAGCGAAGAGCCAGGCGAGGCCCTCGTCCATGAGTGTGCTGGGCCGCAAGCCCGTTCCCCCCTTTGGACTCCGCTGCGTGCGGAACCTCGCCGGCACAGGGCCGTTTCACTGATCCGGCCTCGTCCGGACGGGGCAGCGGAAGCGAGTAGCATCCAATCCGTATGCTGGCGACGGGGCGTCCCCGCCCATTCGCCAGCCGCCCTGTCCCCGCCGCCTGCGCGCTGCGCTCACGCAGGCCGCCGGCATCAGCCGCACAGCCAGATGTTCACCGCGAAGCGGCCGTCGGCGAACGTACCGCCGGGACAGGAGATCGTCTCCACCTCGTGGAGCGCGGACGACGGGAAGGCGAGCAGGCTGTCGTTGGTCGGCTCGATCTCGATCGACTGGTCGCCGCCGAGATCGAACAGCCGCAACCGGCCGCCGGTGAAGCGGCGCGGCCGGCGATGGAGATAGTAGACCATCGTCAGGCGACGGCGGCCGCCGGGCAAGTATTCGTCGCCGGTGTAGGTGTCGGTATGCGGGCGGTAGAAGGCGCCGTCGCCATGCGCCACGATCTCGATCTGGGTACTGTTGGCCGGCGTGTGCTGCAGGTCGAACGCGGTCTCGAGTCCGGCCTGCAGGGCTAGCGCCTTGCGGCGCAGCGGGCCGGCGAAGGCACCGAGATCCTTCAGGACCGAGGACTGGCGGACCACCGGGTCGCGACGGCCGCCGCCGTGATCGTTGAGCCTGGTCGGCATGAAGTGCGCCTCGGCGGCCAGGCTGTAGGCCAGCAGGCTGGCCGCCTGCACATCGCCCAGCCAATCGGAGAGGATGCGATGTGGCGGGAATCGCCCGGCGAGGAACGAAGGCGCCGACATGGCCCTTCTGTCGGCGCCTTCGCCGGGGCGGGCAAGGACGAACTGGCGGAAGCCCGCCCCGCAACCTCGGCGCCGCCCAATCGTTGTGCCCGGGCAGCTTCTTGGGCAGACCATATACCTGTACTCCGGCTGCAGGGCCTGCTCCGGAGCACCCCTTCAGGAGCGGGTCCTACCGCCGTTGCCCGAGCAACCGGAGGTCGATTGATGTCCCCCAAAGTCGAGATGGCCCGCCTCGTCGTGCGTGCCGTTCTGGACTACACGAACGACCGGCCGGCGCAGTGGGCGCCGGTGTTCCCCATCGCCCAGCGACTGGCGCTGAACGACGATGCCGCCATCGACGCCGCCCTGCAGCAGGCCATCGATCGCGGCTGGCTGATCGTCGAAGGGGGCCGCAGCCTCTGCCTGACCGACGAAGGCCGGAAAGCGGCCTAGCGGCGCCTGCTCGATCTGGCATCCGCAGAGCGGGCGAGCGCGGCTGCAGGGATGTGCGCCGGCATGCGACCGGGCTATCGTCGCCGGATCACAGACGGCGGGCCCTTCATGACGCAAGACAGCAGCACCTACTGGAAGAAATCGCGCGTCGAGCTGCGCGCCGCCGGGTTCGACCCGGACCGCACCGCCAGGACCACGGCTGTTGTGACGATCGCCAGCGCCTGGACCAACGCCCATCGCTGCAACAACCGGGTGCGCGCCATCGCCGACCTGCTGGTCGAGCTGCTAGCCGAGCGCGGCGGCCAGGGGCTGGTCGTGGGCGCGCCGGCGGTGTCCGATGCGCTGACGCAAGGCACGCCCACGGCGGGCTATAGCCTGGTGTCGCGCGACGTCGTGGCGGACTGCTTCGAGATCGGCCACTACGCGCATCATGGCGACGCGATGATCGTGATCTCGGGCTGCGACAAGACCGGCGCCGCCGCCCTGATGCCGCTCGCCCGTACCAACGCCTTCGGGCTGGTACTCTATCCCGGCACCAGCTCGCCCGGCCGCGTGAATTTCGGCGCATGGGCCGCCAAGGGCAACAACCTCACCATCATGGACTATGCCGAGGGCCGGGCGGCCGAGGAGGCCGGTCGAATCTCGGGCGAGGAGCTGCTCGAGCTGGAACGCAACGTGATGCCGGGCAGCGGCACCTGCGGCGCCATGTTCACGGCCAATACCATGAGTACTATCGCCGAGGCGATCGGCATGATGCTGCCGCGCGGCGCCTCGCACCCCGCCGACTACGAGGCGGGCAGCGACCTCCACGCCGACGTCCGCGCCCAGGCGCGAGCCTCGGTCGCGGCGCTCTATCGCCTGATGGCGGTGGGAATCCGCCCGCGCGACATCATGACGGAGCGGGCCTTCGAGAACGCGATCACCACGGTCTATGCCATGGGCGGCTCGACCAACATGTATCTCCACCTGCTCGCCATCGCGCGCGAGGCCCAGGTGCCGATCGGGATCGAGCGCCTCCAGCAGGTGGGCGAGCGCATCCCGCTGCTGGCCAACCTGCAGCCGCACGGACCCTACGCCATGGCGAGCCTGCATGGCATCGGCGGTGTGCCGGTGGTGATGAAGGAACTGCTGCGCAGCGGCCTGCTGCACGGCGACGTGATGACGGTGACGGGCAAGACCCTTGCGGAGAACCTGGCTGCGGTGCCGACCCTCGAAGAACTCGGCAAGCAGGACATCGTCTTTCCGGTGAGCCGCCCGGTGGCGCCGCCCAACAACCACATCAGCGTGCTGAAAGGCAATCTCGCGCCGGAGAGCTGCCTGCTGAAGCTTTCCGGCAAGACTCTGGAAAAAGGCGAGTTCCGCGGCATGGCCAAGGTGTTCGAGTCGGAAGCCGAGACGATGGCGGCGATCCGCGCCGGCGAGATCAAGCCCGGCACCGTCGTGGTGGTGAGGAACGTCGGTCCCGTGGGCGGGCCCGGCATGCCGGAGATGGTGATGCTCACCATCCAGCTCCAGGGCCGCGGCCTCGGCGAGAACGTGGCGCTGATCACCGACGGCCGCTTCTCGGGCGTGAGCCACGGCATCCTGATCGGCCATATCTCGCCGGAGGCGGCGCGCGGCGGCCCGATCGCGGCGGTGCACGACGGCGACACGATCGTAATCGATCCCGGCAAGCGGACGCTCACCCTGGACGTTTCCGACGCGGAGCTTGCCCGCCGCATGGCCGGATGGCGGGCGCCCGACGCCGGCCGCGTGCGGCCGGGCTCGGTGCACGACAAGTACATCCGGCTGGTGTCGTCGGCGCACTTCGGTTGCGTGGTGTGAGGGGCTGCGTTGTATGAGGGCTGCGTGGCGTGAAGCCAGGTGGCGTGACGCGGCCGTCGACGCCCTCACGCCGTCCGGGCGCCGGCCTTCCAGTACCGGTGGAGCGCCGTCGTGTCGCCGTTGAACAGGTTGCGATCGCAATGGCCGACGCCCGCGACGGCGCGCTGCTCGCTGCCGTGGGCGAAGTTGGCTTGAGTCTCGTCGGCGGCGTACTGCCAGAGGCGCCAGCCCTTGTCCGCCCAGGCGAAGGGGATCTCGGGATGCTCGCGATAGTCGGCGAGCCAGAGGTCGCAGCGCGCTAGGACGGAGCCCGGCCGCACGGTCGCGCCCAGGCTGAGGTGGCGTCGGCCGTAGTGATTGCCATTCGCCCAGGCCGGATGAGTGTAGACCAGCGGCAGGCGTCCGGTCTCGCGCTGCACGGCCAGCACGAATGCCTCGGCGTGGCCGAGGGTCATGGTGTTACGCGGGTTGGCGTCGTTGGGCTCGAGATCGAGCGCCATCAGCGTCGAAGGCCCCGGCTGGCAGGCCGACAGGAAGGCGGTGGCCTGCTTCTCGCCGGAATACTGGCGGGTACCGAAATGATAGCCGCCCCACAGCAGCCCGGCCGCCTCGGCCTGGCGGCGGCGCGACGCGTAGGACGGATCGAACCAGTCGCCGCCTTCGCTCACCTTGTGGATGACGCTCAGAATGTTGCTGCGGCGCACGGCGCCAAAGTCGGTGACAGTGACGTTGTGGCTGATGTCGATCACGGCATCCAGTCCGGCCACGGCGTGGCGGGACGCGGCTGAAGGAACCCTGTCGAAGGCGGCGCCCTTGGGCGGCTGTCCGCCGCAGCCGGCGAGGGCCGGCACCGCGAGGCCCGCCACGCCCCCCAACAGATGTCGACGAGAGATCATTCGACCAACTTTTGCCTGCGATTCATTGATGGTTGAGTTTATCACGCCTGCCTGCCCGACGGTGGAAAAATCCGCCACAACCAAAGCAGCGCCTTTCGCTGGGTGGGGTTCGCCGGATTGACGCCTGTCGCGGCCGGCCCAGTATACGCCACAGGATCAGGAGATCGAGGACATCGCCATGGATACGCGCGTTCAGCCGGCGGCCGCCAAGAGCGCTCTGGAACGGGCGCGCGCCCTGCAGCCGCTGCTCGACACGCACGGCGCCGAGATGGACCGCCGCCGCGAGCTGACGCCGGAAGTGGTGGAGGCGCTGGTCGGCCAGGACATGCTGCGCTTGCTGCTACCCCGGAGCCTGGGCGGCCAAGAAATCCACCTGTTGGAGTTCTGCAGGACCACGGAGGCACTCGCCTGGGCGGATGCCAGCGTCGGCTGGTTCGTCAACCAGTCCAACGTCTCCTCGGCGACCTCCGCTGCCGCCATGCCGCCCGAAACAGCCGCCGCCGTGTTCGGCCATGCGCGCGAAGGCCTCGCCTGGGGCGCCAAGCACAGCAAGAGCCGGGCGCTGCGCGTCGAGGGTGGCTATCGCTTGAGCGGCACCTGGAGTTTTGCGAGCGGTGGCCGCCACACGCGGTGGCTAGGGGCGCACAGCGCGGTGCAGAATCCCGACGGCACGCCGCATATCCGCTACGGCCGGCCGGACGACCGCAGCTTCGTGTTCCTGCGCACCGACGCCAGGATCACCGACGACTGGTACGTGCTCGGCCTCAGAGGCACCGGCAGCGACACTTATACAGTGGAAGATCTCTTCGTGCCGGACGAGCGGGCCCCGGCGCGCGACGCGCTGGAAGAGCGGCGCGAGAGCGGGCCGATCTACACCATCATGTCGACCCTGCTCTATGCCACCGGCTTCTGCGGCGTGACGCTCGGCATCGCGCGGCGGCTGTTCGAAGCCTATGTCGAACTCGCCCGAGGCAAGCACTCGCGGGCCTCGAGCAATGCCATGGCCGTCAACAACGCCGTGCAGCGCGAGATCGGCCTCCTGGAAGCGCGCCTCTCGGCCGCCCGCGCCTTCCTGCACGAGGCGGCAGGCCAAACCTACGACGCCGCGGCGGCGGGCAAACTCGACGTCGGGCTGCGGCTGCGGCTGAGACTCGCTACGACTTACGGCATGAACGAGGCGACCGAGGTCGCGATCGCGTCCTACCGTGCCGCCGGGACCACGGCGATCCTCGACGCGCAGCCCTTCGAGCGCCGCTTCCGCGACGCCATGAGCGCCAGCCAGCACCTGCAGGCGATGCTGCCGCACGTCGAGATGGTCGGCCGGCACATCATCGGCACCGACAACGTGCTGCAGAACATCTAAGGGCAGCCGGCGTCACCCTCGGTGACTTCCTTAGTGAAAGGTGCGGCCCGAGTCGATCACCAGGGTCTGGCCAGTCATGGTGTTTGTGCGGCACATCGTGACCACCTGGTCGGCGACGTCGTCCTTGTCGGCGGCCTTGCCGAGAAGCGACTGCTGGCGTCCTTTCTCGATCTGCTCCGGCCGCAGGTTCGACGTGGCGCGCGTGCCCTCGAGCAGCCCCGGTGCCACGCAATTCACCAGCACCTCGGGCGCCAGTGCGACAGCCATGCATTTGGTGAGATGGATAAGACCCGCCTTCGAAACGGCATAGGCGATCGAGGAGCCCGTGGGCCCGAGCCCCGCGACCGAAGAGATATTCACGATGCGCCCGCTGCCCTGGCTCTTCATCACCGGCGCCACCGCCTTGGTGCAGAGCATGGGGGCCGGTGAGATTGATGTCGATGATCTTCGTCCATTCCTCGTCGGTGAGATTTTCGAGATCAGCGAAGGGGATCGACTTGTTGTAGGCCGCATCGTTGACCAGGATGTCGAGCCGGCCGAAGCGCTTGATGACATCGTCGACCAGGCGCTGCACTTCGGCGCGCCGGGTCACGTCACAGGCGAAGGCGGCAGCGGCAACCTGGTGCTTTTCGAGATCGCGCGCGACCCCGGCCGCCTGTTCCCGGCTACGAGCGTAGACGACCGCGATGTGACAGCCCTGCGCAGCGAGGGCGTGGCAAATGCGCTGGCCGAGCCCGCCATTGCCGCCGGTGACGACGGCCACCTTGCCTTTCAGGTCCATTCTTGCCCCCAGATCGGTTTAGACGGATGCGACGATGAGGGAGCGACGATATCGTTTTGCCGCGACGATACCAGCGTCGGCGGTACAGGCGGTTCGCCTCGCGACGGTCCGGCGTCGCGCCATCCCCAAGCAGCAAGGCATTTCCGGGGCAGTCCCCGCTTTGGGCCAGAGTCCATTGACCTTGCAGGCGCCGTCGCTATTATTATCGCATAGGAACTGCGGCTAATCGCCTTGCAATGTGGCGACGGTTTCTGTGGGTGGTGGCGGCGAAGTGGGGACTAGCCGCCATGGTGTGGGCATCGGTCGTGGGCCGATGCGGAACGACCATGGTTGTTTCGAAGCGGGTGCAAAATGGCTGGTTCGCGACCCGGCGCAACGGTGCCCGCTGCGCATGGCGGCGACGACTTCGGTTACGAGGCGATCGGCGACACAATAACAAGACGCTTTGCCGCGAGCGCGCGCAGCGCCGCCGCGTCGGTTGCGATCGTGCAGGGCGCGAAGAGCCTGACCTACGCCGAGCTTGATCGGCGTTCGAACCAGCTTGCGCGATTGCTGCGCCGGCAGGGTGTCGGCACGGCAAGCGTGGTGGCGTTGCATGCCGGGCGTTCGATCGCGTCGCTGCTGTCGATCCTGGCGACGCTCAAGGCCGGTGGCGCCTACATGCCGCTGGATGCGGCTGCGCCCATCGCCTATCACGACTGGATCCTGCGTGATTGCGGCGCCGACCTGGTCCTGTCCGGCAAGGGCACGGCCGGCGATTTCGCGACGCCGACCATGAGCCTCGAGGCGGCTCTCGCCGCGGCCGACGCCGAAGCCGGAACGGCGCTGGACGGCACCTGCCGGCCGGCCGACATCGCCTGCATCATGTACACCTCGGGGTCGACAGGTCGGCCGAAGGGCGTGCTGATTCCCCACCGCGCCGTGGTGCGGCTGGTCACCGACCAAAGCTATGCCCATTTCGGCGCAGACGAGATCTTCCTTCACAATGCGCCGCTCGCCTTCGACGCCAGCTCGTTCGAGATATGGGGCACGCTGCTGCACGGCGCGCGGGGCATCCTCATCAAGGATGATCGCGCCTCGCTCCAGTCGATCGCCGACACGATCCGGGACAACGGCGTCACGACGGCCTGGTTCACGGCCGGTCTCTTCCATGCGCTGATCGACCATCAACTCGAGGCACTCCGGGGGGTCCGCCAGATCCTGGCTGGCGGCGACGTGTTGTCGCCCACGCACATCCTGCGTGCGCAGACCGCCCACCCGGACTGCCAGCTGATCAATGGCTATGGACCCACGGAGAACACGACTTTCACATGCTGTTACCGGATCCCGCGTACCGGTTGGGGCGGTGGACCGGTGCCGATCGGCACCCCGATACACGGAACCTATGTCCGCCTTCTGGACGACGACATGAAGCCGGTGGCGGACGGTGAGATCGGCATGCTCTACGCTGGCGGTCTCGGCCTCGCGTCCGGGTACCTGGGCGACGCGAAGCATTCGGCGACACAGTTCGTCCCCGATCCCCTGCGCGCTGGCTCAATGCTCTACAGAACAGGTGACCTCGGGCGCCGCCGTCCCGATGGCAACCTCGATTTCGCCGGCCGCCGCGACCGGCAGGTAAAGATCGACGGCAAGCGCGTGGAGCTCGGCGAAATCGAGGAGGCGCTGCGCCGCAGCAGCGGCGTCGCCGACGCCGTCGTGACGGTGGCCGCAGGCGACGGCGCCACGCCGCTGCTGACCGGCTACGTCAAACCGGCGGCAAGCGACGAGGACCGCGCCAAGCTGGTCTCGGAGGCGCGTGCCGGCCTCGCCCTGACCCTCCCACCACACATGCGGCCGTCGCAGATCGTTGTTCTCGACGCGTTTCCGCTGACGCCGAATGGCAAGATCGACCAGGAGCGTCTGCCCGCAGCCCGACCGACGGAGATGTCGGCGGCGACGGTCGCCAGTGGCCACGCCGAGCGGATCCTGAGCGGCATCCTCGCGCGCGTGCTCGGCCTCGACGTCATCGGCCGCGATACCAACTTCTTCGACCTCGGTGCGACGTCGCTCAAGCTGGTGGAGGCGCATGCACTGATCGCGCGGGTGTGGCCCGGCGTCGAGGTACTCGCCCTTTTCCAGCATCCCAACATCCGCGTGCTGGCGCAGGCGATCGAGGGACGGGCGACGCCGGCCGGGAGCCCGGGAACCGTGAACGCCGGAGCCGCGCAGCGCCGCTCCCGGCAGCAGGCCGAGGCGCTGCGGCGGCTGCGAAGCGTCAAGGCGGCGCAATGACCGTCCCGGAAAACGCCATCGCCATTATCGGGATGGCCGGCCGGTTTCCCGGCGCTGACGAGGTCGAACGTTTTTGGGCCAATATCCGCGCCGGCGCGACCTCGGTCAGCCGCTTCACGGACGCTGAACTCGAAGACGCCTTTCCCCCCGACGTGCGCAATGCCGCCAACTTCGTGCGAGCGCGGCCGACCCTCGCCGACGTCGACAAGTTCGATGCGGACTTCTTCGGCATGCTGCCGCGCGAAGCCGCCCTGACGGATCCGCAGCACCGGCTGCTGCTCGAGTGTGCGTGGTCGGCGCTCGAGGACGCGGGCTACGACGCGACGCGGCTTGCCGGCGCGGTCGGCGTGTTCGCCGGGTGCAGCCTGAACACCTACCTGCTCACCAACGTCCTCGCCGAACGGCTGAATCCCGACAGGTTTGCCAGCGACTACCAGGTCGGCTCCTACGATGCGTTGCTGGGCGCGCTGCCCGACACGCTGGCGACGCGCATCGCCTACAGGCTGAACCTGCGCGGTCCGGCGATGACAGTGCAGAGCGCCTGCTCGACATCGCTGCTCGCCGTCGTGGAAGCCTGCCAAAGCCTGCTGCTCTACCAGTCGGACATGGCGCTGGCCGGCGGCGTCTCCATCACCTTCCCGCAGAAACGTGGCTACCTGCACCAGGACGGCGGCATGGTGTCGCCTGACGGCGTCTGCCGCCCGTTCGACGAGGACGCCGCGGGAACGATCTTCGGTGACGGCGCGGCGATCGTGGTGCTGAAACGTCTGGCCGACGCCATCGAGGATCGCGACCACATCTACGCCGTCATTCGCGGCAGCGCGGTCAACAACGACGGCAGCGACAAGGTCGGGTTCACAGCGCCCAGCGTGCGGGGACAGGCCGAGGTCATCGCCTCGGCGCTCGCCGCGTCCGGCGTCGATGCGGGGTCGATCGGTTACGTCGAATGCCACGGCACGGCGACCCCGCTCGGCGATCCGATCGAGTTCGCCGGCCTGGTGCAGGGCTTCGGCTCGACGCGGGTCGAGCGGTCCCACTGCGCGCTGGGTTCCGCCAAGGCCAACGTCGGCCATCTCGACGCGGCCTCCGGCGTCACGGGCCTGATCAAGGCAACGTTGGCGCTGCATCATCGTGAAATCCCGCCGCTGGCGAACTTCCGCCGGCCCAACCGGCACATCGACCTTGACGGCACGCCGTTCTACTTCCCGACGGCGCCCGTCGCCTGGTCGCCGGGACGCGAGCCCCGGCGGGCCGGCGTGAGTTCCTTCGGCGTCGGTGGCACCAACGTGCACATCGTGCTCGAGGAAGCGCCGGTCGTCCCTCCGGTCCGCGCCCCCGCGCAACGGCGCCACGTACTGCCGCTGTCGGCCAGGAACGAAGCGGCGCTCGCAGCGGCGGCGGCGGCGCTGGCGGATCGCCTCGCCAGGAGCCCGGAAACGCCCCTGGAAGATGTCGCCCGTACGCTGCAGACGGGCCGGCGCGCCTTCGACCGGCGGGCTGCCGTAACGTGTTCATCGCTCGAGCAGGCCATCGAAGCGCTGCGCGCCCTGCCGGCACCCCTGCCTGCGCTCCCAACCACGCGCCCAACTGTCCCGGGGCCAGGCGAAAGGCCGCTCATCTTCCTGTTTCCCGGTCAGGGGGCGCAATACCCGGGAATGGCGCGCGCGCTCTACCGGGATCACGCCTCCTTCAGGACCACGCTGGACGCGGGCATTGGCATCGCGGAGCCGATCGTCGGCGCCGATCTGCGCGCGCAATTGCTCGAGCCGGCGGCGACGGGCGGTGACGCCACCTTGCTCGCGCAGCCGGCGCTGTTCGTCTTCGAATATGCCCTGGCCAAGCTCTGGATGTCGTGGGGCCTCGAGCCCGACGCCATGGTGGGCCACAGCGTCGGGGAGTTCGTTGCGGCCTGCCTGGCTGGCGTCTTCTCCTTCGAGGACGGCTGCCGCCTCGTCGCCACGCGTGCGCGGATCATGCAGGGCATGGCGCCCGGCGCCATGCTGGCGGTTCGTCTGCCGGAGAGCGAGCTGAGAGCGGAACTGGGCGACACGATCGATCTCGCCGCCATCAACGCGCCGTCGCTCTGTGTCGCCTCGGGTCCGGTCCAGGAGATCGCGGCGCTGAACGCCAGGCTGACCGCCAGGGGCGTGGCGTGCCAGCCCTTGGCCGTCTCGCACGCTTTCCATTCACGCACCCTCGACCCCGTCGTCGCGCAGATCGAGAGTGCCGCCGGCGCGGCGCAGCTCGAGCCACCCCGGATACCCTTTGCATCCTGCGTCACCGGCGAATGGGCCGATGCGGCGCAAGCGACCGATCCGAAATACTGGGCCCACCACGGCCGCGCCCCGGTACGGTTCGCCGATGCCGTGTCCACCGCGGCGCGGGACAGCCATCCATTCCTGCTCGAAGTCGGACCGGGCCACACCCTGTCGGCACTGGCGGCGCAGGTCGTCGACCGGAAGAAGCTGCGGGGGGTCACGGCGAGTCTCGCGGACGCGGAGACCGACGACCTCGGCGATGCGCTGGTCGCCCTCTGGCGCGCGGGCTTCTCGCCCGACTGGACGGCCGCGGCGAACGCCCAGGGCAGCAGAGTCCCGCTCCCGACCTATCGCTTCCAGCGCAAGCGCCATTGGATCGAGCGTTCGGACAAGCGCACTACCATCGCTTCCGTGCCGGCGCCCATCGAGCCGCCGATCGCTCATCCATCGGACGTTCCCGCCACACCGGGCGCACCGTCCGCCCTTGCCGTCTCGCGCATCGCCACCCTGCAGGCCTCAATCATCGCAATCCTCGAAGAGCTGTCCGGCGTGTCCGACATCGACGCCCAGGAGAACTTCGTCGCGCTGGGCTTCGACTCCCTCCTGCTTGGACAGGTCGCGCGCACGCTGGAGAAGAGGTTCAAGACCAGGATCACGTTCCGGCAATTGCTGGGCGACATGCCGTCAGTCGCCCGCCTCGCGGCACACCTCGAGTCGATCCTGCCTCCCGATCCGTCGCTGCCGGCTGCCGTGGTGCCCGCTCCGCGCGTTGCCGCGCCAATTGCCGTGCCAGCCTCACGCGAGGAGGCCAATACCCGCATACGCCTGCAACGCTCCTCCGCCGGCAGCCAGCACGACCTGACCGCGAGCCAGCGCCAATACATCGAGGATCTGGTGCGGCGCGTGAACGCGCGTACGCCTCTTTCCAAGGCCAGGACGGAGCAGGACCGGGCCGTGCTCGCCGACCCGCGCACTGTCGCGGGCTTTCGCCGGGAGTGGAAGGAACTGGTTTATCCAGTGATCGCCGCGCGGGCCAAGGGCTCGAAGATCTGGGACGTCGACGGCAATGAATACGTCGATCTCGTCAATGGCTACGGCCAGACGATGTTCGGGCACTCGCCGGACTTCGTCACCTCGGCCGTCGCGGCGCAGTTGCAGGAAGGATTCCCGATCGGGCCACAGAGCCCGCTGGCCGGTGAAGTCGCCGCGCTGGTGTCGGAGATGACGGGCGACGAGCGCGTAACGTTCTGCAACACCGGGTCGGAAGCGGTGATGGCGGCGATGCGCGTGGCCCGCGCCGTGACGGGCCGCGAACGCGTCGTCGTCTTTGGCAACGACTACCACGGACAGTTCGACGAGGTGCTGGTCAAGGCCGGCGGCGCCACCCGGCGCGCACTTCCGGTGGCGCCGGGCATCCCGCCCGAGGCGGTCGCCAACATGACGGTCCTGCCGTATGGCGACCCGCAGAGCCTGGAATGGATCGATTCGAACGGCGACGACATCGCGGCCGTTCTGGTCGAGCCGGTGCAGAGCCGCCATCCCGAGCTGCGGCCACGGGCCTTCCTGCATAGGCTGCGCGCCATCACCGAGGCCAGGGGCGCGGCACTCGTGTTCGACGAAATCGTCACCGGGTTCCGGGCCCATCCCGGCGGCATGCAGGCGCTGTTCGGCATCAGGGCCGACCTCGCGACCTACGGCAAGGTCGTGGGCGGCGGCATGCCGGTCGGGATTCTCGCCGGCAAGGCGCGGTTCATGGATGCCCTCGATGGCGGCACATGGCGCTTCGGCGACGATTCTGTCCCCGAAGTCGCACCGACCTTCTTTGCCGGCACCTTCGTGCGCCATCCGCTGGTGCTCGCCGCCACCAAGGCGGTGCTCCTGCATCTCAAGGCCGAGGGCCCCGCCCTGCAGGAGCGTCTCGCCGCGCGCATGGGCGGCCTCGTCGAGGCCGTGAACCGCGACCTCGAAAGGCGCGGACTGGCGACGCGGGCCGAGGGCTTCTCGAGCTGGTTCCATCTCAGCTTCGCGGCCGAGCACCCTCTGGCAGCGCTATTCTGGCCGCAGATGCGTCTGCTCGGCGTACACGTCCAGGAAGCCTATCCCTGCTTCCTGACCACCGCGCATTCCGATGCCGACATCGCGACGATCGAGAGTGCGTTCAAGGCAACGCTCGACGCGCTGGAGGCGGCCGGCATCCTGACGGCAACGCGGCAGATCGGCCGACCGTCACCGATCGATCTGCCCCCGGTCGAACCCGACTCGGCTCCCCTCACCGATCCACAGCTGGAAATCCTGACCGCCGCGCAGATGAGCGACGAAGCCTCCTGCGCCTTCAACGAGTCGATCAGCATCGCATTCGACGGCGAGATCGACGCCGCAACCCTGGCGGCTGCGCTGAACGCCGTCATCGCGCGCCATCAGGCGTTGCGGGGACGCATCGGGCGCGCCGATGAGCGCATGCACTTCGCGCCGTCGCTCATCCTCGATCTGGAAGCGCAGGACTGCTCGCGCGAGCGCGATCCGGACGCGGCGCTGGCCGCGCTCGTCGCCGCCGATGCGCGCACACCGTTCGATCTCTGGGCCGGACCGCTGGTGCGCGCCATGCTCGTACGCCTCGCGAACGACCGCCACGTTCTCCTGTTCACCGTTCATCACATCGTGTGCGACGGCTGGTCCACCAACATCATTCTGCGTGATCTCGCGGCATTCTACCGCCTGTCGCACGCGGACGGGTCTGCGGCGTTACCCGCGGCCCCGCGCTTCGCGCGCTATGCCCTTGCGCAGGCGGCGTCGAAGGACTTGCAGGCCGTCGATCTCCGCTACTGGACCTCGCTCTACAGCGATCTTCCCGCGCTGCCGGATCTGCCGACGGACCGCCCCCGTCCGCCGCAGCGGTCGTATGCCGGCGCCACCTACTCGACCCATTTCGAGGCCGGGTTATCTACTTCGTTGAAGAAAGTGGGCGCCGGGTACGGCGTGACCGTTTTCTCGACACTTTTCACGGCGCTGCAGACGGTCCTGGGTCGGCTCTCGGGAACGACCGACATCGTGATCGGCGTGCCGGTGGCAGGCCAGTCGGCCGATGACGAACCGGACCTGGTCGGGCACTGCGTTCAGATGCTGCCCTTTCGGGCACCGCTGGTCTGGAACGCGCCTTTCGGCGCGCATGTGCAGGCGGTGGCACGCCGCCTGCTCGACGGCTTCGACCATCCGAAGTGCACCTACGGCACCCTGGTCCGCGCCTTGCCGCTACAGCGTACCGCAAACCGCCTGCCGCTCATGGAAGTCCAGTTCAATCTCGAACGCATGGCCGACGCGCTCGATTTCGGAGGCCCAGCGGTCAAGGTCACGCCCAACGCCAAGGCGGCGGTCAACTTCGACATCTTCGTCAACGTCATCGAGTCCGGCGCGGGTCTGCGGATCGATTGCGACTACAACACCGACCTGTTCGACGAAACGACGATCGCCCGCTGGATGACGCACTATCGGCGCATCCTCGAAGGCATCTGCGCGGCACCGGAAACGCCTTTGTCGGCACTGCCATTGCTTTCCTCCGAGCAGGAGCGTTTCATCCTGGACGTGGTCAACGGCAGTGCGGCTCCCTATCCCCGTGAGAGCTGCATCCACGATCTGTTCGCCCAGCAGGCTGCGAAGACACCCGACGATGTCGCCTGCGTCGACGGCGCAGGCGCGATGTCATATGCCGAGCTCGACCGCCAATCGACGCGTCTGGCGCAGGAAATTCTGGGCGTCAGCATCGTCCGTCGAGGCCGGATTGCCGTCGCGGTCGACCGCTCCCGGGCGTTGCCCGTAGCCCTGCTGGCCGTGATGAAGACGGGCCACGCCTATGTGCCGCTCGATGTGCATCAGCCGCTGGATCGCCTTCGGCAGATCGCGACGGCCGCGCAGATCGACGGCATCATCTGTCAGGATGAACGGATACGGTCGATTGCGCCCTATGCCTTTGCGTTGCGCATGGACCAGCTCGCCCTCAACGAGCGTCTGGACGGGCACAAACTCCCACGGGTGCCCGCGGACGATTCGGCCTATATCCTGTTCACGTCGGGCTCGACTGGAATGCCGAAGGGCGTCGAGGTCGGTCACCGCGCGCTGGTCAACGTGATCAGCGATGTCGTGCGCCGGTGCGATGTCACCGCGGCCGACGTCGCCATCGCCTCGAGCGCCATCACATTCGACGTCGCCGCGGCGGAACTCTACGCGCCGTTGATCGCGGGCGGCCGGCTGGTCCTCGCCGAAGCGGATGTGGTCAGGACCGGCTTCGAGCTGGTGGCGCTCGCCAGGAAGACTGGCGCCACGCTGATGCAGGCGACGCCGACCTTGTGGCGGATGCTGCTGGAGGCAGGCTTTTCGTCACGCCCCGGGCTGAAGATGATCACCGCCGGCGAGGCGGTATCCCGCGATGTCGTCGACCGGCTGCTCGCGGGCGGCGGACGACTGTGGAACCTCTACGGACCGACCGAGGCCACCATCTATTCGTCCGGCTGCGAAATGCACGCTGGCGCCGCCGATATCACGATCGGCAAGCCTCTGGCCAACACGCAGCTCTACGTCCTCGACGATCGCGACGGGCTCGTGCCGGCAGGGGCCGTCGGCGAACTCTTCATCGGTGGTGACGGCCTGGCGAAGGGGTATTTCGACCGCAGCGACTTCACCGCGCAATCGTTCCGGACGATCTCGCTCGCCGGCTATGCGGCGCGGCGCCTCTATCGCACTGGCGATCTCGCGCGCCTTCTGCCTTCGGGCGATTTCGAGTTGCGCGGCCGCGTCGATCACCAGGTGAAGCTGCGGGGTTTCCGGATCGAGCTCGAGGAGATCGAGAACGTATTGCGCCAGGCGTCCGGCATTCGCGATTGCGCCGTCCTGCTGCGCCATGACGCCGGCCCCGACCCGGCGCTGGTCGCCTATGTCGTCGCCGCCGACGGCGCCAAGCCCGCCGAGTTCGCCGCCCATCTGGCCAGCCGGTTGCCGGACTACATGGTCCCGGCGCGCTGGCTCGAGCTCGAGGCGCTGCCGTTGACGCCAAACGGCAAGGTCGACCGGAACGCGCTGCCACCGCCTGCGCCTGCGACAACGGGGACCGCGACGTCGGCCACGGCCCTGCCACGGACGCCCTTGGAGGCCAGGATTGCGGCCGTGTGGGCCAACGTGATCGGCCGGCAGGAGGTCGGCATCCACGATCCACTGTTCGCCCTTGGTGCGGATTCTCTGCAGGTCTTCCGCATCGCCGCCCAACTTGACCAGATCGGCATCGCCGTCAGTGCCCGCGAGTTGATGAAGAACCCCACCGTCGCTGCCCTCGCCGGCGGGCTCGAGGGACGGCCGGACGCATCCCGCGATGCATCCGCCAGAAAAGGCCCATCACTTGCCGACTTCCGGCGCGGCGCGAGACGGCATACCGTCACGCCATGAGCATCGGCGGGTTCGACGACCGGCGGGCATCCCTCGACAGCGGCGGCGCGAGCGCGTTTCCATGCACGCCGCTGCAGGAGCGGCTCTGGGCACAGCACGGCAAAGACGGCCCGCAGGGGCTGAATGTCGCGATGCGCTGGCTCGTGGCCGGGAGCCTGTCGCCCGCGACCGCCGAGGGCGCGCTGCAGTCCCTGGTGCAGCGACACGAGATCCTGCGCACCCGCTTCCACGAGATCGACGGCAGGCTGACCCAGGTCATCCTGCCCGCCTGCTCGCTCAAGCTGCGCAACATCGACCTGTCGTTCCTCTCGGCCGACGAGAGCGCGGCGCGCGCCGAGGAGATCGCCAGGGACGAAGCCATCGAGCCGATCGACCCCCGCCAGGCGCCACTCATGCGCGCGACGCTGCTGCAGTTCGGCCCGGATCGCGGCGTCCTGATGCTCACCCTTCATGCGATGGTCGCCGACGGCTGGTCGACCGGCCTGATCGCGAGCGAGTTCCGCGCCGCCGCAAATGCCATCGACGTGGGCGCCGCTCCAGACATGTCCGAGCCGGAGCTCCAGTTCGCCGACTATGCGCTCTGGGAGAGCGAGTTGCTCAAGAGTGGCGCCCTCGACGAGGCGCGCGCCTTCTGGCAACGGCAGCTACGGGACGCCGCGGGGACCGAGGTTGCACCTGACCATCGCCCTGCTGCGCACAGGGGTGAGCGAAGCCACGTCACCTCACTTCTGCTGCCGGACGCCCTCGGCCGTGCCGTCGACAGCTTTGCCCGCCAGCAGAACCTCACGCTCTACAGCCTTGCCGCAGCGGCGCTTGCCCTGATGCTGCGCCGTGTCACGGGTGACACGGAGATCGTGCTGGGATCCCAGGTGGCGAACCGGGCGGAACCGGAGACCGAAGATCTTGTCGGACCGACCGTCAACTCGATCACGCTTTGCCTGCCGGTCGACGACTATGTCCGGCTCGACGCCTTCGCAAGGACGGTGGCGGACAAGGTCCAGGAGGCCCTTGAGCATCAGCGCCTGCCGTTCGAGATCGCGTCGACGTTCGCGCCCGACCGCGACGGCAGGCCGCTGCACGCCATCAATCTCGTCGTCCACCGTTCCTATTCGGGCACGACGGAGACGGAACGTGAGGGCTCCAGCCGCTTCAGCCTGATCTCCCTGCCGTCGTACTCCTCGGGATGCCAGTGGCCCCTCAATTTCTACATGATCGGCCGCGACGAAGGCTGGCGCATGTCGTGCGAGGCCGACGCCGATCTCTACGAGCTGGAAACGGTGCAGGGCCTGGTCGAAGCGTGGCGTCGGTGTCTGGAAGCACTTGCGGCGTCGCCCGACTGCCTCCTGGCCGACTGTCCGGCGCTCCAGGACATTTCCCCGCGCGCCGGCGCCGCGCCTGATTCGGTGGGACACCTCAAGCCCATTCCCGTCCACGACCCCGCCCAGCAGGTTGCCCGCTTTCACGAGGGCGGTACGCGCACGCCGATGATCGTGTTCAACAACCGGTCGGTCTACTACCAGCTCGCGCGACAGCTCGGAGAGGATCGGCCCTTCATCGACATCCTGCTCTATCACCAGGATGGCCCGCTCGAGCTGAAGTCCTACGCTTTCGAGGATTTTGCCACCTACGCGGTACGACTGATCCGTTGGGCGCAGCCGCGGGGTCCCTACATCCTCGGCGGTCACTGCGTGTACGGCGTCCTGGCGTTCGAAGCCGCCCGGCAGTTGCAGCGCATGGGCGAGAAGGTCACGCTCGTCGCGCTCTTCGACAGCTGGGCCCCGGGCTATCGCGAGACCATGTCGCGCTGGAACCAGCTTCTGCGCCGGCAGCAACTGCGGCTTCATCGCTACACCGAGCGACTCCAGCGGTTCCGAAAAGGCGAGGTTGGCCTGAACGAAATCGTGCGCAAGCCGATTCTTTTCCATCTGGGGCTGTTGCCTCCGGAACCGGGACCCGAAAGGCAAAGCCTGCCAGGTGAGTGGTTCGACGACTATTTGTACAATGCGGTCGCGAGCTACCGACCCAGCCCGTATGATGGCAAAGTGATCCTCTTTCGCAGCAACGAGCCATTGCAGGGTCGGCTGTTCGATGAGCGGATGGGCTGGGAACCGCTGGTCCCCGGGAGCTTGGACAAGGTCGACATCGACAGCGGACATTTCGACATGTTCCGCGAGCGGCCTGCCGGCGAGATCGCTTCCTTCCTGCAGACGTGGTGAGCCCCCTGCGCCTCCTGCTCATTGCCGGCCTGATCCTTGCCGTAGCGCTGGCCGTGGCCGGCTGGTTCGTGTTCGTGCCCCGCGCGCCGTCGCCCAGCGGACCAAAGGTCGTCGGCCAGGTGGATCTCGTCCTGCAGGACTCGAATGGCCGACCCATCCCGGTGACCGTCTGGTATCCAGCCGCGAGTGCACAGGGCAATGCGCCGCTCGATGCTCGGACGCCGGCGCCGCTGATCCTCTATTCGCCCGGCTGGGGCCAAGCGCGCACGCAAAGCAGAACCCAGCTGGAGAACCTGGCCAGCCACGGCTTCGTCGTCGTTGGCTGCGACGACTTCGCCGATCCCGCCGTCACTCCCGGCCGCGGAGTCACCTTCGATCTCTCGTCCGACGCGGCGATGGCCGCCACGATCGAGCGCGCCGGAGAGGACGTCGTTGCCCAGGCCGCGCGTCTCCTGGAAGTCCTTCGCGCCCTCGGCGCCGGGCAGTCCTCCCTTCTTGCCGGCCGCGTCGATCTCACACGGGTCGGCGTGCTCGGCTATTCGATCGGTGGCGCGGCGGGCCTGATGGCGGCGTTGACCGACAAGCGTATCGTTGCCGTCCTGAGCGTGGACGGCGGCCTTTTCGGGCCTCCCGCCACCGAGATCGGATCGGAAGCGTACTTCCTGCTCTCAAGCAAAGAAGCCTTTCCGTCCGAGGCCGAACTCGCCTCGCCCGATGCCTTCACCCGGAACTACGCCCTGGTGAGTGCGATCGACCTGCCGCGCAATCGGCAGCGGATGGAGCGACCCGGCAGCTACTGGGTGCTACTGCGGGACGCCGATCATGCCGATCTGTCCGACGCCCTCTTCGCCTTTTCCACCGACAAAACGCGTCGCACAAATTTCGAGCGCCGCGCCATGAGCGCGGCGATCCAGGCATTCGAGGTCGCGTTCTTCAGGAGCGTCCTGAAGGGCGAGCCGGGCCCCTTGCTCGACCTGGTCGGCCGCGACGATCAGACCGTTCGCTGGATCAGTCCGACGTCCGTGCCGGTCGGCGCGGCCAGCGCGCGGCAGTAGTCTCCCACCGTCAGATGCAGCCACCAGGCCTGCGGCCTCCCCGCGGGGCAGAGTATCAGCGTCGGCGGCGAGGTTACGATCGACACCTCGAACGAATCGAGCGGAATCGACAGGCCCACGCCCAATGCCTTCACGATGGCCTCCTTGAGGGTCCAGATGCGAAAGAAGGCCTGCAGTTGCTCGTCCGGCCGTGGCAGGCTTCCAATCAACGTGGTCTCGTTCGGATGGAAGTATCGTCTTGCAAGGTCGAGATGGTCGAGCGCGCGGACTCGTTCGATGTCGGCGCCAAGCTCGAGTTGATCGCTCACGGCAAGAATGGCCTGGTCTCCAGAGTGGCTGAGGCTGAAATGCACGGACGGATGATGGGCGAGCCTCGGTTTGCCGAACTCGTTCTGCATGAAGACGAGGGCGCGTGGATCAAGACCCAGATGCTGACCGAGAAGCGACCGCAGTCGCGCCCGGCCCGCAACGAAGCGCTGCCGCAGTCGAGGGGACACGAAGGTGCGGCCACGCGCCTTCTCATCTTCGGTCAGCAGGGCTTCGGCGGTCTCGCCCGAAAGGCGATCGGCGTCGAGGCTCCACGACCAGACCAGGATCTGGCTGCGGCAGCGTTGTGACTCTTGCATGATCCTCCTGGGCCGCGATCTTGGACACCCCGTTCGCGGTTGGCTAGGTTGCCGGGCAGAATGAGCGACTTGGCGCAACCGTGCGCACTTACCTGAAACACGCCGCACTGCTGGCACTGGGCCGGTTTCGCGCGCTCAGCCGGGCGAACGTGCGCTTCCGCGGCGCCTTTTCTTCGTTCGAAGAGGCTGCCGCCCACGTGCGCCCCGGCATGCTGGCTGGCTACGATCATGATGCCGTCACCGACGTGTCCAAGGAGCTGATGCAGCAGGTGCCGCTCTGGGACTACCCGATTCTCTACTGGCTCGAACGACTGGCGCCGGAGATCGCCCGCATCGTCGATGCGGGCGGTCATATCGGCGTGAAGTACCGGGCATTCAGACCATATCTCGACCTCGATCGCATCGACTGGATCGTCTACGACCTGCCGGCGCTCGTGAAAGCAGGGCACGCGCAGGTGCGCCCGCAGGATCGGACCCTGTCCTTCGTCGATCGCATCGAGGATGCGCCCGCCGCCGACGTTCTTCTGGCATCGGGGCTCATGCCGTACCTCGACGAGCCGCTTGTCGATCTGGTGCGCCGCCTGCGCGCGCCGCCTCGCCACATTCTGCTCAACAAGGTAGTCACGCGCGATGGACCGACCGTCGTGACCCTGGAAAACTTCGGAATGGCCGAGGTCCCCTACCAGATTCGCAGCGCCGCCGAGGTTCCGGCGGCGCTGGCGACTCTTGGCTACGACGTCATCGATACCTGGACCATCGATTCTCTCGCGCACCGAATCCAGACCCATCCCGAACTGGGCCGCTCCACCTATCGAGGCTATGTCGCTCGCCTGCGAAATGCTCTACCCCGCGGCGGTGAAGAAATGAGTGGCGAATTTTGACAATGGACCATGACTATATCGTCGTTGGTGCCGGATCGGCCGGCGCCGTGGTCGCGAACAGGCTGTCGGCCGACGCGCGCAGCCGTGTGCTGCTGCTGGAAGCCGGTCCCGCCGGCCATCCCTGGACCCGCATCCCGGTCGGCTCCGCCCGGATGATCACCAACCCCGCCGTCAACTGGCTCTACAGTTCGGAGCCCGAGGCCAGCACCAACGGTCGCCGCATTCCGGTACCGCGCGGGCGGCTCCTGGGCGGCTCCAGCGCGCTGAACGGCATGGCCTTCGTGCGCGGCCAGGCACAGGATTTCGACACTTGGGCGCAGATGGGCAACCAGGGCTGGAGCTACGAGAGCGTCCTGCCGTTCTTCAAGCGCATGGAAAGCTATGACGGCGGCGGCGACGATGCCTTTCGCGGCCGCGACGGGCCGCTCCGCGTCACCAACCCCGAGCCGCGCGAGCCCTTCTTTGCCGCGGTGATCAAGGCTGCTGGGGAGGTCGGGATCGCCCACAATCCCGATTACAACGGAGCCCGGCAGGATGGCATCGCCATGAGCCAGGCGACGATCGCCTCGGGCCGCCGCATGAGCACGGCGCGCTGCTATCTCGATCCGGTTCGCAAGCGTCCGAATCTCCGCATCGAAACGGGCGCGGTCGCCGATGGTCTCCTGTTCGACGGCAAGCGCTGCATCGGAGTCCGCTATTCCGTCGGCAACGAAGTGCGCGAGGCGCGGGCCGCGCGCGAAGTCCTCGTGAGCGGCGGCACGATCAACTCGCCGCAACTGCTCGAGCTGTCGGGCATCGGCCAGCCCGAGCGTCTGCAGTCGCTCGGCATAGAAGTACGTCACGCTTTGCCGGGCGTCGGCGAGAATTTGCGCGACCACTATGCGCCGCGAACAAAATGGGCGATCGGCGCCAGGGGCATCACCTACAACGACACGGCGCGCGGCCTCGGTCTCGTGCAGCAGGCGCTGCGCTATGCCCTCTCCGGGCGAGGCCTGCTCGGCAGCGTGGGCGCGCCGATGCGCGCCTTCGTGCGCTCGCGCGACGGCCTCGCCGCGCCCGATCTGTTGCTGGGCTGGGTGCCGATGCTGACCGAGCCCGGTCCCAAGGGACCGAAGATCGCCCGCCAGTCCGGCGTCACCTGCTACGCCCACCCGATGCGGCCGGAAAGCAAGGGACACATCCATGTCGTCTCAGCAGATCCGCGCCAACCGCCCGCGATCAACTTCAACTTCCTCTCCGCGCCGATCGACGCCACGCTGACCGCGCGCGCGGTCCGCATCGCCCGCGCCATCATGACCGCACCCGCGATGGCGCCGCTGCAGGTGACGGAGATGGCGCCCGGTTCAGACAAGGACTCGGACGAAGAGATCCTCGACTGGGTGAGGGGCGCGGCGGAGACGACCTACCACCCGGTCGGCACCTGCAAGATGGGAGTCGACGCAATGGCCGTCGTCGACCACAGGCTGCGTGTGCACGGCATCGACGGACTGCGCATCGCCGACGCCTCGATCATGCCGACGCTGACCTCGGGCAACACCAACGCGCCATCAATCATGATCGGCGAGAAGGCGGCGGACATGGTGTTGAAGGACGCGGCCGCCTGACGGCGGGAGCTACGGCGATCCCTTCAAGCCCAGCGACGCGAGGTAGCTCCAGCGGATCGTGCCATTCCTGAACTTGATGCCGTCGAGATATTCCGCGACGGCGCGGTCGATCAGTTCCGGTGCGGGCTTGTCCGCCCGCTTGCCGTCGGCGAAAGCCACGATCTCGGCCCAGCCCTGTGGCCGCGGAATCGAGACCACGGTCGAGGGCGTGTCGAGGTTCTTGTAGGTCCAGAACGACCAGCCGATGCCGTGCGTATCGTGCAGTTTCCGGAAGCGTTCGTTCCATTCGTCGGTGAGTTCGCCGGTCTCGCCCAAGAAGAGGGGCACGTCGTAGAGGTTGGCGAAGTTGAGGTGCCGCTGGATCGAGTCGCGTTTCGTCGACGCCCAGAAGGAGTGATAGGTGTAGGCAAGGTTCTTCGCGAAGGGCGGGCCGAACATGGCGAAGCTCGAGCTCCACTGGCCGGCCGCGAGGATCACGATACGATCAGGATCGACTGCGCGGATCGCCGCCGTCGTTCGCCTGTAGAACGGCTCAAGGCGCGCATTCAGCGTGGCCACGTCGTGGTAGGGCGCAATCGGCTCGTTCAGGATGTCGTAACCCAGCATCGTCGGGTTGCCTTTGTAGCGCTGCGCCAGCGTCCGCCATAGCTTGACCGTGAGTTCGCGGTCGCGTGGCACATAGAACATCAGCGGATAGCCCGGCCCGTCGTCGTGGTTGATGCCGGTCTGGCCACCGGGCGCGGCGTGAAGATCCGGGATCACGTAGAGCCCGGAAGCGGCGGCCCATCCGACCACGCGGTCGAGCAGCGCCCATCCCTCGCCCGAGATTTCGCCGTCAGCGGTCATGAACAGCCGCCAGTGCAGCGGCACGCGCACCATGTTGAAGCCGACCGACTTGATGAAGCGGATGTCGTCCTCGGTGATGTAGCTATCGCGGTACTGCTGCCAGAAGGCGCTGGCACGATCCGGCCCGAGCAGGCGGTCGAAGGCGGCAAAAATCTGGCGTGGCGCCTTGGCGACCTCGAACTTGAACATGTAGCCCTCGGGCATCAGCCAGTTACCGAGGCTGATGCCTTTCAGGTGGAGCGTGCTGCCGTCGGGGGCGATGAAGTTCTTGCCCTCGATTCGGACCAGCGTGTCCGCGGCCGCGGGAACGGCGAGACCAAGCATCAACAGGAGAACTGCCAGCAGGCGCATGACGCCACTGTAACAGCCCACTAAGCTTCGTCCCATGCTTCTCGCCTCCCTTCTCGTGCCGATCGCCATCGGGCTGATCGTGCTCCTGGTCCAGCGTATCCGCCTGCCCGCCTTCCTCGCCATCATGGCCACCGTGGTGGTCTACGGCATCGCCGCCGACATGACCTTCCAGTCGATCGGCAAGGCCTTTGGCCTCGGCTTCGCTTCGGCCGTCGAGCAGGTCGGCCTGCTGGTGGTGGCCGGGGCGCTGGTGGCCGCGGTGTTGCTGCGCACGCCGCTTGGCACCGGCACCTCGGCGGTCGCGGGCGCGCTGGCGGGACTGGGCGGCTCGGCGGCGGGCGGGCTGGCGCTGCTGCAGCCGGCCGGCCAGGACGCGCCGCGGCGTGCGCTTGGCATGGCGCTCACGCTCTTGGCAGTTGCGGCCCTGGTGGCTCCCTCGCCGCTCGCCGTCGCGGCGGCGTCGGTGATGAAGGCCGACATTCGCACGATGCTTTTGATCGCCGTGCCGGTCGCCGCCGTCGCCGCGACGCTCGGCTGGTGGCACGTGGCACGGCAGGTGCCGTCGTCCGACGCGCCGGGACGGGTCTCATGGGCGTGGCTCTGCATCGGCATTCCGATCGCGCTGTTGATCGTGCAGTCCGTCGCCCAGATGCCGAGCGAGCCGCTGGGCAAGGGCGGTGCGCGCGAGTTCTACACCGGCATCGCCAAGCCGCTGATCCTGACCGCCATTGCGATCACGCTGGCCGTGGTGCTCGCCCGGCGCTGGGAGCCGTCGATGCTGGTCGGCCGCTCATGGGCGCCGCTCTTGCTGGCGGTCGGCGCGTCAGGTGGCTTGGGCCGCGTGTTCGACGAGACCGGCATGGCGGAACTGCTGGCCGAATACGCGCTGCATCCGCGCTACGGCGTGCTGACGCCGTTCCTGGCGGCGGCCATCGTGAAGACGATGCAGGGCAATTCGCTGACCGCGGTGCTCACCGCCTCGGGCATGGTCGAGCCGATGCTGCCGGCGCTCGGCCTCGACAGCGCCTCGGGACGGGCGCTGGCGGCGGCGGCGGTGGGCGCGGGGTCGATGGCGGTGTGCCACGTGAACGACCCGTTCTTCTGGATCGCGGCCTCGATGGCCAGGCTCTCGCCCGGCCGCGCCCTCTACATCGTCTCGCTGGGCAGCGCCGTCATGGCGATCGGCGCGCTGGTCGTGATCGCGGCGATGCGGCAGTTCATCTAGGTCCGAATGGTGGACACGAGTGGACAGTCGCGTGTAGCGCCTGTGTCCACCATTCCGTGTCCACCAATTCGTGTCCACCATTCAGGGCTTGCGGTCGTGGGCGAGGAAGTCGTCGAAGCCCTTGGGCTGCCAGGATCGGCTCCGGCGTGCCGGCGGCGGCCAGAATTGCACGACGTCGCGGCATGGCGTGGCCCCGACGCCGGACCGGTCTGCGAACCGTCCGCGCGACTTGACCTGCCGCAAACCGGTGTCTCGCCGCACCTGTCATGATGCCCGCCATGTCGATCGGGACCACCATGCTGCGCCAGCCCGGCACCGGGCGCGATCCCTTGTGGAAGTGGATCGGCGCAACCGTGGCAGGCTTGGCGCTCTGGGCAGTGCTCTACTCACAGCTGATCCCGTTCTCGGAGTGGGTCGTCTCGCTGCTGCCGGTCGAGCGCACCAGCCCTCTCGGCGAAGCCCTCGCCTTCTTCGTCTACGACACGCCAAAGGTGCTGTTGCTGCTCGGCCTCGTCGTGTTCGCCATGGGCGTCGTGCGCAGCTTCTTCTCGCCGGAGAAGACCCGCGCCATGCTGGCGGGCCGCGCCGAAGGCGTCGGCAACGTCGCCGCCGCCGGGCTCGGCGTGCTGACGCCGTTCTGTTCGTGCTCGGCCGTGCCGCTGTTCATCGGCTTCGTCAGCGCCGGCGTACCGCTCGGAGTCACCTTCTCGTTCCTGATCGCCGCGCCCATGATCAACGAGGTCGCTCTCGGCCTCCTGTTCGCGCTCCTCGGCTGGAAAGTCGCGCTGACGTATCTCGTCTTCGGCATCTCCGTCGCGATTGCCGGCGGTTTCATCATCGGCCGGCTGAAGCTCGAAGGCTGGCTGGAACCGTGGGTGCGCGACATTCGCGCCGGCGCCATCGAGCTGCCCGACGAGCAGATCACGATCGTGGACCGCCTGAAGGCCGGCATCGAGGCGGTGAAGGACATCGTCGGCCGGGTGTGGCCGTGGCTCGTCGCCGGCATCGCTGCCGGCGCGGCAATCCACGGCTACGTGCCCGCAGACCTGATGGTGCGGATCATGGGCGCCGACGCCTGGTGGTCGGTGCCCGCGGCCGTCGTGCTCGGCATCCCGATGTACACCAATGCCGCCGGCATCATACCCGTCGTGGAAGCCCTTCTCGGCAAGGGTGCCGCGCTCGGCACGACGCTCGCCTTCATGATGAGCGTGATCGCCCTCTCGCTTCCCGAGATGATCATCCTTCGCAAAGTGCTGTCGATGAAACTGATCGCGGTGTTCGTGTCCGTTGTCGGCGCCGGCATCCTCGCGGTCGGCTTCCTCTTCAACGCCCTGTTCCACTGATCGAGGAGAGTGTTCATGAAGGACGTGAAAGTTCTCGGCCCGGGCTGCAAGCGCTGCGACGCCGCCGTCGAGATGGTGAAGGCCGAGGCGGCGAAGGCCGGGATCGACGTCAGGATCGAGAAGGTAACCGACTACGCCGCGATTGCGCAGTATGGCATCGCATCGACGCCCGGCATCGTCGTCGACGGCAAGGTGGTCCATGCCGGCGGCTTGCCCAAGGCGGAGGCGATAGGCGGCTGGCTGAAGAGCTGACGCGCCCCCAGGCGGGCGACGGGCCGGTCGTTCGGTCGTCCGTCACCCGGGCGCGGGCGCCCGGCGCCGCCCGCCCATGAACCAGGCGAGCACGATGCCCGGCGCGGTCAGCGCGAAGGCGATGGCGGTGAGATGGAGATGGGTGAGCCCCGTCATGTCGCCGCCCGGCACGGCGAACGTCAGTCCGCCCAACCCGATCAGCAGCCGCGACGGCAGGCCCGCGGCCCCGTCGGGCAGGCGCCCCAGGCCGATCAGGTAGCCCTGCAGCGCGGCGCTCAGCAGCACGACGCCGAGCGCGGCCGAGGCGCAGACGATCAGGATCTCGTCGAGCGGGCCCTGCAGCAGCAGCGCCGGGTTGTAGACGAAGAAGAACGGGATGAAATAGATGATCGTGCCCAGCCGCATCGCCTCGAAGCCGGTCGCCATCGGATCGGCCTTGGCGACCGAGGCGCCGGCGAAGGCGGCCAGCGCCACCGGCGGCGTGATGAAGCTCAGCATGCCCCAGTAGAGCAGGAACATGTGGACCGGCAGCGGCTCCAGCCCGGCCTTGATCAGCGCCGGCGCCAGGATGATGGCGAGGAAGATGTAGGCCGCCGTCACCGTCATGCCCATGCCGAGGATGAAGCAGGTGAACGCCCCCATCAGCAGCAGCACGAAGGTGTTGTTGCCGGCAAGGAACACGAGGTCGTTGGTGATGGTGCCGACCATGCCGGTGCTGACCAGCGCCCCGACCACGAGGCCGATGGCGGCCAGGATGCCGGCCAGCTCGGCCAGCAGGAAGCCGGTGGCAAAGACGAAGCGCAGCAGCTTCTCGCGCGTCAGCTTGTGGGCCGTGAACTGGTTGATGATCAGCAGCAGCGCGACGGCATAGAACGGCGCGCGCGCCTCCTGCTGGAGGTGGATCAGCATGAAGATCAGCAGGGCGAAGACGAACAGGTAGACCCAGCCGGTCTTGATCACCCGCCAGACGCTCTCCAGCTCCGCCTTGGGCAGGCCCTTCATGCCGCGCCGCGCCGAGTAGGCGTCGATCTGCATGAACAGGCCGAAATAGTAGAGCAGCGACGGCACGATCGCGGCGATCGCCACCTCGACGTAGGAGATCTGCAGGAAGTTGGCCATCACGAAAGCGGTCGCGCCCATGATGGGCGGCATCAGCACGCCGCCGGTCGAGGCGCAGGCCTCCACGCCGCCGGCATACTTGGCGGAGAAGCCGAGGCGCTTCATGGCCGGGATGGTGAGCGTGCCGGTGGTCAGCACGTTGGTCACGGGACCGCCCGAGAGCGAGCCGAACAGGCCCGAGGAGAACACCGCGACCTTGGCCGGCCCGCCGCGCACGTGGCCGAGCGTCGAGAAGGCGAGGTTGATGAAGAAGGCGCCGGCGCCGGTGTACTGCAGCGCGATACCGAAGATGATGAAGCCGAACACCAGCCCGGCGAAGGCGCGCATCGGGATGCCGAGCAGGCTCTCGACGCTGTACATGTGGAACGCCGCGGTGTTGAGCGGCGTCTGCGGCACGCCGGAGATCACTTCCGGCATCAGGTGCACGTAGATCGGATAGGTCGAGAAGACGAGGACGACGAAGAAGATCGGCCAGCCGCCGGTGCGCCGCCCCGCCTCCAGCACGAGCCCCCACATCAGCAGCGCCACCAGCTTGCCGTGTAGCGGCGCGGCGTATTCCCAGGCCTGGTCGACGATGTCGTTGGAGAAGAAGCAGGCATAGGCGCCGATCGCCAGCGCCATGGCGAACATCAGCGCGTCGTACCACGGCACGGCGTCGCGGCTCTGGCGCTTGTGCGCCGGGAAGACCACGAACACCATGGCGAACATGATCGCCACGACGGCGTAGAGGAACTGCGCCTCGATCACCGTGTAGCCGACGAAGAAGCGCCAGGCGAAGATCTGGTTCATGACCAGGCCGATGGCGACGAGCGTGCCGATCGCCACGACCCACAGCCAGAAGCGGGGCAGGTTCCGCGTCCGCGCCAGCTCGTAGTCGGGAATGTCCGCGTCCTTGACGACGTATTTCTGCGGGGCGGCGGCGGGCGAGTCGGCCATGACGGCTCCTGGCGGGGCGGGGTGAAGGATCGGTGCTCAACAACGGGCGCGGTCGCGACGAGACGAAGCGGGGCGGCCTCGACCGCCCCGCAACGCCTGCATCCGACGACGACCGCTCACCAGGTGTCGAACACCACCAGCATGTTCTTGGCCTTGAGCGCGTCGGCGCGCGCCTTGATCCAGCCCTGCTTGAACTGCTCCTTGTCGGCCGGCGCGGCCTTCACGTAGGCCGCCCAGGCGTCCATCAGCACCTTCTGGCGCGCCAGCGTCCCGGCCTGGATCGCATCCTGCTCCTTGGGCCACACGCCGGCTTCCTTGTAGTAGCGAACCGCGCCCGGATGGTAGGGCACGAACTGGCTCCACTTCTGGCGCTTCAGCGCCCAGCCGTTGGCGCCCGGGGCGCTGGCCTTGTACTCGTCGTAGAACTTGTCCATCGCCTTGGTCATGTTGTAGGCGACGTCGTCGGTGATCTTGTCGTAGCCGACCAGCACCGGATAGGCGACGCCCGCCATCTCCTGGCCGCCCGGCTTCATGCCGATGCCCTCGGTGGCGAAGATCGGCTCGTACCACGGCACGACGGCCTGCAGGCGCTTCCAGCCCTCGACGTCGTTGTGCGGCACCGGCGGGAAATAGATGCCGCGCGGCGAGGCGGCGACCTTCTGGTTGAGCGCCGAGAAGGTCGCGTTGTTCAGCGCGTCGACCTCGTTGTTGACCAATCCGTCGATCGCCGGACCGTGGCCGCCGAACTCGACCTTGACGACGTCGTTCCAGCCCAGCCCGGCAAAGGCCAGCATGCAGGAGACGGCCTGGTTCAGCGCCGGTGCGCCGCGGATCCACGCCACGCGCTTGCCCTTGACGTCCTTCAGCGTCTTGATGTTCGCATCGGCCGCCGTCGCCAGCGCGACGGCCGCGCCGTCGGCGTAGTTCAGCATCAGCAGGCGGATGCCCTGCGGGCCCCATTCCTTCTCGCCGAAGGTGAACACCGCTTCCTGGCCGTAGATGTTGTCGGAGCCGGTGGCGGAGAACTGTGCCGTGCCCTCGCGCAGCGGCGCCAGGCGCGACACGTCGTTCTTGCCCGGCAGGACGCGCAGGTTGGTGCCGACCTTGTTCTTCAGGATGGATCCGATGCCGATCGCCTGGGCGTAGCCGGAGGAGCCCACGTCGTAGGCCGTCCACACCAGCGTGTTCGGCAGCTTGATGTCGGTCTTGGCCGCCTGGGCAAAGGCACTTGCCGGCGCGAAGGCCGCGGCGGCCCCGAGTACAAGCGCGTTTCGACGTTGAAGCGTCATGTCGTTTCCTCTTCTGTTGCTTTGGTTTGTGCTGGTCGGGTCTGCAGCCCCGATCGGGTGCGTTGCTCAATTCTTCAAACACCGCAGTCTCTGCGCAGTCCAAAATGTATAGGTTGGCCGCTGCACCGGGGCAACCGCGGCGTTCACCCGCGGCGGCGCGCGTTTCGCAGTTTTTCCGGGTTCGAGGCCGCGTCGCGGCGCAGCCTCCGAAAGCGAGGCCCGGTCGACGGCGTGCGGCGCATGGTCGAACCGCAGAGCGGTTCATGGCCACTTCGACAAGTGCAACTTCGATGGGTGCAACTTCGATGGGCGCGGCATCGATACCGTGGGCGTCCTGCGGACCGACGCCGGCGACGGCACGGCCGCGTTCCCGAACTTTCCGATCGCATCGGCCCCCACAAGGCAACGATGACAGATCCTTCCTTCCCGCTTGCAGATGCGATTGCTTCTTCAACCTACTACACCTGCGCGCCGGGCGGCTCCTCCCTGCCGCCCGAGGGCTGTCGCGTTTGACAAAAAACACCCGTCATCCCGACCGGAGCCGAGCCCCTCGTACCTCGGGGTAAACTTCGCGAGGTGTAGTGGAGGGACCTTTCATGTCCTCCCATCAACAAAAAGGTCCCTCGACTACGCCGCCCTTCGGGCGGCTGCGCTCGGGATGACGGGGAAAAGCAGTCATATGCGATTGCCCTCCCTGCCGCCCCGAGGGAGTGCCCGCCGCATCCCGCCTTCCTTCAGCGGCGGGCGCGCCCCGCGCCCGCTTCATTTTCCCCGCCCTTCGCGGCTGAGGAGACTGAAAAGTCATCCCACGGCAATGCCCGCAGGCTAAAGTGCGCGGGCATGACGGAACCGAAGAGCGTCCAGGGCTACATCGACCAGACGCCGTCGTGGCCCGACGGCACGCCGACGCCGACGGTTCCCATGACGCGCATGCAGTGGCGCATCTGGCTGCTCGCCACCGCGGGCAAGTTCTTCGAGGGGCTGGTCGTCTTCATGACCGGCGTCGCCCTGCCGCTGATCGTCAAGGAGTACGGCCTAACGCCGCTCGAAAAGGGCGTGGTCGGCGCCGCGCCGCTGGCCGGCATCATGGTCGGCGCCATCGCGCTCGGCGGCCTCGCCGATACCTACGGCCGCCGCCGCCTGTTCGTGGTCGAGATGCTGGTCTTCGTGGTCTTCCTGATCGGCCTCGCCGTGGCGCCCGGGTTCGGCTGGCTGGTCTTCTTCCTGCTGGGCGTCGGCGTGGCGCTGGGCTGCGACTACCCGACCGCCCACCTCGTGATCTCCGAGAGCATCCCCAGCCGCGACCGCGGCAAGCTGGTGCTGGGCGCCTTCGCCTTCCAGGCGATCGGCGCCCTGGTCGGCACGGCACTGGGCTACGTGATCCTGGCCAACCTGCCCGAGCTCGGCGCCTGGCGCTGGATGTACGCCACGGTGATCGTGCCGGCGGCGCTGGTGGTGGTCGGGCGGCTGTTCATCACCGACAGCGGCCAGTGGCTGATGGCCCGCGGCCGGCGCCAGGACGCCGAGCGCGAGCTGCAGCGCCTGCTGGAACGCGTGCCGCGCTACCCCACCCAGGTGCGCCTGGCCGAGGTCGATCCCGACTCGGCGCTGTACAGCCAGGCCGCGCGGCGCGGCCGCTGGCGCGATCTCTTCACCCGCAGGAACCGCCGCGCCACCATCCTGGCCTCGGTACCCTGGTTCCTCCAGGACCTCGGCACCTACGGCATCGGCATCTTCACCCCCACCATCCTGGCCCAGACGATCGGGCACGAGATCACGGGCGCGCAGACCGTGGCGGGCGTGATCGCGCGCGACATCGAGGCGGCCAAGGGCGCGGCCCTGGTCGACACCCTGCTGATCGTCGGCATCCTCGCGGCCGTGCTGCTGACCGACAGGGTCGGCCGCATCCGGCTGCAGGTGCTGGGCTTCATCGGCTGCGCCGTGGGGCTGGGGCTTGCCCTCGGCCAGGCGCATGTCGAAGAGCCCGCGCGCACCCTGCTGCTGTTCGGCGGCTTCATGATCTTCAACTTCATGACCAACCTCGGGCCCAACGCGCAGACCTACCTGCTGGCGGGCGAGGTCTTCCCCACCAACATCCGCGGCAAGGGCGCGGGCTTCGCCGCTTCCTTCGCCAAGGTGGGCGCCGTGATCACCGCCTTCGTCTTCCCCCTGGTGCTGGCCAGCGCCGGCATCGACGTGCTCCTCGCCGGCCTCATCGTCACCTCGCTGCTGGGCGCACTGGTGACATGGTGGTTCCGCATCGAGACGCGCGGCGTCAACCTCGAGGAGGTCGGGCGGTAGAGTCTTTCATGCACTTCCCCTTCGCGGAGTCCGCGAAGTCGGTGCTAGGGCGCATGGCGACCTAGCACCTGAAGTGCCCTCGTCTTACGAGGGCGATGGGGTTCATGACCCCCTCCGTCACCGTAAGACGGTGACACCTCCCCTGATTACAGGGGAGGAGAAGAAGCGATTTCTAGCGCCGCCCTCACCCCGCCGGTTCGCCGGCCTGGCCGCCGCCGGCGGCGCCGACGATCGCCATCAGCCGTTCGCCGAACAGGTCCCAGCTCAGGTGGCGGTCGTAGAAGTCGCGCGAGGAATGGGCGAGCTCGCGGTAGCGGCCGGCATCCCGGGCGCAGTCGCCGATCACCGACGCATAGTGCTCGGGTCCGCTGCCGGCCGGCAGGGCGAAGCCCGACACGTCGGAGCGGACCACCGTCGGGATGCCGCCGACGTCGCTCGACAGCGACGGCACGCCGTAGGCCGCCGCCTCGCTGAAGGCGATGCCGTAGTTCTCGGCGCGCGACGGCACGAACAGCAGGTGGGCCTCGGCCAGGAGCGCCTCGAGCCGGCGCCGCCCGATGGGGTCGCTCTTGCGCAGCGTGCCGTGGTTGCGCACGAACGGCGGCAGCGCCTCCGGCGTCTGCTCGAGACCGACGATGTCGACCGCCAGCCGCACCCCGGCCTGCCGCGCGATGTGGCACGCCTGCAGCACGATGTCGGCGCCCTTGCGCCGCCATTCGCGGCCGATGAACAGCAGCCGCATCGGATTGAAGCGGCGGCGCTCGATGGCGAGGTCGACGGTGCGGCGCGGCGGCACGCTGACATTGGCGCCGAACGGCAGAACATGGACCTTCTCCGGCGCGGCGCCGTACGCCTCGACGGCGCTGCGCGCCGCGAAGTCCGAGGGATAGATGGCGGCGGCGCAGGTCGCCAGCGCCCGCGCCTCCTGGGCATGGGCCATGTCGACATAGCCGGGGGCGAGGTTGCGATACTCGTCGTAGGCGTCGACGACGTTGGCGAAGGTGGCGTCGGCGCAGAACACCTTGGGGATGTTCGTGTCGAGGCAGGAGAGCACCGTCGAGTCGGGCGCGAAGACGCAATCGACGTCGCCCTCGCCGACCTGGCGGGCAATCTGGCGCGCGTAGGATTTGAGCAGCGCCGGCTCGCGGTCGGGCCGGTAGGTCCGGCCGGTCAGAAAGCGGTGGTACAGCGCCTTGGGCGCGAAGCGGTAGCGGCTGCGCCGGTCGAGCGGAAAGACGCGGCGGACGTCGGCGCGCTTCTGCAGTTGATCGAGGATGAAGCGAGGATGCCCGGACCGGACCTCGACATCATCGGCGGGGTGTTCGTACGCATAGGCAACATGCATCGATCTGCCTTTACATGGTTGGGGGCCCCTCCCCCGCCTAAGGGTGTCGCGTTCGATAGTCAAATCCGCGGCGGAGCATCGACGGCCCGAGGACTCAGGTTGGTCACAGGATCATCTGGCGGGAAACGTTTTCTTCTCCTCCCTCGCGCGCTTGTGCGCGGGGGAGGTGCCCGAAGGGCGGAGGGGGCGTCGACGGCCAATCGTTCATCGATGCTCCCGACCCCCTTCGCCGCGTATGACGCGGCACTTCCCCCGCAAGCGGGGGCAGAGAAGAATCATATGCGATTGCCCTACGATGACGGGAGTCCCATCGCTATCATTCCCGACAATGGATTCGCCCATCCGGGAGCTGCTGCGCTCGTCCGACTTCCTCAGGCTGTGGCTGGTCGGCGCCTTCGCCAACGCCATGCGCTGGCTGGAGATGCTGGCCTCGGGCCTGTTCGCCTGGGAGGTCACGGGCTCGGCCCTGGCCGTCGCCGTCGTGGTGGCGGTGAGACAACTGCCGCTGCTCTTCCTCGGCGCCTTCGCGGGCGCGATCTCCGAGGCGATCAACCGCAAGCTGATCCTGATGACCGCGCTGGTGGTCGCGGCCGCCACCTCGACCTTGCTGGCCACGCTCGCCACCACCGGCCATCTCGAACTCTGGCACGTGGCGCTGGGCAACCTCGTCTCCGGCACCATGTGGACCACCGAGATGTCGACACGGCGGCGCATGGTGGGCGAGGTGGCGGGGCCGCATCGCATCGTGCCGGCGATCGCGCTCGACAGCGCCACCAACGCCATGACCCGCATGGTGGGCCCGCTGCTGGGCGGGCTCGCCTTCCAGTGGCTGGGCATGAAGGGCGCCTACACGCTGACGGCGCTGGTCCAGTTCGCCGGCGCCTTTGCGCTGGCGGGACTCGTGCATACCCAGGTCACGCGCAAGCTCGAGGTCGTAAAAATTCCCGCCGAGATCGTCGAGGGCCTGCGCCATGCCTGGACCAAGCCCATCCTCCTGCTGGTGTTCGGCGTCACCGTCGTCACCAACCTCTTCGCCTTCTCCTACACCGGCCTGGTGGCGCCGCTGGGCCTCGGCGAATTCCACGTCTCGCCGGCGCTGGTGGGCGTGCTGGCCGCCGCCGAGCCGACCGGCGCCCTGATCGGCGGCACGCTGATCGCCGCCGGCCTGATGCGTATGGACCGCCGCCTCGCTTTCGCCGGCGGCGCGGCGCTGTTCATGGCGGCGCTGGTCATCATGGCGGTCTCGTCCTCGTATTGGCTGGCACTCCTGGTGCTGTTTATTGGCGGCTTCGGCACGGCGGGCTTCGGCAACATGCAATCGACCCTGATGCTGACCGAGGCGCCGCCCGAGATGCGCAGCAGGCTGATGGGCCTGGTCACGGTCGGCATCGGCACCGGACCGCTCGGCATCCTGGCGGTGGGCGTGCTGGCCGAACCCCTGGGGCCGCGTGGCGCGGTGCTGGTGATGGCGGCGGCGGGTCTCGTGCTGACGGCGTGGCTGGCGTGGGCGTTGCGATCGCGGCCGCCGACGCCGCCAAGTGTCTGACAGTCGAACATCGAATTTGTCCTTTCATCGCAGGCCCTTGGGCCGATTTACCGGACAACTCCATGACACTCGAAACGGGGTGTCAGAAGTTGTCATCGGGTGTGCGCTCCACGCGCGGATTTAGAGTCCCGTGAAATCGGCAAACCCTTCCGCATTCCCCGCACCACTGGGGGGAACTCACGGGTCGAAGAGGCCGATGGCCACGCAGCTCGTCCGTATTGGCCCTCAGGGCGGGGGTTACCCCGCCCGCGGACGAGGGAGGGCTTGGCCGGTGTCCGGCTCGTATGCCGATCCCCTGGAGTGACCTTCCAGAGGTTCAGCTGGGTCTTGCGTCCCGCAGGATCTCTGCGGTCGGTTCGGCCGGGCGTGTCCGCCATATGGTTTACGGCTGCGCGCGTATGATCGATTCGCGTCAGATGTGCGACAGCCTCCCGGGACGGCCGGATAAGGGAGGCCAACGACAATATTCTTGATCGGCAGGGACTGCGCCCTTGCCCCAGTGGCACCGCGACCGCGTCCTTGGGCTTGGCCCCTTGCATCGCCCGCGTGTGGAGAGCGGGACGCCACCCGGTAACGACCAGGAGCCGTCCCGTGCAAAGTGACCGGGCGGCTCGGCCTTTTAAGTCAGGCCTCGTGCGACGATAGCGGATTTATAGGACGAATCCGGCGGAACCTGCAAATCTCCTATTGCATTCCTGCCGCGCGGAATTCGCCGGGCTGCTGGCAGTGCAAGCAGACTGACAGATCATCAGTCCCCGTAGGGCTTGTCAGTCGCCACGTGACATTCCGCAACAGAAGTCAGGTATGGCGGGCGCGTCGTCGTGCGAGTTCGCGATAGAGCGCTTCCGGGCTGGTGCCGATGTCGGCGGCGAGGCTCCGCCACTCGCCCTTGGCCGGTAGCTCACCTCTCGCCGCGATCCAGGAATCGAGTCGGTCGGCGACCGTTCGCAGCGACAGGATCTCGGCGCGCATCCGGGTCGCCTGGACCTCACGCGCGAGATAGGCCGCCCAAGCCTCTGCGAGGTCGAAGTCTCGCGCGAGCGCGGCGCGCAGGACAGGCTTGGCGATGGCGCGCGTGCGGGTGGAGGCGACAGCAACGGCATCGCAGTGATAGCGCTCCGAGAACATGGAGGCCTCGGCCAGGATCGAGGCCGGCCCGGCGCGTTGCAGGACGAGGACGGCGCCGTTGGGCTGGTGACGCACAAGATGGGCGGCACCGTCTATGATCCGATGCAAGGCCAACACCTTGGCGCCCTGGCGGAAGATATGGGCACCTGCCACGAACTGCCGGTCGGTTGCCGGCAGTCGGTCCAGGAGTTCGCCCAGATTCTTTGACATGATCTCTATCATGTCACTACCTGGCCCGCCGTGGCAAAGTAGCCGGCATGAAGACACTGACCGCGCATATTTTGACACTGCTCGCCCTGCTGGCGGCGATCCCGGCCGGGGCGCTCGCCCAGCACGCCGGCCATGGCGCCGCGGCCTCCAGTCCCTCTGCCACGGCTCCGACTTCATCCGAGGTTCGGCCGTTCGACTTCCGCGGTTTCGGTAGTTTTCGACGGATCAGCCATACCGGGGATACGTCCGGGCAGGTGAAGCTCGCCGATCTTCCGCAGGGTGCCGGCCATTGGGGCATGGGCGCGCTGGCCGGCTTTGCCGGCGAGGTGCTGCTCTACGACGGCCGCCTGCTGGTGAGCCGGGGCGAGGAGCTGCAGGGCCGGGCCGACGCCGCACGGCCGGACGACCAGGCGGTACTGTTCGCCGTCGGGCGCGTCGCGGAATGGCGCTCCGTCACCCTTGGCGAGGATATGGAGCGGGGCCGCTTCGAGGCGTTTGTCGTGGCACAGGCCAAGGCGCTCGGGCTGGATACGGCCCAGCCATTCCCGTTTGTCGTCGAGGGCCGCTACCCCGCGCTGGTCTGGCATGTCGTCACCGGAGCCCCCTCGACGCCGAAGCACGGTCAGGTGGCAGCTGGCGGCCACGCCAACAAGCACTCGGCGATGCACGTGTTCGATCAGCCGCAGGCCCCCGGTCAGCTCGTCGGCCTCTACAGCGGCGAGGCGCTCGAGGGCGTGGTCTCGCATCCCGGCGAGCGCTTCCACGTTCATTTCGTCGACCCTTCGCTCGCCTTCTCGGGGCATGTCGACAGCTATGCCGTCGCGCGCGGCGCCACGCTCAGGCTCCCGGTGCGTTAGTCGGGCCTCACGGGCGTGGGCGGTGGCGTCTTTCTCGCTCCGCTCCTGATCGTTCTCGGATGGCTCGCGCTGAAAAGCGCTGCCGTCCTGTCGGCGCCTTCCATTCTGGCGAACTCGGTGTTTGGCCTCGCCGGTGTCCTCTTCTCGGGTCAGTCGATACCTTTGACGTTCGTGACCTACGCGCCGGCCGTGGTGATCGGAGCTGTCATCGATACGGCAATCGGCTTGAGATGGCTGTCGCACCAGGCCACACGCCTGATCCTTGCCGGCATTCTTGGATTGGCTGGTGTGCGTTTGCTGGTGCTGTAGGCGATCGGCCTCCTGCTTACGCTCGTCCTCGACAGGTCGAGCGGTTAGGTAGTCATGCGGGGGTTCAAGGCCGAATAGGCCACTTTGCGCCAGATCAAGGTCTACCCACGACGGATAGGGGAAGTAGACGGAGCTGCCTTTCGAATTGCCCGGTTAATGGCCCATAGACGCCTTTTCCTTTGGTCTGCCCTGCTGTTCGCCGCTGCGGGTATCGTCGCGGGCGGCTGGGTTCTGTTCTTCCGTCCGATCGGAGTCCAAGTCCTTGAAAGCCAAGGCAATGTGGCGGTCCAGGTCTTTGGTCTGGGGACAGTGGAAGCGCGCGTCGCCTCGAAAGTCGGGTTCAAGGTGGCCGGCGTCCTGGCGGAGCTCAAAGCCGACCACGGCGACTGCGTGGCCAAGGGCGCCGTGCTTGCTCGCCTCGACACCCGCGAGCAGTCCGCGCGTGTCGGCAGGGCGAACGCCAATATCGACCAGGCCGAGGCCAACCTCAATCGCGCGCTGGCGGGTGTTGCCAAGGCGGAAACCAACTACGCCAACGCCAGCAGCATCAACGATCGCCGGCAGGCCCTGGTCAAGTCCAGCAACGTCTCGATCGAATCGGCCGAGACGGCGAGGGCCGCGTTGGATATTGCCAGCGCCGACCTCACCCTTGCGCGGAGCGATGTCGAGGTGGCGCGCGCCGCGATCAAGGATGTGCGGGCCCAGGAGCAGCTCGAGAGCGTGACGCTCGACCTTCATGCACTTGCCGCGCCGTACGACGCCGTCGTCATCGCGCGCCAGAAGGAACTGGGGACCGTGCTGGCGCCGGGCGAACCAGTGTTCACCCTGGTCGATCCCCGGACCGTCTGGGTGCTGGCTTACATTGACGAGAGCAAGGCCGGCGAAATCGAGGTGGGGCAGCCGGTGGAAATTGTGCTGCGCTCCCTGCCGGCACAGCGCTTCCACGGACGCGTCGCGCGCCTCCAGATCGAGAGCGATCGCGTCAACGAGGAGCGGCGAATCGAGATCGCCTTCGACCGGATCCCCGGCGACTTCCATCTCGGCGAGCAGGCCGAGGTCTACATCACCACCATCAGGCTTCCACGCGCCCTGCTTATGCCGGAAGCCGCCATCGAGGACCTCGCGCGCGCTCGAGGAACCGTGTGGACTGTCGAGGACGGACATCTTGCCCGGCGCCAGGTGGCCCTCGGGCATCGCATGCTCGATGGACGGATTGAAATTACCAGCGGTGTCCCGGATGGGGCGCGGGTCGTCGCTCGCCTGGTCGGCGGATTGCGCGACGGCCGGTCGGCGCGCATCGCCGGGATCGCCGGGCCATGAACCTTGCCTATCGCGACATCCGGCACAACCTTCTCCGCTTCGTCCTGACCTGCTTCGGCTTGAGCCTGCTGCTCGGCATCGTGATCACGATGACCGGCATCTACCGCGGCGCACTCGACGATGCCCTGAGGCTGGTCCGCGCGACCAACCCGGATCTCTGGATCGTCGAAGCTTCCACCAACGGACCTTTTGCCGAGTCATCACGCATCTCAGGCGACACGCGCGAGATGGTCGCCCGGATCTACGGCGTGGAGCGCGCCGGCGCCGTCACCTACCAGTCGGTTCAGACGGAGATCCGCGACAAGCCCCTGCGCCTCTTCGTCGTCGGGTTCGAGCTCGGTCGGCTCGGCGGCCCGCGCAAGCTGGTTGCCGGCCGGCAGCTCCTGCGGAGTCACTACGAGATCGTCGTGGACGCGTCCGCCGGCCTCGCGCTCGGCACCGAGATTCCGCTCGGAACCCGCGGCCATACCTTCACCGTCGTCGGATTGACCCGGGACGAAGTCACCTCCGGCGGGGATCCGGTCGCCTACATGACCTTGCTCGATGCGCAACAACTTCAGTTCGAGCGTGCCCCGCCGATCGCACGCCGAGAGGCCGCGCGAGGCGGTGCATCGGCGGCCACGGACATCGTCAATGCCGTGGTTGCCCGCGTTTCGCCCTATGTGCCGGTCGCCGACGTGGCCGCTTCCGTGGCCCGGTGGAAGCATCTTTCGGCGCTCACCCAGGCGCAACAGGAGACGCTGGTCAGCAAGTTCGTCATCGAGCGCCAGCGCAAGCAGCTGGGGATGTTCATGGTGCTGCTGGTCATCGTATCGGCAGTCATCATTGCTTTGATCATCTATACGCTGACCATGGACAAGCTGCGGTCGATCGCGACGCTGAAACTCGTTGGTGCTCCGGACCGCACGATCATCGGTCTGATCGTCCAGCAGGCCCTGTCCATGGGTGTCGTGGGATTCCTCATCGGCTTGGCGCTCGTCATCGCTTTCCGAGGGTACTTTCCCCGACGGGTCGTCCTGCTGCCCGACGACGTCGCCGTCCTGTTCGCGATCGTGGTCATGGTTTGTCTGGCCGCGAGCAGCCTCGGCGTCCGCGCGGCCGTCAAGGTCGATCCGTCGAAGGCCCTGGTGGGTTAGCGCGATGCCCGATGGAACGCCCCCGCCGAAGCCTCTCGTTGAGCTGCGAGCGGTCTCGAAGCATTTCGGACAGGGCTCGACACGGGTCGATGCGCTCGTCGACGTCACCATGTCGGTCGCTCCCGGCGAGGTCGTCGGACTGCTGGGCCCGAGCGGCTCCGGCAAGACTACCTTGCTCAACGTGATCGGCTGTGTGATCGAGCCATCGGAAGGCTGGGTGAGCCTCGACGACGAGGTCGTGTATGACCGGCGCTGGCTCCGGCGCGACCTGCGGCGTTTGCGGCTCAAGAAGATCGGCTTCATCTTCCAGGTCGCCAACCTGCTGCCCTTCCTCAGCAGCGCCGAGAACGTGATGGAAGTGATGGAGCTGGCTGGTGCGCCGTCACGGGACGCCCGGGCGAGGGCCGTCGAGCTGCTCGAGTACCTCGACGTGGGCCACCGCAAATTCGCCATGCCGGCCCAGCTTTCGGGCGGCGAAGCGCAGAGGGTCGCCATCGCCCGAGCGCTGGCCAACCATCCCAGGATCATCCTCGCCGACGAACCGACGGCGACGCTCGACAGCGAGCGCGCCGGCGTCGTCATGGACCTCTTGCGCAAAATAGCCACCGAACGGCAAGCGGCCGTGGTTTGCGTCACACATGACGAAGCGATCTTCAATCGATTCGATCGTATCTTTCGACTGCGGGACGGTCGGCTCGTGTCGACGACAGCCAACTCGAGAACGAACGCCGATCTGGTCGAGAGTGGGCATGCAAGTCTGTGAAGAGGTCCCGACGAGCCAGATTGTCGTCTCGTGTACCAGTTCCGCCATGCCCACTTATCGCCGCCTCGCGCACGGCGATGATGGCTGTCTTACCGTCGATGTTGTGAATGCGCGCCACGCGGTCTGGGGCAGCGCGGCGCCGGCCACGGCAAAACACCGTTAACGCGACAACACCACCGGCCATCACGCGAATGCATGTCATGAACTTCCTTCTCTTCCGGAGCGAATAGCCGGTCATGGCAGACCCGCCTTGGCCGTTTTGCGATTGCGTGAGGCGGCAAAGGGCATGACTCTCGCAGAGCGATCACCGGTTCATCACCACGGTTGACCGGACGCGGGCTACGCCCGATTTTTGGCTTGCCTACAGGAGCGACAGCAGATGGCCGTCTCGCCGGAACCCCAGGCCCTCGACTACGATGCCATCGTCATCGGCGCGGGCATTTCGGGCCTCTACCAGCTCTACCGCCTGCGCGAATTGGGCATGCGGGTGCGGGTGCTCGAGGCCGGCACCGGCGTCGGCGGCACCTGGTACTGGAACCGCTATCCCGGCGCGCGCTTCGATTCCGAAAGCTACTCCTACGGCTATTCCTTCTCCAAGGAGCTGCTGGACGAGTGGCACTGGACCGAGCATTTCTCGCCCCAGCCCGAGACCCTGCGCTATCTCAACTTCGTGGCCGACAAGTTCGACCTGCGCCGCGACATCCAGTTCAGGTCCCGGGTGAGCGAAGCGCACTACAGCGACGAGACGCGGAGCTGGGACGTGACGCTGGAAGACGGCAGCCACTTCACCTCGCGCTTCCTGATCACCGCCATCGGCCCCCTTTCCGCGCCCACCATGCCGCGTATCCCGGGCGTCGAGAGCTTCAAGGGTCAGTCGTACCACACCGCACGCTGGCCGCATGAACCGGTGAGCTTCGAGGGCAAGCGCGTGGCGGTGATCGGCACTGGCGCCACCGGCGTGCAGACCATCCAGGAGGTCGCCAAGACCGCTGGCCATCTCACGGTGTTCCAGCGCACGCCCAACTGGTGCGCGCCGCTGCACAACGGCAAGATCGGCGAGGAGGAGATGCGCGAGATCAGGGCCGGCTATCCGGAGATGTTCAAGCGCTGCCAGGAAACCTTCGCCTGCTTCCTGCACACGCCCGACCCGCGCGGCACCTTCGAGGTCACACCGGAAGAACGCGAGGCGTTCTGGGAGAAGCTCTACGGCGAGAAGGGCTTCGGCATCTGGCAGGGCAACTTCCGCGACATGCTGGTCGACCGTAAGGCGAATGCCCTGATCAGCGACTTCGTCGCCCGCAAGATCCGCCAGCGGGTGAAGGACCAGAAGACGGCCGAGAAGCTGATTCCGAAGAACCATGGCTTCGGCACCCGCCGCGTGCCGCTCGAAACCAAGTACTACGAAGTCTACAACCAGCCCAACGTGGCGCTGGTCGACATCAACGAGACGCCGATCGAACGCATCACGCCAACAGGGATCAAGACCAGCGCCGCCGAATACGCGTTCGACATCATCATCTATGCCACGGGCTTCGACGCCATCACCGGCAGCTTCGACCGTATCGACATCAGGGGTGCCGGCGGGGTCAAGCTCAAGGACAAGTGGCAGGGCGGACCGAAGACCTATCTCGGGGTCCAGGTCGAAGGCTTTCCCAACATGATGATGCTGATGGGGCCGCACACCGCGCTGGGCAACATCCCGCGCAGCATCGAATACAACGTCGAGTGGGTGACGGGCCTGATCCGCCACATGCGCGCGCACGGCCTGACGCGCGTCGAGGCCCGGCCCGAGGGCGTGAAGTCGTGGACCGACCACGTCAAGGCGCTGGGCGAGGGCCTGCTGTCGAACGAAATCGATTCATGGATGACCGGCATCAATCGCAACGTCGAGGGCAAGCAGGTGCGCACGATCGCGCGCTACAGCGGCAGCGCGCCGGCCTACCGCGCGCGCTGCGACGCGGTGGCGGCCGACGGATATCGGGAGTTGGCGCTGGCCTGACGCCATTCCCCCTCATTATGTAGCTAAGGGTCATGTGTTGATAGCGCAGTGTGTCACCCCGATCCCGCGGATCAGGGGCGGGCGGCGCGCTCAGTCTTGTGACGGGCTCTCCTCGCGCAAAACAGTCTCGAAGCTATTAAAGTCGAAAATCAGATCGGACGGGTACTGCGTCGTAAAAAGAGGGGCGCGAGCGGCAGCCCTCAGCCGACTCGTCACCGTCGTGGCCCTAACCGGGCTGCTCCCCCTGCTACTAAGCGGAACGAAGATGGGGCGAAGGAGTCCGCTGTTATTCGGCAGGCCCATTCCTTGTGGGCAAAGGTAGCCTTCATGACCAGCCTAACTTCATCTATGTGTCAATCAAGCCTAGGAGCGCGCAACGAATTGCCGCTTGCACTCTTGTTGCAACGCCCAGCTTTCGAATCACGTTACTGACATGAAAATTGACCGTCCGTTCGCTGACGTTCATCAGTACAGCGATATCAGACGATGACTTCCCCTTCGCGACCCACGTTAGTGCTTCAGTCTCTCGATCAGTCAATGCAAAGTCGATCGGCATCTGTTCAGCATGCTGCGTAAGGCGGTTCCGGACGATTTCCACCAACAGCTCGAAATCCAGCGGCTTCGTGATAAAGTCATCACACCCCAGCCGTCGGGCTTGGAGATGACTCTCACGACTGCCGTATGCAGTGATGAACAGGAAGGGGACAGTGCGCAGCTTCGTTGCCGACTTGCGTAGCTCGCTGAGGACCCCGAAGCCACTCATGTGCGGCATGTCCACATCACACAAGATGATGTCCGGCCGTTCCGCAAACTTCTGCACACCTTCGATTCCATCGGCTGCTACGATGGTTTGGAATCCTTCGTCTTCCAGCACTTCGACCAATAACTCGGCCGTCGCAGGATCGTCCTCGATGCAGAGTATTCTCGGACGAACACTCATCGCATCACCGACTCTGTACCTTGTGGGAGCTCTATCGTCACCTTCGTGCCCTTGCCGACCTCGCTTTCTATCGAAATCGTCCCTTCGTGCGCTTCTACTATGCGTTCGACGAGATAGAGACCGAGACCTGCCCCGCTTGTTCCCTTGCTCCCCGACCCTCGATAATAGGGCTCGCGAACGTGGGATAGATCAGACGTGGCGATTCCCCTTCCACGATCCGCTATAGCGATGCGGACAACGGAGCCCCGCTTTGTTGTGCTAATCAGAATAGGGCTGTCCCCAGACGAGTACTTCACGCTGTTCATCACGACGTTCTCGAACGCTTGGCGGAGCAGGGTTTCGTCCCCCTTCACGGCCAGGGGCTCGGCATACAGGTTTAGTTCGAATGGATTGCCATGTTGTTCCTCCTCGAGCTGATCAGTCAGACTTCGCAGCATGACATTGATGTCGACCGCACGGTGTCCAACCGGGATGGTTCCGTCCCCGAGCGAGAACGCGAACTGTACTCGGTTAGTGATGGTTTCGATCCGCCCGGCGGCGCTGCGGATTTTCTCCGCACGCACTTTAAGATCGTCCGGCGCAAGCTGTCCTGATAGCTTCGTCAAGCGATAAGCTTGGCCTGTTATCGCCGTCAATGCGGTTCCAATTTCGTGTGAAAGAATGTCGACGAAGCGGCGCTGGATCTCTGCTACCCGCTGTATTTCAACATGACGTCGGTACTGCACTTTGACCAATAGTGCGGCGAGCCACTGAGTCGCAATCGCGATAAGGCGATTGCCAAGGATCGCGGCAATGGGCAGCCCGCTCGATGGTTCAATGAACGATCCGGCTATCGACAATGCAGTCGCCGTAGCGGCATAAAGCAATGGCCGCGGCCTCGCTTCGAATAGGCTCATAAAGATCGGAATCGTATAGGCAAAGCAGGCAGAAACGTTCTCGGGATGGGTCCACACATCGAGCAAGAAGATCGACGTCATCAGGCTCCAAATTGCAGCTCCCACCCACCAGGTGCCGAAGAACAGATAAGTCCTTTCGGCACGCTTTGACTTTACTTTCATTTTATAAGGGTCGGACGTGGGGGTCATGGATTGCAACCGATGTGGCCCTCCCAACACCTGTTAAGGTTAACAGGTAGGCAACCGCGCTACTACCGGCGAATGATTTCCACGCCATGAGGGTTTGGACCTATCAGTGCCATCGTACATTGCGCGGTGAGCCGGGCCGCTTCGGCTCTCGCGCGCCTTGGAGAAACACCGCGCATTCCGATTGAGCCGGTCTTCATGGAGCTTCTTGGGACGCTGGCGAGGGACGCGCCGGCAGCACTTTCCCTCCCGCCCCCCGCGGGAGGGTCATGGGCGGCGGCAGGGAGCCCCGACGCCGTCCTACGGGCCAGCGCCCATTGGGCGCTGGCCCACTTTTGGCTGCGACTCATAAACGACCAAAGCTTACGATTCCGACGACTAGCCTTGCCTCAAGCAGGCTCTCGCCTGGATCGCCCCCTCCCACCTCGTGCGGGCCGGCCGCGAGCCGTCGCCAGCCCGGATGCTGACGGTCCGCTGGGCTAGCCGGCGATGTCCACTTCCCTGGTCGGCGACATCCTCGCCATTGCACTCTTCATCTTCGCCACGTTCGGCGTACTCTGCGGCTTTCCCATCGCCTTCAGCCTGGCAGGCTTCTCGCTGCTGTTCGCGGTGCTGGGCTGGGCGTTCGGCGTATTTGACCCGATCTTCCTGACCAGCCTGCCATCGCGCTATTTCGGCCTGATGACCAACGAGGTGCTGGTGGCAGTACCGTTGTTCATCTTCATGGGGTCGGTGCTGGAGCGCTCCAAGATCGCCGAAGCGCTGCTCGAGACCATGGGCCAACTGTTCGGCACAATGCGCGGCGGGCTTGCCATATCGGTCGTGATCGTGGGCGCCCTGCTCGCCGCCTCTACCGGGGTGGTCGGTGCCACGGTAGTCACGATGGGCATGATCAGCCTGCCCGCCATGATGCGCGCCGGCTACGATCCCAAGCTCGCCACCGGCGTTATCTGCGCCTCTGGCACGCTCGGCCAGGTCATCCCGCCCTCGGTGATCCTGATCTTCATCGGCGATCTCCTAATGGGCGCCAACCAACTTGCCGCGCAGCGCACTGGCAAAGCCCTTGCGCCAGTGTCGGTCGGCGATCTCTTCGCCGGCGCTTTCCTGCCCGGGCTGTCGTTGGTCGCGCTCTACATTCTTTACATCATCGGCCTGTCGTTCATGCGGCCCAAGGACTGCCCGGCACTGGTGATGGATGTGGCGCAGCGGGCCACGCTCGGCCGGCGCTTCGTGCGGGCGCTGATACCGCCGCTACTCCTCATCGTCGCGGTATTGGGATCGATTCTCTCGGGCTTCGCGACGCCCACTGAGGCCGCCTCGATCGGTGCCATCGGCTCGATGATCCTCGCCGCCTTCAATCGCGCCTTGTCCTTCGCCACGCTGCGCGCCGTCATGCGCAACACGGCAGTGATCAGTGCGCTGGTCTTCGTGATCGTGCTGGGCGTGTCGGTGTTCTCGCTAGTGTTCCGCGGCCTGGGCGGTGAACACCTCGTTGAGCAGATCCTGTCCAGCGTGCCGGGCGGGGCCTTCGGCGCGGTGATGTCCGTCATGGTTGTGATGTTCGTGCTTGGCTTTTTCATGGACACCATCGAGATCGTACTGATCGTCGTACCGATCACCGCGCCGGTGATCATCGCCATGGGGGTCGATCCGGTGTGGCTGGGTGTCATGATCGGCGTCAACCTTCAGACCGCGTTTCTCACGCCGCCTGTCGGCTTCGCCCTGTTCTACATGCGCGCAGTTGCAGCCGAATCAATCACAACCGGTGCCATCTACAGGGGCATCCTTCCGTTCGTCGCCCTGCAACTCGTGGCCATCACGACTTTGTGGTTGGTGCCCCAACTTGCTACCTGGTTACCCAAGCAGGTTTTCCCGGATGCGGTGCCTGCCGCCAGCGGCGGCCAGCCCGGCTGGTCGCTTGACGACCTCCTGAAGGCGCCACCAAGCGGTACGCCGTCGACATCGAGTTCGCCACTCGACCAGTTGCTCAATCAGCCAGCCACACCGTCGGAAAGCGATCCCGTCCTCGACCGCCTCCAAGGCAATCCTAACCGGCAATGAAGGAGGGCCAGTGTTGCCACTGGACCTCTTGGGCGTGCACCGCCGTACCTGGGTCATGCTGAAGCAGAAGGCGCACGCGTTGTATTCACCGCATTGTCGAGAATCCCAAGCGACGTCCGCCCAGCTGGAGCAGTGTTCGAGAAGGTATGGTCATGGATTGCAACTAGTACGCCCCCACCTGTCAAAGTTAACAGGTAGGAACCCGCGCCACTATCGGCCAACCTCACTTGGCGTATCGAAAAATTGGAACATCAATCAGCACTGCGCGATGAACAGGCGCCACTTCGCCTCTAGCGCGACTTGGGCAATCCCGAGACGCTTGCTCGATGTCGATGTTTGATCCTGTCGAGGGATCGCCGCTGGCAACAGACTTCTCAGTCCGATCCCGCGCGGAGCAAGCTATCCATTCTTGGTAGCTCTTGATTGAAAACAGCGAACAAGGGGGTCACCATGATTGAAGCCTACATCCTTCGTCGGAACATCGAGAAGTTCAGGCGAATGCTGGACGAAGAGACCGACCAGTCTACCCGGCGAGCAATTGAAAGCATGATCCTGGAATTCGAGGGCATGCTGTCACTATCGGAACTCGGGAAGCGTTCTGTAGACGGAGATCAACGGTCCTCGGTCAACAGCGAGAAGACCTAGGGAATGCGAGCATACAAGCGAGACGTGTTGGGCAATGCCAAAGGGCGCTCAGCTGGCACGTCCGTCCCTGCCCTATCAAATCCGCGAAGGGAAGCTATCCCAGGCTCACCTCGAGCGGCGTGCAGCGGTTGACGTACTGCCACGGCAGCGAGAGCTGGATGGCGACGACAGCGTTGTCTACATTGCCTTGCCCAGTCGCAGGACATCACGTTCGGCGAACGGCTTGCCGACGGCCCGCCATGGCGCGGACTTCCCCGGCATAGGCACTGGGCAGCGACCCCTTGGCCACCTGCGTCCTCGCGCGTAACCATCAACCCGGCGCCGCGTGCAGCTTCGGTTCCCGCAGGAAAAGCGCGAGCACGGCAAGACCGAGCGGTAGCGCGGTGAACGCGAACAGGGACGCAGCAAAGCGATCGGTGAGGTCGTAGGCGAAGCCGAAGGGCAGCGGTCCCAGCGAAGCGCCGACGACTCCGGTCATCTGGCCGGCCCCTTGAATACTGCCGAGATGGCGCCGGCCGAAATAACGCGGCCACAGGTCGCCGAAATAGGTCATGGTGAAGCGTTGTTGACACCGAAAACGACGGCGTTGACGAGCGCCGTCGGCAGGTCCCTGACGAGCGAAGCCAGCGTCAGCGATGCCGCCATCACGAGGAGGCCCATCGCGAACATCCGCTCGGTTCGATATGCCACGGGCTTCGACGCCATCACCGGCAGCTTCGACCGCATCGACATAAGGGGCGCCGGTGGCCTCCGGCTCAAGGACAAGTGGCAGGGCGGACCGAAGACCTATCTCGGGGTCCAGGTCGAAGGCTTTCCCAACATGATGATGCTGATGGGGCCACGATCGCACGCTACAGCGGCAGCGCGCCGGCCTACCGCGCGCGCTGCGACGCGGTGGCGGCCGACGGATATCGGGAACTCAAATTGGCCTGAGCCTCTTTGCGCGAGTTGCGCGGGCAACCTGCCCGATAAATGACCAGCGGCAGGGATCGGCTCCGGGCAGTCCACCCCGACATCGCTAGATCCTCGATATGACGCGTTCTGGCATGATTCATGCTTCGTAAGCTCCTGAGGCAATGAGGTCTCATTCGCGGGCGTCTAATGGCGGGCGCCCCAGGCAAAGCTGCCAACGGCTATTTGTCCCTTCTCGTGGAGGGGGCGTGGGTCTGTTGGGCAGCTTTTTTTGTTTTGGGGATTCGCCAGGGACATGACCGAAAAGCTCGTCATCATCGGAAACGGCATGGCCCCGGGACGCATGCTGGAGCATCTGCTCGAGACCGCGCCCGACCGCTACCAGGTGACGATCTTCAACGCCGAGCCGCGTGTCAATTACGATCGCATCATGCTGTCGCCCGTGCTGTCGGGCGAGAAGGACTATGAGCAGATCATCATCCATGGCGACGGCTGGTACGTCCGCAACGGCATCACCCTCTACAAGGGCCACAAGATCGAGGCGATCGACCGCGCGGCGAAGACCGTCACCTCCTCGGAGGGCGTGACCGAGAGCTACGACAAGCTCGTGATCGCCACCGGTTCCAATCCGATCATCATCCCGGTGCCCGGCCACGACTTCGCCGGCGTGCTCACCTACCGCGACCTCGACGACGTGAACGCGATGCTGCTGGCCGCCCAGTCGCGCGCCAAGGCGGTCGTGATCGGCGGCGGCCTGCTCGGCCTCGAAGCGGCCGCCGGGCTGCAGGCGCAGGGCATGGACGTCACGGTCGTGCACCTGATGCCGACCCTGATGGAGCGGCAACTCGATCCCGCTGCAGGCTACCTGCTGCAGAAGGCGCTCGAGGAGCGCGGCATCAAGGTGCTGACCAAGGCCAACACCAAGGCGATCCTGGGCACCGGAAAGGTCGAGGGCGTCGAGCTTGCCGACGGTACCGTCATTCCGGCGACGCTGGTCATCATGGCGGCGGGCATCCGGCCGAACGCGGCGCTCGCCAAGGAGGCAGGCCTCCCGATCGGCCGCGGCATCGTCGTCGACCACGCCATGCGGACCTCCGATCCGGACATTTACGCGCTGGGCGAATGCGCCGAGGTCGGCGGCCATGTCTATGGCCTGGTGGCGCCGCTCTACGAGATGGCGCGGACCGCGGCGGCCCATCTCGCCGGCGACGACGCCGCCCGCTTCGTGCATATCGACACGCCGACCAAGCTGAAAGTCACCGGCATCGACGTCTATTCGCTGGGCGACTTTGCCGACGGCGACGACCGCGAGGAGATCGTCCTGCGCGACGCGGCGGCCGGCGTCTACAAGCGGCTGATCCTGAAGGACGACAGGATCATCGGCACCGTGCTGTTCGGCGAAGTGGCCGACGGCGCCTGGTTCAACGACCTCAAGAAGAAGTCGGCCAACATCTCGGAGATGCGCGACACGCTGATCTTCGGGCCGGCCTTCCAGGGCGGCGGGGCGCTCGATCCCGGGGCCGCCGTCGCGGCACTGCCGGACGATGCCGAGATCTGCGGCTGCAACGGCATCTGCAAGGGCAGGATCACCGGCACCATCAAGGCGAAGGGCCTGACGACCCTCGACGAGGTGCGGGCGCACACCAAGGCTTCGGCCTCGTGCGGCACCTGCACCAGCCTGGTCGAGCAGCTCATGGAGCTGACCCTGGGCGATGCCTTCAACCGCACCGCCGTCCCGCCGATGTGCGCCTGCACGACCCTCGGTCACGACGACGTCCGCCGCCTGATCGTCGCCAAGTCGCTCAAGACCGTGCCGGCGGTCATGCAGGAGCTCGAGTGGAAGACCTCGTGCGGCTGCGCCAAGTGCCGGCCGGCGCTCAACTACTACCTCGTCAGCGACTGGCCCGACGAATATGCCGACGACTACCAGTCGCGCTTTATCAACGAGCGCGCCCACGCCAACATCCAGAAGGACGGTACTTTCTCGGTGGTGCCGCGCATGTGGGGCGGCATGACGAGCTCCACGGAGCTGCGCGCCATCGCAGACGTCGTCGACAAGTTCGCCATCCCGACGGTCAAGGTGACCGGCGGACAGCGTATCGACATGCTGGGTGTCCGGAAGGAAGACCTGCCGGCGGTGTGGGCCGATCTCGGCAATGCGGGTTTCGTCTCGGGCCACGCCTACGCCAAGGGCCTGCGCACGGTGAAAACCTGCGTCGGCACCGACTGGTGCCGCTTCGGCACGCAGGATTCGACGGGACTGGGCGTGCGTATCGAGAAGTTCATGTGGGGCTCGTGGACGCCGGCCAAGGTCAAGATGGCGGTCTCGGGCTGCCCCAGGAATTGCGCCGAGGCGACCTGCAAGGATGTCGGCGTGATCTGCGTCGATTCCGGCTACGAGATCCACTTCGCGGGGGCTGCCGGTCTCGACATCAAGGGCACCGAGATCCTGGGCCAGGTGAAGACCGAGGACAAGGCGATCGAGCACATTGCCGCCCTCGTCCAGATGTATCGCGAGCAGGGCCGCTACCTCGAACGCATCTACAAATGGGCCAAGCGTGTCGGTCTCGACGAGATCAGGCGCCAGATCGTGCAGGATGGCGACAAGCGCCGCGCCTATTTCGCCCGCTTCGTGTTCTCGCAGAAATTCGCCCAGGTCGATCCGTGGTCCGAGCGCGTCTCGGGCAAGGACAAGCATGAGTTCCGGCCCATGGCGACGATAGGCTTTGCCGAGGCCGCCGAGTGATGACCATGAAGTGGGTCGAGATCGGCACGCTCGGCGACATTCCGATTCGCGGCGCGCGTTGCGTCAACACGCCGGAGGGACGAATCGCGGTGTTCCGCACCGCCGAGGGCCAGGTCTTCGCCATCGAGGATCGCTGCCCGCACAAGGACGGGCCGCTTTCCCAGGGCATCGTTCACGGCACGGCGGTGACCTGTCCGCTGCACAACTGGGTGATCTCGCTGGAGACGGGCAAGGCGCAGGGCGCCGACGAAGGCACGGTCAGGACGGTGCCGGCGAAGATCGAGGGCGAGCGCCTGTTCATCGCGCTCGGCGCCGTCGTGGAGAAGGCGGCCTGAAGAACCGCCCGGAGCGGTCCTCGAGCAGCTCACCGACGACCATCGGTTGGGCGCTCACGATGGACAGGGTCTAGATACCCCGCGCATGACGACCTTCGGCGCCTGTGTAGTAGCGGTCGAAGGCGGCGCAGACCGAGCGAACGAGCGGCCGACCTCGGTCGGTGACGGCCAGCTGTTCGCCGTCGATCGAAACCAGCCCGTCGCGGACGAGCGCCGCCAGGCCGTCGATTTCCCCAAGGAAGGCGCTGGCGTCCGCGCCGTATTTCCGGCAGGTCTCGCCGATGTCGGCAGAGTAGCTGCACATCAGCTGTCCGATGATATCGCCGCGTAGACGGTCCTCGGGCCCCACCGCAAAGCCGCGCGCGGTCGCGAAACCGCCCCGGTCAATCGCTGCCATGTACTCGGCCGGATCCGCGATATTCTGCGAGAATCCCCCCGGCAGGCATGAGATCGCGGACGCTCCAATTCCGACGACCCAGGGCGACTCGTCGGCGACATAGCCCTGGAAATTGCGCTGCAGACGCCGATTGGCGACCGCCCGTGCCAGCCTGTCGCCCGGCCGGGCATAGTGATCGAGCCCGACCCGTACGTAGCCGCCACCCACCAACCGGTCCGAAACCAACGAGGCCATCGCTGCGCGCGCCGCAACGCCGGGGAGCGTCTCGCTGGGAATCAGCCTCTGGTGTGGCTTCATCCAGGGGACATGCGCATAGCCAAAGACGGCGAAGCGATCCGGCGACAAGGCGAGCGCAAGATCGAGAGTACGCGTCAGCGTCTCGAGCGTTTGGTTGGGCAGGCCGTAGACCAGGTCCACGTTGATTTTCGTCATCCCGGCACGGCGTACCCGCTCGACGGTGGCAACGGTCGTCTCGAAGGACTGCATCCGGTTGATGGCCCGCTGGACGGTTTCGTCAAAATCCTGAACACCGAAACTGACGCGCGTCACGCCAAGCGCCGTCATGGCCTCCACGGTCGCCTCGTCGCAATGGCGCGGATCGACTTCCATGGAGATTTCCGCATCGCATCGACGATCGAACAGGACGTCGACCAGATGGCCGATGGCGCGCAGTCGGCCGGCGCCAATCTGGGTGGGCGTCCCGCCCCCCCATTGCACCGAGCCGACAATGAAATCCGGAGCGGCACGAGCGACAAGCGTGAGTTCGCTCTCGAGGGCCGCAGCATAGGAGTCGAGCGTGCCTTCGCGGCGCATCGCCATGGTATGGCAGGCACAGTACCAGCAGAGCTGCCGGCAAAACGGGACATGCAGGTAGAGCGCTGCTTCTCCCGCCTTCAGGTCGCCGAGCCAGCCGGCGTGCCGCTCCGGACCGATCGAGGATTCGAACTGGGCGGCGGTCGGGTAGCTGGTGTACCGCGGCACCGGCCGGTCATAGGCAGCAAGGATGGCGGGCTCCATGGCCCTGCATTTTTGCCACGTGCCGGGGCGGGTGCGTTTGACACAGGTCAACCGCGCGCATCTTGCATTTTCACGATGGTACCCCCGGTCG
>JAUXWB010000511.1 GCA_030684475.1 Reyranella sp. | reverse complement strand
GATATCCGCTACGACATCTGGCACAAGCTGATGGCCAATCTCACCGGATCGACGGTCTGTCTCATCCTGGGCCAGCCCAACACGATCCAGAAGACGGCCGAGATCAATCGTCTCTGCCGCCGGGCGCATGCCGAGGCGCTGGCCGTGGCGGCGGCCCATGGCGTCGTGCTCGACGACAGTCCCGAGCAGCGCTACGGCCCGACCCGCGTCTATCCCGATCATCGCCCGTCGATCCTGCAGGACTACGAGCTCGGCCGGCCGATGGAGGTCGAATCGATCGTCCGCGCGCCGCTGGCCATTGCCCGCAGCGCCGGCATGGACACGCCGACGCTCGACGCGATCGAGTCGCTGTGTGTCAGCCTCGCGGCGTCGAAGGGCCTCTACACGCCCTGATGCGTTAGGGCTTCGGCGTCTCTGAATCGTTGGCCTGGGCCGGCTTGCCGCCGAAGATCTGCGCGACGTCGCCGATGCTGCGCTGGCGGCCGGTGTCGATGCTCACGGTCGCGGTCATGCCGGCGCGCAGCGGCGGTTCGCCCTGGTGCGGCAGCAGGCGCAGCTTCACCGGCAGGCGTTGCACGACCTTGACCCAGTTGCCGCTGGCATTCTGCGGCGGCAGGATCGAGAACTCGGCGCCGGTTGCCGGGCTCACGCTGTCGACCACGGCCTCCCACGTCGAATCGGGATAGGTGTCGAGCACGATGCTTGCCCGTTGCCCCACGCGCACGTGCGTCAGGTCGGTTTCCTTGAAGTTGGCCTCGACCCACGGTCGGCTGAGCGCCACCAGGGCGAACAGCGGCGTCGACGCCTTGACCTGCTCGCCGCGTTGCAGCCTGAGGTTCACCACCACCCCGGCGACCGGGGCGTGCACGGTGGTCCGCGCGAGGTCGAGGGCGGCGCGTTCGCGGGCGGCGCTCTTCTCGCGCACCAGCGGATGTTCGTCGGCCGGCAGCGCGGGATCGCCGTTGAGCGCCGTCAGCACGCGGCGCAGTTTTTCGCGCACCGACGTCACGCGATCGGCCGCGATGCGCATATCGTTCTGCGCCTCGTCGCGCTTGCTGGCCGAGAGGATGCCCTTGGCCGCCAGCTCCTCCTGGCGCTGCCACTGGCGCTGGGCGTAGTCCGCCCGCGCTTCGGCGTCCGCCAGTTCGCTCACCACTTCACGCCAAGTGCCGCGCAGGCTCTCGACATGCGCCCGCGCCGTGTCGAGTTCGGCCTCGGCGCTGTCCAGCGTCAGCCGGAACGGGCGGGTCTCGAGGGTCAGCAGGACTTCGCCGGCGGAGACGGTGGCGTGGTCCTGCACCGGCACGCGGCGGACCGTGCCCGCCACTTCCGTGGCGATCTGCACGATGTGGGCCTTCACATAGGCGTTCTCGGTGCCGACGTAGCGGCCTCCCGACAGCCACCAGTATCCTGCGCCGGCGATGGCGAGCAGCGGCACGACGACCAGCAGGATGAGGCGCGGCAGCGCCTGGCGGTTGCGGCTCATGGCGCGGCGGCACTGCGGGCGCGCAGACGCGGGGCCGAGGCGTCCGGTGCGTCGGTGAGATCGTCGCTGGCCAGCGACTGCAGGCGTTCCTTGACGCGCGCCGCCAGGCCGGTGAAGCGGGCGCGCTCCAGCGGCGACAGGGGCGCCAGCGCATCGTCGACCGTCGACTCGGCAATCGCCCACATGCGGGCGTGCACTCGTCGCGCTTCCGGCGTGAGGTAGAGGCGCTTGACGCGCCGGTCGCCATTGTCGGCGCGGCGCTCGACCCAATGGCCCTTCTCCATGCGATCGATCATGCGGCCGGCGCTGGCGCGGTCGACCTCGAGCATGTCGGCGAGCTCGGTCTGGCTGGCGCCGGGGCGGCGGTAGAGCCGCGACAGCACCAGCCACTGGGCACGGGTCAGGCCGAGGCTGCGCACGCGGCGGTCGAACACCGTGCGGATCAGGCGCGCCACGTCGGACAGCACGTAGCCGATATAGCCGTCGTCGTCCGGACTCATCTGGGGCCCTCCCGGGCGGCCATGGATTGAAGTTGGTCGAATATTGTTGCCTAGGCTACAATAGCCATGGCCATGAGTTCAAGTGCCCCTGTCCCCGCCGCGGCCGTCGCCGCCCACCCCAGCGAATCCTATTCGCTGGGCCGCCGCGTGCTGATTTTGGTGGCCGTCGTCCTCGGCTCGACCCTCTACGCCACCACGCTGCTGATCGCCTCGACGCTTCTGCCGCAGATGCAGGGCACGATGTCGGCGACCCAGGACGAGATCGCCTGGGCGATGACCTTCAACATCCTGGCGACCGCCGTGGTGACGCCGATGACCGGCTGGCTGGCGGCCCGCTTCGGCCGCCGCGAGACGATAAGCTGGTCGGTCTTCCTGTTCACCGTCACCACGTTCTTCTGCGGCGCCGCCGACTCGCTGGAGTGGCTGGTGTTCTGGCGGGTCCTGCAGGGAGGGCTGGGCGCGCCCGTGATTCCGCTGTCGCAGACCATTCTGCTCGACAGCTTCCCCAAGCGACAGCAGGGCCTCG
>JAUXWB010000489.1 GCA_030684475.1 Reyranella sp. | reverse complement strand
CAAAACATCGCGCCTTCGCGGGCTGGATACCGCCGCCCGCGCCGATTTCCATTCCGGAGTAGCTCAGCGGTAGAGCAGGCGACTGTTAATCGCCCGGTCGTAGGTTCGAGTCCTACCTCCGGAGCCAATCGGGGCCGTTCTTGCAAGAGGACGGCCCCTTTTTGCCTGTGGAGTTGTCCCCATGGCTAACCCTCCTCCGCCCGACGAAAAGGCCGAACTGGTCGACCACGTCGTGGCCTTCCAGGGGTACTTCAAAGTCGGCCGCTACTCCTTCCGTCACAGCCTCTACCAGGGTGGCCAAAGCCCCCTCATCGCCCGCGAGGTCTTCGAGCGCGGCCACGCCGCGGCGGTCCTGCCCTACGATCCGGTCCGCGACGAGGTCGTCCTCATTCGTCAGTTCCGGGCCGGTTCGTATGTCGCCGGGCGCCACCCCTGGGGTTGGGAGGCGGTCGCCGGGGTCATCGAGGAGGGCGAGACGACCGAGGCTGTGGTCCGTCGCGAATCGGTCGAGGAAGCCGGGCTCGTGATCGGTGACTTGATCCCGATCCACAACATCATCGCCAGCCCGGGCGCGATGTCGGAGACGTGTGCGCTCTTTGTCGGACGCGCCGACACCATCAATGCCGGCGGCGTGTTCGGTCTCGAATCGGAAGATGAGGATATTCTGGTCAAGGTCGTGCCGTTCGCCGAAGCTCGCGCGATGCTCGACCGCGGCGAGATCGACAATGCGACCGCCGTGGTCGCCGTGCAGTGGTTGGCGCTCCATCGCGACGAGGTCAGAAGCCGCTGGCGCTGAGCCGGTTGCCCGAATTGCTTGCGGGGGAGCCCGCTCCCTGTCTACCGTCTGCCCGGGAGCGCAGGGTTCAGCACAGTGAGCACGTCATGAACGTCCGGTCGGGTTTCATCGAAAGCATCGGCAACACGCCGATGATAAAACTGCGCGCGGCATCGGCCGCCACGGGTTGCACCATCCTCGGCAAGGCCGAGTTCCTCAACCCTGGCGGCTCGATCAAGGATCGTGCGGCGCTGGCCATCATCCAGGACGCCGAGAAGAAGGGAACGCTGCGGCCGGGCGGCGTGATCGTCGAGGGCACCGCCGGCAACACCGGCATCGGCATTGCGCTCGTCGCCAATGCGCTGGGCTACCGCGCCGTCATCGTCATGCCGGAGACGCAGAGCCAGGAGAAGAAGGACATGCTGCGCCTGTGCGGCGCCGACCTTCGGCTCGTCCCCGCCCTGCCTTACGCCAATCCCGGCAACTACGTCCGCTACTCCGGCGCGCTCGCCCAGGAACTCAACGCCAAGGAGCCCAACGGTGCGATCTGGGCCAACCAGTTCGACAACGTCGCCAACCGCGACGGCCACTACCGCACGACCGGTCCGGAGATCTGGGACCAGACCGACGGCAAGGTCGACGGCTTCACCTGCTCGGTCGGCAGCGGCGGCACCCTGGCGGGCATCGGGCTCGCGCTCAAGGAGCGCAATCCCAACATCAAGATCGCGCTCAGCGATCCGATGGGGGCCGCTCTCTACAGCTGGTACACCAAGGGCGAGCTGAAATCGGAAGGCAACTCGATCACCGAAGGCATCGGCCAGGGCCGCATCACCGCCAATCTCGAAGGCGCGCCGATCGACACGGCCTACCAGATCACCGACGAGGAAGCCCTGCCGGTCCTGTTCGACCTCATCCAGCACGAGGGCCTGGTGCTGGGTGGCTCGACCGCGATCAACATTGTCGGCGCGATGCGGCTCGCCCGCGACCTGGGTCCCGGCAAGACGATCGTCACGATCCTGGCCGACGGCGGCTCACGGTATCAATCCAAACTGTTCAATCCGGCCTTCCTGCGCGAGAAGAACCTGCCGCTGCCGCCCTGGATGAAATGAGCCGGCCCCGATGAGTCGGGTCGTCGTCTGCGGCAGCCTGAACATGGACATCATCGCGCAAAGCGCGCGACGGCCGGCTGCCGGCGAGACGATCCTTGGCGCAACCGTATCGCTCCTTCCCGGCGGCAAGGGACTGAACCAGGCTGTGGCCGCTTCCCGGCTCGGCGCGAAAACCGCGATGCTGGGCGCCGTCGGCGGCGATTCCTTCGGCAGGACCTTGCGCGGAGTCCTCGCCGACAACGGCGTCGATGCATCCGGAGTGAGGACGATCGGCAAGTCGACGACCGGCGTGGCGCTGATCCAGGTCGCCGAAGGCGACAACGCCATCACCGGAGCGTCGGGTGCCAACATGCTGTTCGCCACCTCGATGATTGGCCGCGTCCCGCGCCGCGGCGAGATCTGGCTGGCGCAGTTCGAGACGCCGATCGCCACGACCGAAGCCGCGTTCCGCAACGCCCGTGATGTCGGCGCCCGCACCATCCTCAACCTGGCGCCGATGGTCCGTTATCCCGCTCGACTGATGAAGCTCGTCGACATCGCCGTGCTGAACGAGATCGAGTTGGCACAGGCGACGGGCAGACGCATCACGCCGAGGAGTTCGAACCGCGACATCGTCTCGGCCTGCGGACAGCTTGGCGTGCGGACGGTCATAGCCACCCTCGGCGGCCGCGGGCTCGTCATCGTCTCCCCGGACGGCACGACCGTCCTTGCCGCCTTCCCGGCCAAGGTCGTCGACACCACCGGGGCCGGCGATTGCTTCGTGGGCGCGCTGGCGGCCCGCCTCGCGGCCGGCCGGGATCTCGTCGACGCGGCCCGCTACGCCAACGCCGCCGCCGCCTGTTCCGTCGAGCGGTTGGGCGCGGCGCCTTCGATGCCGACGGCGAGAGAAGTTGCCGCGCGTCTGGCGAGAGCCTAAATCTCCTCCATGGTCGAAGAACTGTTCCGTCAGGACGCCTATCTCAAGGAAGCCGACGCCACCGTGACCGCGCTCGAGGAGCGTGGCGTGCGGCTGGACCGGTCCCTCTTCTATCCGACCGGCGGGGGTCAGCCCGGCGACACCGGCCTGCTGCGCTGGGACGGCGGCGAGGCGAAGATCGTCGACGCCTTGAAGGCCGACGGCAGCGATGTGCTGCATGTCCTGGCGCCCGACGCGCCGCGGCCGGCCGTCGGCGCCAAGGTCAAGAGCGCGCTCGATTGGGACCGGCGCTATCTGCACATGCGCATGCACACCGCATTGCATGTCATGTCGGCGGTCATCAAGGGCAACGTCACCGGCGGCCAGGTCGGCGCCGACAAGAGCCGCCTCGACTTCAACCTCGACGGCGAGGTGCCGGCCAAGGAGTGGGTGACCGAGGAGGTCAACAAGTTGATCGCGCTCGACCGGCCGGTGACGCCGCAATGGATCACCGACGAGGAGCTGAACGCACGTCCTGAGCTCGTGAAGACCATGAGCGTACGCCCGCCGATGGGCGCCGGCCGCGTCCGCCTGCTCTCGATCGAGGGCGTCGACCTGCAGGCCTGCGGCGGCACCCACGTCGCGCGCACCGGCGAGATCGGCCGCGTCGAGTGCATCAAAATCGAAAACAAGGGCAAGATGAACCGCCGGTTCGTCATTGCGCTGGCCTGAGGAAACGCACGATGGATTACGTAAGACCCGACGCGCTCGTCAGCACCGAGTGGCTCGCCGCCCGCCTCGATGCTCCCGACATCCGCATCGTCGACGGCTCGTTCTACCTGCCGGCCCAGAAGCGCGACCCCAAGGGCGAGTTCGCCCAGCGGCACATCCCGGGCGCGGTGTTCTTCGATATCGACGAGATCGCCGATGAGAAGAATCCCCTGCCCCACATGCTGCCGCCGCCGGAGAAGTTCGCCTCCCGCGTCCGCAAGCTGGGCTTGGGCGACGGCAACAAGGTCGTCGTCTACGACACCACGCCGATGACCGGCGCCGCCCGCGTCTGGTGGATGTTCCGCGCCATGGGCCACAAGGACGTGGCGATCCTGGACGGCGGCCTGCCCAAGTGGCTGCGCGAGGATCGGCCGGTGACCGACGATCCGACGCCGCCGCGCGACCGCCATTTCACGGCCCGGCTCGACAATACGCTGGTGCGCTCGGTCGATGACGTGCTGGGGCTGATCGACAGCAAGCGCGAGCAGATCGTCGATGCCCGTGCCGCCGCCCGCTTCCGCGGCGAGGCGCCGGAGCCCCGCGCCGGCCTGCGCGGCGGCCACATGCCCGGCGCCTACAACCTGCCCTACAACGAGCTGATCGATCCCGAGACCGGCACCATGCTGCCGGCCGACAAGCTTGCCGCCCGCATCGCGGCCTCAGGCATCGATCCGGCGAAGAAGGTGACGGCAAGCTGCGGCTCCGGAGTCACGGCCTGCGTCATCGGCCTCGGCCTCTACCTGACGGGCGCGCCCGAGGCCGCGATCTACGACGGTTCCTGGACCGAATGGGGTGGCCGTGCCGACACGCCGATCGTCACCGGTGTCTGACCTGTTTGCCCATCAGCCGCCACCGCGCGCCGACGGGCGGGTCGCGCTCACCATCACGCATCTGGAAATGGAGCGCGTCGACTGGACGCGACGGGGACAACCGCCCGAACTCATGGTGGCCATCACGCGCGAAGCTTTGCCTACAGTTGCCCTCTACCGCGATCTCTACGACCGGGTCGGCAGGCCTTGGCTCTGGTTCGAGCGGCGGCTGATGCGCGATGGGGCGCTGGCGGAACTGCTCGGTGACCCCGACCACGAACTGCATGTCGCGCGTCATGACGGCGACCTCGTCGGCTATTTCGAGCTCAAGGCCGACGAGCTGGTCTTCTTCGGCCTCACCTTGGCTTATGTCGGCCGGCGCATCGGCCCGTGGCTGCTCGACCGGGCGATCGAACGGGCTTTCGCGCGCGGCACCAGGAAACTCAGCCTAAACACCAACACGCTCGACCATCCCGGCGCGCTCAAGACCTATCGCAAGGCAGGGTTTCGCATAGTGCGTACCAAGGACAAGGAATTGCAGGACCCGCGGGTTCTGTGGCCTGAGGTCTACCGCTGGCCGCCCGCGTGAAGCCTGTGCCATAGTCGAGGCCATGACCTCAAAGAAAACTTATACCCGCCCCGATACCGTTTTGGCCGTTGCCGGCCGCGATCCTGCGAACAACTTCGGCATCGTCAATCCGCCCGTCTATCACGCCTCGACGATCCTCTCCCCGACCATGGAGAAGTTCGAGAACCGGATCCCGTTCGAGGGCTTCGGCTACGGCCGCAACGGCACGCCGACCCAGAAGGCGCTGGAGGATGCCGTGGCCGCCATCGAGGGCGCGCACCGCTCCATCGCCGTGCAGTCCGGCCTGGGCGCCGTGACCGGCGCCATCGTGGGCTTCCTCAAGGCCGGCGATCACATGTTGATCACCGACAATGCCTACGGCCCGGCGCGGCGCTTCGCCAACACCACGCTCAAGAATTTCGCCGTCGAGACCACCTACTTCGACCCGATGATCGGCGCCGGCATCGAGAAGCTGATCCGGCCCAACACCAAAATCGTCTACCTCGAGGCACCTGGCTCGCAAACCTTCGAAGTGCAGGACGTCGACGCCATCGCAGCCGTCGCCAAGAAGCACGGCGCCATCGTGATCATCGACAACACCTGGGCGACGCCGCTCTACTTCAAGCCGTTCGAACACGGCTGCGACATCTCGGTGCATGCCGGCACCAAGTACATCGTCGGCCACTCCGACGCGATGATGGGCATCATCTCCTGCGCAACGCGGCCGCTGTTCGAGACGGCCAAGACCGCCTGCCAGTCGTTCGGCTTCCACGCCGCACCGGACGATTGCTACCTGGCGCTGCGGGGGCTCCGCACCATGGGCGTGCGCCTGCGCCATCACGAGGCGAGCGGCATGGCCATCGCCCACTGGCTGAAGGCACGACCGGAAGTCGACAAGGTCCTGCATCCCGCCCTGCCCGACTGCCCGGGCCACGAGAACTGGAAGAAGCAGTTCAAGGGCGCGTCGGGTCTGTTCTCCTTCACGCTGCGCGATGGTTTCAGCAAGGGCGCGTTGGCGGCCATGCTCGACGGAATGGACATCTTCGGCATGGGCGCGAGCTGGGGCGGCTACGAGAGCCTGATGATCCCGGCCCATCCCGACCAGTACCGCACCGCCGTTCCCTGGCCGCAGGGCAAGCAGCTGCTGCGCGTCCATATCGGCCTGGAAGACGTCGAGGATCTCAAGACCGACCTCGCTGAAGGCTTCGAACGCCTCAACCGCGCCCACAACTCTTAGAGTCTTCCGGACCGCGAGCCTCCGGCTCGCTCATTACTAGAGCGAGCCGGAGGCTCGCGGTCCATAAGAAGCTAAGACTTCCGGCAGTCGCCGCAAATGCCGGTCACTTCGAGGGTCATCTCGCGGGCGGTGAAGCCGCGCCGGGCAGCGCCGGCGGCGATGGCGTCGCCGAGATCGGCTGCCTCCATTTCCTCGGCGTTGCCGCACTCGGCGCAGATCAGGAAGAAGCCGCGGTGCGTTTCGCCGGGATGGCTGCAGCCGACGAAGGCATTCATGCGCTCGATGCGATGGATCAATCCGTTCTCGATCAGGAAATCGAGGGCGCGGTAGACCGTCGGCGGCGCCGAGCCGAGATCTTCGTTGCGCAGCTTGTCGAGGAGCGCGTAGGCACCGACCGGCTTGTGGCTCGACCAGATGAACTCGAGCACGCGGCGGCGCAGCGGCGTGAACCTGAGGCTTTTCTCCGCGCAGAGTTTTTCGGCCGCCGCGAGGGCATCCTCGACGCAGTGCTGATGATCGTGGCTGTGGACAGCAGCTTTCGTCGACTTCTTCACGAGATCCCGATTTGCCCAGATTTGCCAAGCAGAAACAGGACGATTATACGCCCCGTTCCTTCCGGAGGCCATGTCTGGCCCAGAGGTGCTCGCCCCATGTCCCCAGTAAGCTCCCCCGTCAAACCGACCACCTACCTGCCGTCCGAGATCGACGTCGCGCTCGCCGCCATCCGTTTCGACACGCAGGGTCTCGTGCCGGCCATCGCCCAGCAGCACGGCACGGGCGAAGTCCTGATGATGGCCTGGATGGACCGGAACGCGGTGGCCGAAACCATGCGCACCGGGCGGGCCTGCTACTGGTCGCGCTCCCGCCAGGCGCCGTGGCGCAAGGGCGACACGTCCGGCCACATCCAGACTCTCGTCGACCTGCGCATCGATTGCGACGGCGACACGCTGCTGGTCCTCGTCGACCAGACCGGCGTCGCCTGCCACACCGGCCGGCACAATTGCTTCTTCCAGGCGATCCGCGGCGGCGCGCTCGAGACCATCGCCCCGATCGTCGTCGACATGGACAAGACCGGAAAGGATTGAGTTTGCCTCCCAGCGTATTTCCGCGGCGCGCGTTCCTCGGCGTCGGCCTCCTCCTGCCGCTCGGCGCCTGCCAGACCTCCGGCCTGTTCGGCCAGCGCCGCACAAGCACCCTGTCGCCGCGCGGCGACCGCCTGGTCCGGATGATACAGAACACCGGCAAGGACAACATGATGGCCCCGGAAGTGCCCGCGCTGATGGGGATCACCAACGAAGGGCGCGACATCCCGGTGCGCCAGCTCGCGGACGACGGCACCGGCGGGCGCTACGTCGTCAGCCTGGTCAACATCCGCAAGATCCACGAATTCATCTTCCACCGCCGCCAGGGCGACGTGCTGATCCTGCACCTGAGCGACACCAAGTTTCTGCGATTGCAGAGCGTGCGCTACCCGCGCAGCGGCAAGCCCTCGACCATTACCGATGTCGCTCTTGCCGAAAGCGATTTCCAGCAGCAGATCGCCTTCTGGTTCGACCGCATTCCGGGCCGTTAACCTCATCCAGACCGCGAGCCTCCGGCTCGCTCAAGATCAAGAGCGAGCCGGGGGCTCGCGGTCCAGAAGACGAAGACGGATCCAAGATGTAATGTGACGGTGCGATGACACTCGCCGTCTCCTCTTCCCCCTCCAGCCGCCGGACCTTGACCGTCTGCGGCGGGGCGCATGCCCTGCACGACGGCTTCACCGACCTCCTGAACGTCCTCTATCCGCTGCTGCAGGCGCAGTTCGGCCTGAGCTACGCCGCCATCGGCGCGCTGAAGACGGTCTATTCCGGCGCCATGGCGATCGGCCAGATCCCGTCGGGCAAGTTGGGCGAGCGCTTCGGCAGCGTGCGCGTGCTGGCGCTCGGCACCACCCTGATCGCCGTCGGCTATTGCCTCGCGGGCTTCACCGGCTCGCTCTATGGCGTGATCGCGGGCCTGCTGCTGGCGGGGCTGGGCGGCAGCACACAGCATCCCATCGCCTCCAGTTTGGTCGCCGCCGCCTATCACGGACCGCGCTCGCGCACCGCGCTCGGCACCTACAATTTCACCGGCGACGTCGGCAAGGTCATGCTGCCCGCCCTGTTCGCGCTGGTTGCTGCCTCGCTCGGCTGGCAGCAGGCGATGGTTGTGATGGCGGCGCTGGCGGTCCTCGGCGCCACCATCATCCTGGCGTCGCTGAAGCCGATCGTGACGCACGGCACCGCCGAGCCGTCGAAAGCCGTCGCCGGTCAGGACCGGCCATGGGCCTACTGGCTGCTGTTCTTGATCCATATTGCCGACGACCTTGTGCGCACCGGCTTCCTGATCTTTCTGCCTTTCCTGCTGCGCGACAAAGGCGCCGACCTGCCGACCATCGGCCTCGGCCTGTCATTGCTCTTCGCCGGAGGCGCCGCGGGCAAGCTGGTGATGGGCTGGGTCGGCCAGAAGCTCGGCGTCGTGCCCTCCGTCGTACTGACCGAGGTCGCCACGACCCTGCTGATCCTGGCCATCCTGCCGCTGTCGCTCGAGTTGGCGCTCGTGCTGCTGCCAGCGGTCGGGCTGATGCTGAACGGCACCTCCTCGGTGCTCTACGGCACGGTGCCCGAATTCGTCAGCCCCGAGAAACGCACGCATGCCTTCGCCGTGTTCTACACCGGCGGCTCGGTGGCCGGCGCCACCGGCCCGCTGCTGTTCGGCCTGCTGGGCGACCAGATCGGCCTCACGACGGCGCTCGCGGTCGTGGCCTGCGTGGCACTCACGACAGTGCCGATGGTGTGGGCGCTCCGGCCGGCATTCCGGAGCGACCGCAGCCAATAGCGGACACATGCGGCAACAGAACCGCGTCCAACCACCGGCTCGCCCGTTTAGATGGCCTCTTCCGAAGCAATTTCTACTTGTTCAGACGCTTCTTAGTACCAGCGTCCACGGCCGTACCAGCCGCCACCGCCCAGTAGCAAAACGACGACCAGAATGATGAGCAGCGTGTTGGTATCCATGTCAGCTCCTATGGGTGCTCGTCAGCGCGATTGCTCTGACTGTGACGCACCCCAACTCCGACCTAACGCTCGGAGGCTCCCTTCCGTTCCAATGAAACGACCTGATGGGCGCTCCGGCCGGCGTTTCGGGGGTTGCCCCCTCACAATCGATGCAGGCGCAGGGGCTTGGACGCAACGCGCGCAACCAATCCCTTCGCTTCAAGATCGAACTGGACGCCCTTGAGCCACCAGCCGGCCTTGGCACCGCCAGGGAAAAGGTCTTCCGGCAAAAGCGGCAACAAGCGCTTCTTGAGTTCTGCAACCGTCGAGCCCGGCGGAGCTTTTGGCAGGACGGCGAGGATCGCACGCTTCATTGCGTTGTACTTGCCGGCGTCGACGCGCACGACCCGGCCGCCCGGGCTGTTGACGTTCTCCATCGCGACTTTGTCGGGGGCCTTGGTCATCAGCCTGACATCCGCTTCCCGGTTTCCAGCAGCGACTTGAGATCGCTCAGGACCCACGGCCAACCGCCGCCGCCCTCAGTCGATGACAATCCTGTAGACCTGAGTGGTCGCGCTCTTGTTCGTCATATTCGTCAGTCCCCTTCTTCCAGCTCGGCCTTGAGCGCCAGCCACATTCAGGAAATGTAGCTTCTCCCGACCTGACCGGCGCGTGATGGCGAGTTCGGCGTCCTCCAGAACCTTGAGATGCTTCATGACACCGAAACGCGTCATCGTGACTCCGGCTTCCAGTTCCTTCAGCGTTCGACTGTCACGCTGAAACAGCAGATCCAGGATGGTCACCTGTCAAGTCATCGAGCACGCGCTGGCAAAATGCTGGCACGCCATAGGCTCAACTCACTAAATAGGCCTATTTACACTATCCTGTCTTTCTTATATTCCTGTCGCAGAAAGCGAGGAATCACAGGAGGACCTCAATGACTGCACAGGAAGCCCTCGACCTCTGGGAGGCCTACGGCCAGGCCGT
>JAUXWB010000477.1 GCA_030684475.1 Reyranella sp. | reverse complement strand
CTGGAGCGTGAGGGTGGAGCTTGCCACGGATGGTACGTCACGCCAGGCCGTCTGAGTCCGGTTTGAGCCCGTCCCCTACCGAAGTCCGAATAAGGTCGGAACGGACGCATCGCGCTACCTGTCACAGGGTGCGCCGGGCTGTGACACGCGAAGAAGAAACGACGTCGTAAAAAGCCCGTGATTCCGGGCTCGGCCCGGACTCCGGGCGCGTGCGTGTCACAACATTTGTCACAACTTGGTGTGACAGGCGGGGTGTGACACGCGGTCAGGACAACGGCTCTCCGGCGTGCGGGGAGCTGGCTTCGGTCAGGGCGACGGACAAACCTAGAGGCATCCCGCTTCTAGGGCGTGACTTCGGTCACGACGGCGCGGTTGGCGACGCCGGCGCTGTTCGAGGAATCGAAGCGGATGGCGTACTTGTCGGCGGGCGAGATCCACCAGCGCGAGACCGAGCGCTCGCCCTTGTCGCCCTGCTCGTTCATCTCGACCACGAAGGTGTCGATCGGGACACGGCCGGGGCCGGGGCGCTTCTCGGCGCGTGGCACCGAGAGGATGTAGTTCCAGGTGCGGCCGCCCGCGCTGTAGCGCGCCTCGATCTTCTTGCCGACTTCCAGCGGCCACAGGCGCTCGGGCCTGAGCGCTGCGATGAAGGTCGAGGTGTCGCTGCCATCGGGGGCGGGGTTGGCGATGATCAGGCCGCGCACCTTGAAGGGCTGGCCGCCCACCGTGTCCATCTTGCAGTCCATGCCCTCGCGGCCACGCGAGACGACCCTGGTGCCGCTATCGAAGGTGAAGGTCGTGCCGACGTCGGGGCAACCGAATTCCATGGTTTGAGCGGCCACAGGGGCGGAAAGGGCGGCGAGGCCGAGGGCAAGGACGGGAGCGAGCGAAACGAAGCGTATCTTCATGCGCCCGATCATAGCTGAACCGGAGGTCAGCCGGCCAACGTCGAGTAGGTGGCGCGGCCGACGGCGACCAGCGCCTTCTGGTCGTTGAACACGTCGACGTCGACCACGCCCACGCTCTTGCCGGCACGGCGCACCCGCGCCGTGATCGTGAGCGCCGTCTTGATCGCCGGCCGGAGATAGTCGACGCGGAAGTTGATGGTCGGCAGGCCGCGGCGCAGCGCCATGATCAGCGCATAGTCGCCGACCGTGTCGATGATCGCCGCGATCGGCCCGCCATGCCATTGGCCGGTGCCCTTGCCCCGTTCGAATTCCGGCCGCATGGCGCAAGTCATGGTGACCAGCTCCTTGGCCGGATCGGCCTCGGTGACTTTCAGACCGAGGAAAGCGATGAACGGCGAGTGATCGAGCATCGCCTGCAGTTCGCCCCCGGTCAGGGGCTTGGGCGCGTCGCTCATGGCGCCACCACGATCTTGCCGAACACTTCACGGTCCTCGATCACGCGCAGCGCCTCGCGGGCTTCGGCCAACGGAAAGACCTTGTCGACCAGCACCTTGAGCTTGCCGCTCTGCACCAGGTCCAGCAGCTTCTCGATGTCGGTGCGCATCCAGCCGTTGGAGCCCAGGATCTTGAGCTCGAAGGTCCAGATGAAGCGGATGTCCTCCGTCGGGGCATAGCCTGCGGTGGCGCCGCAGGTCAGCAGGCGGCCACCGACCTTGAGCGTCTTCAGTGAATTCACCCAGGTGTCGCCGCCGGTGTAGTTCACCACCACGTCGACGCCCTGGTCGGTGCCCGCGCCGCGCCGTGTCGGCTTGCCGTACATCGCGAAGACTTCCTTCATGAAGTCCTTCTCGACGTAGTTGATCGTCTTGTCGGCGCCAAGCTCGGCCAGGCGCTTGGCCTTGGCGTCGGTGCCGGCGCAGGCGATGACCTCGGCGCCCGCGAGCTTGGCGAGCTGCAGGCAGCAGACGCCGACGCCGCCCGAAGCGCCCAGGATCAGGACCTTCTCGCCCTTCGCGACATGGCCGTTGGTCACCATCATGCGCAGCGCCGTACCGTAGGCCACGGGAAGGGCCGCCGCGTCGGCGAAGCTCACGCCGTCAGGGATCCGTATGAGCTGATGCGCGCGCGCCTTGCAGAGCTCGGCCAGGCCGCCATGCACGGTCTCGCCCATCAGGCCGCCCTCGACCCGGTTGATCGGATCGACCAGCACGCGGTCGCCTTTCTTCCAGCCCGTCACGCCGGGACCGACCTCGGCGACTTCGCCGGCCATATCGAGGCCCATGATGGCAGGCATCGGCACCTTGATGCCGGGCATGCCGCGGCGGGTGAAGACGTCGTGGTAGTTGAGCGAGGAGGCCTTCACGGCCACGATCACGTCGCCCTCACCCGGCATGGGATCGGGGAAATTGGTCTCGAAATTCAGCACGGCGGGGCCGCCGTGCTCGCGGATGACGGCTGCTTTCATCTCTGGATGTCTCCTCCCGTTGGGATCTGCCTGGCGAGCACGCGCTTGTCGATCTTGTTGGTTCCGGCGAGCGGCATCTCGTCGACGAAGAAGACGCGGCGCGGATGCTGATAGGCGGGTGCGTTGGCCAGCGCATAGATCTTTATTGCCTGCTCGTCGACCGCGACGCCGGGCGCTTTGACGACGAAGGCGACGGGCTTGTGGCCCTTGAGGTCGTCGGGCACGGCGATGACGGCTGCCTGGTGGATGCCGGGATGGCGCTCCAGCATCGTCTCGACCTCGCCGGGATAGATGTTCTCGCCGCCGCACACGAACATGTCGTCGACGCGGCCGACGAAATAGAAGAAGCCGTTCTCGTCGCGGCGGAAAACGTCGCTGGTGCGATAGTAGCCATCCGGTGTGATCGCCCGGGCGGTGACCTCGGGCAACTTGTGATAGTGCGTCATCAGCGCGCCGCACTTCATCAGGAGCTCGCCTTCGTCCTGCACTTCCTTGCCGTCGCGGACCAGGCGGAGCTGGACGTCCGGGTGCGGATAGCCGGTCGAGAGCTCGGGCTGCGGGATACCCTTGGGGTGCGGGCCGAACACGACGGGACCGGCCTCGGTGGTGCCGTAGCCGTTGCTGATCTGGGCCTTGGGAAACACCGCGCGCACCTGGTCGATCAACGCCTGGGTGATCGGCGCCGAGCCCATGCGCACGGCCTCGACTGCCGACAGGTCGTGGCTGGCCAGCAGCTCGCGCTCGCGCAGCAGCATGGCGATCATGGTCGGCACCGAGGTGAGGAAGGCCACGCGATGCCGGGCAGCAGCCTCGACATAGCCCTTGGTCGTGAACTGCGGCAGCAGCACGACGGTATCC
>JAUXWB010000409.1 GCA_030684475.1 Reyranella sp. | reverse complement strand
TCGATGATGCACTGCTTGTTGGCGTCGGTGGCGTTGCCTTCCTTGCTCGCCGTGAAGCGCGTGCCGAGATAGGCGAGATCGGCGCCCATCGCCTCGGCCGCCAGCACCGAGGCGCCGTTGGAGATCGAGCCCGAGAGCAGGATGGTGCCGTCGTAGAACTGGCGCACTTCCGGCACCAGGGCGAAGGGCGACAGGGCACCGGCATGGCCGCCGGCGCCGGCGCACACCAGGATCAGGCCGTCGACACCGGCCTGCAGCGCGCGCTTGGCATGCTTCACGTTGGTCACGTCGTGAAACACCAGGCAGCCGTAGCGGTGCGCCGATTTCACCACGTCGTCGGGGGCGCGCAGCGAGGTGATCTGGATCGGCACCTTGTACTTCTCGCAGAGGTCGATGTCGTGCTGCAGTCGGTCGTTCGAGCTGTGCACGATCTGGTTGACCGCGAAGGGCGCCACCTTCTTGTCCGGATGCTTGGCCTTATATTCGGCCAGCTCCGAGGTGATCCGCTTCAGCCACTCCTCGAGCATTTCCTTGGGCCGCGCGTTCAGCGCCGGGAAGGCACCGACGATGCCGGCCTTGCACTGCTCAATCACCAGGTCGGGGTTGGACACGATGAAGAGAGGCGCGCCGACCACGGGGATCGACAGGTTGTCGCGCAGCAGGGCCGGAAGGGCCATCGTTTCGCTCCTTGGAAAGCCAGTCTCAAAAAACCGATCGGACCTAGCACGATCCGCCTCGGTCAGGAACCGAACGTCGCGCGGTGCAAGACGCGCCCGGGCAGCAAGGTCAGCAGGCCTGCGATCCAGATGCCGCCGAGGTACACGCCGATCATGGTGTAGCGGTGCGCCTGCACGCGGCCAAGCCGCGCCATCACGATCGCAAAGGGCAACGCCAGCAGCACGAACAGTGACAGCAGATGAAGGAAGCCGAAGCCGCCGTGTCCCAGTCCGCGGATCCAGAAAGTGCTGATGGCGCTGGCCATCAGCAGCACGACATAGACGCGGCCCAGCGCCTTGTGTGGCATCGTTCCCTTGGGCCGGGCCATCATCCAGGTGCCGATCACGAAGGCGATGAGCACCGACACCAGATGAATCTGGACGGCGAGCCCGGCCGCGATGATCGGCTGAAGGCTCATTTCAACAGCGTGTACGAGCCGCCCTTCTCGAGGGCGCGCTGGTAGGCCGGCCGGGCGTGGACCCGGTCGACGAAGGCCTTGAGCTTGGGCAGCCGGGCAAACAGCGGCGAGCGCGCCGCGGCAGCCTCGAGGGGGAAGCTCATCTGGATGTCGGCGGCCGAGAAGTCGGCGCCGGCGAACCACTCGCGTTTGTTGAGTTCGCCCTCGAGAAAGGCGAAGTGATTGGTGATCTGCGGGCCGAGCAGGGTCTTGTCGGCGCCCTTGGCGATGGCGCGGGCGACCGGTCGCATGAAGAACGGCACGCGCTCGGGCAACTTGCCGAACACCAGCTTCATGAACAGCAGCGGCATCAGCGAGCCTTCGGCATAGTGCATGAAGTAGGTGTAGTGCAGCCGCTCGGGCGTGCCGGTGGCGGGCGTGAACTTCCCGCTACCATAGGTCTCCGACAGGTATTCGAGGATGGCGCCGGACTCCGCCAGCGTCTTGTCGCCGTCGCTGATGACGGGCGACTTGCCCAGCGGATGCACGGCGCGCAGCGCCGCCGGCGCCTGCATCGACGGCTCGCGCTCATAGCGCTTGATCTCATAGTCGAGACCAAGCTCCTCCAGCATCCAGAGGATGCGCTGCGAGCGCGAGTTGTTCAGGTGATGGACGGTGATCATGACTACAGCGTCCCCGGCCGCCAGTTGCCGTGGAAGCCGGCCGGGACGCGGCTCGAGAGGTGGGCCAGTGCGATCGGGCCCTTGGCGAGGTCGGTCGCCTCGAACACCGCGAGGTCGCTGCGCTTCTCCCCGCCACGGAACAGCACGCTCAGCAGCCAGCCGTCACCCTCGGCCGCGCTGTCTGAGCGCGGCACGAAGACCGGCTCGCCGAACCGGTCGTCGGGGCCGGCGCTCCAGCCCGTGCTCTTGCCGCTCTTGAGGTCGTAATGGACGAGCCCGTCCTGGCGCGGCTCGCCCGTCTTGGGATCGGTGATGTCGCCGGCCACGATCCAGCCGTGGCGGTAGTCGCTCATGCAGAAGCGCTCGTCGAAGCGCGGAAATTCGCCCGAGCGGTCGTCGAGCTGCTCTTCCTTCATGGTGTTGCCTTTGCCGGCGAGATCGAAGGTCCAGCGGTAGAGTTTCGCCATCGGCAATTCCTTGGTCGAAGGCGTGCCATCGGGCAGCGGGAACAGCGGCGCCACGTCGTATTTCATCACGTCGACCACGATCTTGCCGTCGGCCGTCTCGAAATGGTTCATCGGATGGAAGACGTAGGAGGCGGGCGCCGTCACCCACTTCACGTCGGCCACGGTGCCCTTGCGCGGGATGAAGGCGATGTGCGTGCCCTTGTCCGGTTCCCAGGCGAACGGCGGCAGGCCGCCCATGGCGCGTTCCATCGAGGAGGTGAGTGGGAAGATTGGCACCACGATCCAGTTCTTGGTCACGGCGAAGTCGTGGATCATGGAGGGGAAGGGGCCTTCCAGAATCTCGGCGCGCGTCACCTTGCCCGCGGCATCGACCGTCTGGATGCTCACTTCCTTGGTGAAGCGGCCGGTGGCCGAGTAGCCGAAGAAGATCATCTCGCCGGTCTCGGGATCGAACTTGGGATGTGCCGTGAACGGACCGTTGAGCTTGTTGCCGTAGGTCTCGTAGCCGCCGTCGGGGCCGACCGGCATCAGGCTCGCCGGATCGAGCGAGTAGGGCGCGTGCGCTTCCTCGAGCGCCAGCAGGCGGCCGGCGTGCCAGACGATGTTGGTGTTGGCGATGGTCGAGTTCAGCGCAAACACGCGCGGGTCGGTGTAGCGCGGGTTGCCGAAGGTGCCGGAGAGGCCCTCCCCCTCCTTGTTTTCG
>JAUXWB010000032.1 GCA_030684475.1 Reyranella sp. | reverse complement strand
GGGATCGATCATGATGAAGCGGCACTGATTCGGCGTCAGCCGGTAGAGCAGCGACAGGATCATGGTGTTGACGGCCACCGACTTGCCCGAGCCGGTGGTGCCGCCGATCAGCAGATGCGGCATGCGGGCGAGGTCGGCGATGACGGGATCGCCGCCGATGTCCTTGCCCAGTGCCAGCGGCAGACCAAGCCGGTTGTCCTCGTAGTGGCGGGTCGACAGCAGTTCGCGCAGGACCACCGTCTCGCGCTTGGCGTTGGGCAGCTCGATGCCGATGACGTTGCGGCCCGGCACGGTGGCGACGCGCGCGGAGACGGCGCTCATCGAACGGGCGATATCGTCGGCCAGGCCGATGACCCGGCTCGACTTGGTGCCCGGCGCCGGCTCGAGTTCGTAGAGCGTCACGACCGGACCCGGCCGCACCTTCACGATCTGTCCCCTGACGCCGAAATCATCGAGCACCGTCTCGAGCAGGCGGGCGTTCTGTTCCAGCGCCTCCTCGTCGATTTTGGGCTGGGCGTTGACGCGCGAGGGCTGCGAGAGGATGTCGAGCGGCGGCAGCTTGTACTCGCCGACCGCAAGATCGAGTTCGCGCTGGCCGGCCTTGGCGGCGCGCTTGCCCTGGGTGAGGCCACCCACCTTGCGCGGAATGATCTTCACGCCGGATGTCGCGACGCCCGCGGGCGCCTGCTCAGTGGGCAACGCGTCGGGGGTAAATGGATTGTCGTCGTCGGTTTCAACGGTTGGTTCTGCCGTCGAAGGCGCCGGTGGCAGCGGCGCGAAAGTCACGATTTCCTGAGGCGGCTCGGCCGATTGTTCGGTGTCAGCCGGCTCCGCGGGCTGGCCGGCACGACGGGCGAGGAACGGCTCGATCCGCTTGCCGGCCAGACGATCGAACAGGGTACGCTCCCGAACCGAGTCCGCGGCCGCTCCGGCGACAGCCGGCGCGTGGGGAGTGAGTGGTGCCGGCGCGTCGGGAATCTCCGGCGCCGGCCGCTCGATCGGGGAATAGGGTGCGTCGACCAGCAGGGAGTCGCGTGGAGGCATCGGCGTGCCTTCGTCGGGAATCTGCTCGATGCGCGCCTCGAACCGGCTGGGATCGTACTGACTGGCATCGATCTCGCCGGGAATTTCCGCATATCCGATCGGTGGCGCCGGCAGATCGGCATTGTCGTCCAGCACTTGCGGCTTGCCGCGCCACAGGGCAATCCCGGCGCGGACCAGCCACATGGACCACAGAAAGGGTGCACGCAGAATTCGAAAGATCAAGGGCAGATCGGTGCGGTTCATGCCAAGCGCCGGCGCCATGGCGATGAAGGCGAGTGCCGCGCAGGCCGGTTCGATCAGGGCGAGGCTGCCGCCGCTCGAATGGGTGAGGACCAACTCGCGAAATCGGCCGACGAGGGCGAGGCCGACCAGTCCGCCGGGGCCGGCGTGCGTCGCAGCTCCACCAACGTCGCCCAGGCCGACGCCAGCTACGCTCATCATCAGCAACGCCAGCAGCAACAGCGACAGCCGGAGCCCGAAGAAACCGAGATGGTGGGTACGCAGCATCCGCACACCCCAGGTGATCAGCGCCACCGGCACCAGGATGATGGCAAGCCCGAACGTCTGCAGCAGAAGGTCTGAAACGTAGGCACCGGTCACGCCCACGAGGTTGTGTGGCGCGCGACCCGTGGCGTGATTGAGTGATGGATCACCCGGGCTGTAGGTGAACAGCGCCAGCAGCAGCAGAACGCCCGCCGCCGCGACGCCTGCACCAACCAGCTCCATCATGCGGCGGCGCAGGAAATCGCGCCCGCCTTCCGGCAGAATCGCCGTCTTGTGGGACGTCGCGGAGGTGACGCCGATCATCGCCATCGCGTTGTTGCGCTCCCTACAGCACCGCCGCGAGGCGGGTCATCGCCTCGCGCGTGGTCTTCTCGTCGTGCACCAGCGCCACGCGGATGTAGCGATGCGCGGTGTTCACACCATTGGTTTCGCGGCAGGCATAGGCGCCCGGCAGCACCTTGAGGTGCGCCTCGCCCCACAGCCTGCGCGTCGCCTCCTCGCCGTCACCGACATCGAGCCACAGGAAGAATCCGCCGCCTGGCGTGTAGTAGCTGAAACGGTTGTGCAGGATCTGCCCGGCAACACGAAAATTCTTGCGATACCACTCGCGCGTCTCGACAGGATGGGTCTCCTCGCGCCACAGCGCCGCCGACGCCTTCTGGATGGCGAAGGGAATCTGCGGCCCGCCGTAGGTGCGCCAGCGCAGCATCATTGCCACCAGCTTGGGATCGCCCGCCATGAAGCCCGAGCGCAGGCCGGCGGCATTGGACCGCTTGGAGAGCGAATGGAAGACCGCGAGATTGCGGAATGGATCCTTTCCGCCCGTCTCGTCCATCGCCAAGGCCGCCTCGAGGCCGCCTGCCGGCGGCTGGTCGGTGTAGATCTCGGCATAGCACTCGTCGAGTGCGAGCACGGCGTCATGCTTGCGGCAGAGCCGAAGCAGTTTCTGCAGGTAGTCCATGCTGGCGATGGCGCCCTGCGGATTGGCCGGCGAGCAGAGATAGACGACCGAGATGCGCCTCCACGTCGCTTCGTCGATCTTGTCAAACTCCGGCAGGAAGCCGTTCTCGGCATTGGCGTTGACCAGCAGCGGCTCGCCGCCGGACAGGACCGCACCACCGAGATAGGCCTGGTAGAAGGGGTTGGGCAGCGCCACGACCGGCTTGCCGCCGCCCTTCTCCTGCGGCGTGGCGATGGTGGCGATGACGTAGACGCCTTCCTTGCTGCCCGCCGTCGGATGGCAATGCTGCGCTGGATCGAGCAAGCCTTTGGGCAGCTTGTAGCGCCGCGTCAGCCACTCGCAGATCGCGAGGTTGAGATCGGGCAGACCCTGATTGGGCGGATACCTGTTCCAGCCATCGACCTCGTCCATCACGATCTGACGGGCGAAGGCGGGCATGGCGCCCTGCGGCTCGCCCACCGACATGTTGATCATCGACAGATGTGCCGGGGGCACGACAGGGGCCAGCAAGGCGTTCAGCCGTGCGAACGGAAAGTCGGTCAGCGTCTCCGTCAGGCGCGGATTGAACATACTTAAGCCATCCACTGGGCCATAGCCGGCCGAAGCAAAGCGGCAGGGCCAGCCGAAGGGGGTCCGGCCGGACTTGCTATTGACTCATTGTATGGAACAAATTAGCCAATAACAACAATGGAATAGGAGATTTTCCTCATACAGCAGAAAGGTTTGGGATCCTACCTCGCAAAGACCACAAGCGATAAAGCATCGCTACTGAACCCGTTCCCCATGCAGGGCGGTATCGAGCCCTTCCACCTCCTCGTCGCGTGTCACCCGAAGCCCGACCATGGCGTCGACGATTTTCAGGATCACCCAGGTACCCACAGCGCAGAAGGCGCCGACGGCGACCACGCCGTAGAGCTGGGTCAGGATCTGGCCGGCATTGCCGTCCACGAGACCGACCGGGCCGCCCTTGGCGATGTCGTTGATGGCCTGGGTGGCGAAGACGCCCACCAGGATCGATCCCAGGATGCCACCGACACCGTGCACGCCGAAGACATCGAGTGAATCGTCGTAGCCGAGCCGGGTTTTGAGGACCACCGATGCCCAGTAACAGACGGCACCGGCTGCCACGCCAATCACCAGTGCAGCCCACGGTTCGACGTAGCCTGCCGCAGGGGTGATGGTGCCGAGGCCGGCGATGGCGCCCGTCAGGATGCCGAGCACCGACGGCTTGCCGCGGCTCATCCATTCGACCGCCATCCACACCAGCGCGGCCGTGGCGGCAGCGATTTGGGTATTGAGCATGGCACTGCCCGCCAGCTCGCCCGACGCCAGCGCCGAGCCGGCATTGAAGCCGAACCAGCCAACCCACAGCAACGAGGTACCGATCAGGGTGAGCACCAGATTGTGCGGCGCCATGTATTCGGTGCCGTAGCCCTGGCGTTTGCCGATCACGATGCAACAGACCAGGCCGGCGATGCCGGCGTTGAGGTGAACCACCAGACCTCCGGCGAAATCGAGGACGCCCGCAGCGCCGAGGAAGCCCCCACCCCATACCCAGTGAGCCACTGGAACGTAGACGAACAAGACCCACAGCCCCATGAACCACATCATGGCCGAGAATTTCATGCGCTCGGCGAAGGCGCCGGCAATGATGGCCGGCGTGATGATGGCGAATGTCGCCTGGTACATCAGGAAGACGTTCTCCGGCACGGTCTTGGCGAGATCGTGGACACTGCCTAGCAGACCGGCGCCAACCGCCCGCGACAACGAGCCTATGACACCGTTCAGACCGCCGCCGTCGGTGAAGGCCAACGAATAGCCGACTATGAACCACAGCACCGTGACCAGGGCGGCCACGGCAAAGGCCTGAACGGCGGTCGCGAGAACGTTCTTTTTGCGCACCATGCCGGCGTAAAACAACGCCAAGCCCGGAATGGTCATCATCAGGACCAGTACGGTCGCCATCAACAGCCAGGCAGTATCGCCAGCGTCGATTTGCGGCTTGTCCGCGGCCCGAGCCGCCGTGCTTGCCGTAGCGGCAAGCATCGTCAGCGCGCTCACGCGCGCTATCGCCTTCAGCATCGTTTCCCCCGTGTCGTCTTCTTATTGCGAATAGTCTTGCTTGAAACCTAGAGCGCGTTGGACCCCGACTCACCTGTCCGGATGCGCAGCGCCTGCTCGACCGCGGTGACGAATATCTTGCCGTCGCCGATCTTGCCGGTATGCGCGGCCTTCTGGATGGCTTCGATGGCGCGCTCGACCTGGGCGTCGTCGACCACGATCTCGACTTTGACCTTGGGCAAGAAACTCACGAGATACTCGGCGCCGCGGTAGATCTCGGTCTGGCCCTTCTGCCGGCCGAAGCCCTTCACTTCGCTGACCGTCAGCCCCGAAACGCCGACGCCGGTCAGGGCGTCACGTACTTCGTCGAGCTTGAACGGCTTGATGATGGCGGACACGAGTTTCATACGCTTCCCTCCTGCCTTTTCGGCTTGTCCGCCTAGACTGGCGTCTGGCATCGGCGGCGTCAAATTCAGGCGCAAAAAAGGCCCGGCGAGCAAGTCGCCGGGCCGCAGGTCCCCGCCGCGACACGGAGCGGCGGGAGAGAGGGAACCAGGGAGGAGGCGGGTTCCCGACGACGATCGACGGAGGCGCCTAGTGCACCGTCTCTCCATGGAGGTTGATGTCGAGACCCTCGATTTCCTCTTCGTTGGTCACACGCAGCCCGATCAGGGCATCGACGACCTTGAGGATGATGAAGGTACCGATCGCGCACCAGGCGATGACGACCAAGGTACCCCAAAGCTGGGTCAGGACCTGACCGGCGTTGCCGTCGATCAGGCCTTTCTTGCCCTCGCCGCCGATCATTTCGACGGCGAAGACACCGGTCAGGATCGCGCCGACGAAGCCGCCGACGCCGTGGACGCCGAAGGCGTCGAGCGAGTCGTCGTAGCCCAGCGCTTTCTTGAGGCCGGTGGCGCCCCAGAAGCAGACCAGGCCGGCGACGATGCCGATGACCAGCGCGCCCATCGGGGTGACGAAGCCGGAGGCCGGGGTGATGGCGACCAGACCGGCCACCGCGCCGGAGATGATGCCGAGCACCGACGGCTTGCCACGCGTCACCCACTCCGCGAACATCCAGGCAAGTGCCGCCGCCGCCGTAGCGAACTGAGTCACCGCCATCGCCATGCCGGCGTTGGTGCTGGCACCAGCCGCCGAGCCGGCGTTGAAGCCGAACCAGCCGACCCACAGCAGCGCGGCGCCGATCACCGAGTAGACCAGATTGTGCGGCGCCATGTTCTCGGTGCCGAAACCCTTGCGCTTGCCGATGACGAGCGCGCACACCAGACCGGCGACGCCGGCGTTGATGTGCACGACCGTGCCGCCGGCGAAATCGAGCACGCCCCAGTCGCCGAGGAAGCCGCCGCCCCACACCCAATGGGCGATCGGCGCGTAAACGATCAGCGACCACAGCGCCATGAACCACATCATCGCCGAAAACTTCATGCGCTCGGCGAAGGCGCCGGCAATCAGCGCTGGCGTGATGATGGCGAATGTGAGCTGGAAGCAGATAAACACCGATTCCGGAATGGTCTTGGCAAGATCGTGGACACTGTCGAGCGTCAGCCCCGTCAGGAAGACGCGGCCTAGTCCGCCGACGATGGTGCTGCCCGACGTGAAGGCGAGGCTGTAGCCCACGATCAGCCAGAGCACCGAGATCATGCAGGTGATGGCAAAGCTCTGCATGACCGTGGCGAGCACGTTCTTCTTGCGCACCATGCCGCCGTAGAACAGCGCGAGACCTGGAATGGTCATCATCAGGACGAGCGCCGTCGAGGTCAGCATCCAGGCCGTATCGCCGGTATCGAGCTTGGGCGCTTCGTCGGCGGCCAATACCAGGGCCGGGAGGAGCAGCGTGCCGGCCGCCCCCAGGCCAGCAATCACCGTGTTGAGCTTGAGTCGCATCGTTCTTCCCTCGGATCTTGAGTTGGTTGAGTTGGCGCGCGGGATCACAGTGCTTCCGCCCCGGACTCGCCGGTGCGGATTCGGATCGCCTGCTCGATGGACAGGACAAAGATCTTGCCGTCACCGATCTTGCCGGTGCCGGCCGCCTTGCGGATCGTCTCGACCGCACGCTCGACCATGGCGTCGTCGATCACGACCTCGATCTTGACCTTCGGCAGGAAGCTCACGGCGTACTCGGCGCCGCGATAGATCTCGGTCTGACCCTTCTGGCGACCGAACCCTTTGACCTCGCTCACCGTCAAACCCTGGATTCCGAGCGACGTCAGCGCATCCCGGACCTCGTCCAGCTTGAACGGCTTGAAGATTGCCATGACCATTTTCATTTCGGCTGTCCTCCACCAAGCGGAACGCCCGCCCCCAAAGTTCGGAAATTGGAAAGCAAGGTGCGTGCCAACTCACGATCAGTGGCTGCTTGGGGGTTGGCATGCACGTTGCTGGAATCCGGCCACAACCAACGAAACAAGCTTTGGGGGTGGTCGTGTTGCTTAAGAAAGTTGCCACTTTGGGTTTTGCACTGTTCGCAATTTGTGCATCGGGGTCTTCTGCCTATGCGCAGGGCACACCGGATCCGGCGACACCACCGGCCCCCGAGAAAGAGGCGTGGAAGGCGCCGTTCGGTGGCAATTTCACCGCTGGCTTCGCCTTCCTCAACGACTATTCGTATCGCGGCATCTCCCAGACACAGCGTCAGGTCGCCGTTCAGGTCGGCGTCGGCTACGAGACTCCGACCGTGAGCGAAGCCTTGCCGCTCAGCGCCTACGTCGGCGCCTGGGGCAGCAACGTCAATTTCCCCGATACCGGCACCGTCGCGGAGATCGATCTGCTGGCCGGCTTCAAGCTCAAGACCATGCAGGACAAGCTCACCTTCGACCTCGGCTACATCCGCTACAACTATCTCGGGGCGCCCTCCGACCTGTTCTTCGACTTCAACGAGTTCGGCCTGGTGGTCGGCTATGACTTCGGCGTCGCCGAGCTCAGCGCCGCGGTGCGCTACAGCCCGAACTTCTTCGCCAACTCCGGCATCGCCTGGTACAAGTGGGCCCAGGTCACCGTGCCGCTGCCGTTCATCAAGGTGAACGAGAACGTCGCCTTCAAGGTCTTCGGAAACATCGGCAACCAATACGTCGAGCGCTTCACCAACTACGGCATTCCCAACGACAACTACTGGGACTGGCAGGCCGGCGTCGTCGTCAATGTCTACGGCTTCGACCTCTCCGCCGCCTACACCGGCACCAATCTCAGCGTGCAGGACTGCCTCGGCACGCAAAATTGCGCCAGCCGCGTCATCATCGGCATCTCGAAGGCGTTCTGAGCGACATTCGGCACCGGACATAGAGGGTTGCCGCCCGCAGGGGCGGCTGCCATCTATGCCGGATGAGCACCGATCGGTTCGATCTCACGGTCGTGGGCGCCGGCCTCAACGGCAGCCTGCTGGCACTGGCCGCTGGCGAAGCCGGCCTCAGCACGGCCCTGATCGACCGGGTGCCGCTCACATCCCTGACCGAGGCCGGCTTCGACGGCCGCACGACGGCGATCGCCTATACCAGCCAGCGCCTGTTCGCGGCGCTGGGCGTCTGGGACGATGTCGCCGGCGAGGCCGAGCCGATCCGCGATATCCGGATCTCCGACGCCGGCCACGATGGCCGCGCGAGCCCGCTCTATCTCCATTTCGATCACCGTGAGGCGACACCCGATGCGCGGGATCCCGCGCCGATGGGCTGGATCGTGGAGAACCGCTTTCTGCGCGCAGCGCTGCTGCGGCGATTGGCAGACTGCCCGCAGGTCGAGCTGGTTGCGCCCGATGAAGTAATTGAAACCAGCCGCACTGCGGATCGCGCCGACCTCAAGCTCAAGAGCGGGCGCCATCTTCAGACGCGACTCGTAGCCTCGGCCGAGGGTCGCTTCGGCTCGATGCGGGAGGAGGCCGGGATCGGCGCCCGAGCCTGGTCGTACGGCCAGATCGCGATCGTGCTGGTGGCCCGCCATGAGCGGCCGCACTGCGGCGTGGCACAGGAAAAATTCTTGCCAAGTGGTCCCTTCGCCATCCTGCCGATGCGTGACGGCCCGCAGGGTGAGCACCGATCGTCGATCGTCTGGACCGAGCGCGCGGACCTTGCGCGCCGCTTGCTCGAGCTCGAGCCAGCACGCTTCCAGGCCGAATTCGCCCGGCGCTTCGGCGATCATCTCGGCCAAGTCGTACCCACGGGCCCGCGCTGGTGGCATCCGCTGGGGCTGGTACATGCCGACCGCTACATCGACACGCGACTGGTTCTGGTCGGCGACGCCGCCCATGGCATCCATCCCATCGCCGGCCAAGGTTACAATCTCGGCGTCCGCGACATCGCGGCCCTCGTCGAGACCCTGGTCGATACCAAGCGGCTCGGCCTCGACCTCGGCGCCGCCGATACGCTCGAGCGTTACGCGCAATGGCGGCGGGCCGACAATTTCGCCATGGTCGCCGCCACCGACCTGCTGAACCGGCTGTTCTCCAACGACATCAAGCCGCTTCGGCTGGCGCGCGGCATCGGGCTCGCCGCCGTCAATCGCGTGCCGGCGTTGCGGCGCTTCTTCGTCCGCCATGCCATGGGCCTGGTCGGCGACCTGCCCAAGCTGATCCGCGGCGAGAGGCCGTAGACGGGCGCTTCCGACGCGCACGCGTGGACCATTCCGTCCCTCGCCTGAACGGGGTCTGTCTGTTCGCCGTCGGTGTCCGGAATATCCACCCAACGCCTTGATCGGGCATTGGAATCGCCGCGGCACCTGCCACGGATTCAACGCACGTCGTTCTCGAAATGCGTGTGCGATATCTGTTTCGACGCGTGGACCATGGGTGGACCACGAAACCGCCCGAGGCCGGGAACTGGACTAATCGCGACCACCACCCTATCTCAGGGGCCAATTCTCGAGGAATTCCATGTCCCCTACTCCGTCCTCGGCACAAGTGCCCGTGACCGTTCTGACCGGCTATCTCGGCGCCGGCAAGACCACCCTGCTCAACCGCATCCTGAGCGAGCAGCACGGCAAGAAATACGCCGTCATCGTGAACGAATTCGGCGAACTCGGCGTCGACAACGACCTCGTGGTCAACGCCGACGAGGAAGTCTTCGAGATGAACAACGGCTGCATCTGCTGCACCGTGCGCGGCGACTTGATCCGCATCATCGAAGGCCTGATGAAGCGCAAGGACAAGTTCGACGGCATCCTGGTCGAGACCACCGGCCTCGCCGATCCCGGCCCGGTGGCCCAGACCTTCTTCACCGACGATGACGTGAAGGCCAAGACCCGGCTCGACGCCATCGTGACGGTGGTCGACGCCAAGCATTTCCTCGGCCAGCTCGGCCAGGGCTCCGAGGCCGAGGAGCAGGTGGCGTTCGCCGACGTGATCCTGCTCAACAAGACCGATCTGGTGGGCGCGGACGATCTCAAGAAGGTCGAGGACAGGATCCGCGGCATCAACCCCTACGCCCGCCTCCACAAGACCGAGAAGAGCCGGATCGACCTTGCCGCCATCCTCGACAAGGGCGCGTTTGACCTAAAACGCATCCTCGAATTCGAACCGGACTTCCTCACGCACGGCCACGATCATGACCACGAGGAAGAAGTGAAGAGCCTCTCCATCACCTCGGACCGGCCGGTCGACCCGGACAGGTTCCAGAAGTGGATGGGCGCGCTCCTGCAGTTGCGCGGCGGCGACATCTTCCGCAGCAAGGGCATCCTCGCCATCGACGGCGCCTCCAAGCGCTACGTCTACCAGGGCGTCCATATGATGATGGACAGCGACTGGGGCGAACCATGGAAGTCGGGCGAGAAACGCGCGAGCAAGCTGGTCTTCATCGGCCGCAACCTCGATGGCGACAACCTGAAGCGCGGCTTCGAAGACTGCCTGAAGTAGGACCGTGAAAATCGATCTCGCCAATCCGGCCTGGCAGCAGACGCTGCCGCCTGCCCGCTCCCTCGCCACCGACGCGCCCGTCGCAGCCTGCGCCTTCAACCGCGACGGCACCGCCGTGGCCTTCGCCCTGGGCGACGGCAGCGTGCGCCGCCTGCCTGCCGACATCGCCGCCGCCGCGCCCGCGCCACCGGCGCCGGTTCATGGCGGCGCCGTTCTGGCGCTGGTCGCCGACCCGGCCGGCGACGGTTTCGTGAGCGGCGGCGACGACGGCCGCCTGCTGCGCCTCGGCGCCGACGGCACGGCGACCGAGCTCTCCAGCCAGAAGGGCAAGTGGGTCGACCATCTCGCCGCCCACCGCGCCACCGGCGCGGTCGCGGCCTCCGTCGGCAAGGGGGCGATCGTCGTCAAGGATGGCGAGATCCGCGAATTCGGCCCGCACCAGAGCACGGTGGCCGACCTCGACTTCAGCAAGGACGGCAGCCGCATCGCCTGCGCCCACTACGGCGGCGTCACGGTCTGGAGCCTCGGCCAAACCACCCAGGGCCAGGCCACTCCGCCGCCGCGCCGCTTCGCCTGGCGCGGCAGCCACGTGGCGCTGCGCTGGAGCACCGACGGCAAGTTCATCGCCACCGGCACCCAGGAGAACGACATCCATGTCTGGCGCATGGCGCAGGCCACCGACATGCGCATGCAGGGCTACCCTGCCAAGGTGAAGTCGCTGTCGTGGACCGCCGATGCGCGCTTCCTCTACACCTCCTCGCAGCCGGTGTTCACCGCTTGGCCCTTCTCCGGCAAGGGACCGGAGGGCAAGCCGCCGCTGCAATTCGGCGAGGAGGGCGCCGGCCTCCTGAGCGTCGTGGCCGCCCACCCCACCGCCGAGTTCGTGGCCGGCGGCTACGATTCCGGCGAGCTGCAGCTGGGCGACATCAAGACCAGGCGTTCGGTGGTGCTGAAGATGGCCGACGGCTCGGCCATCACCTGCCTCGCCTGGTCGCCCGATGGTTACGGGCTCGCCGTCGGCAACGAGCGCGGCGATCTCCTGGTGGTCGATCTCCGGCGCTAGGGACGCATCAAGTCGCGCTGCAAGTCCCCGCGTCGAATTTCGGCCCTCCGCACGCCGAAGAGCCAATAACGGCGGGCTTTTCACCCGTTATTTGTGGACGCCTGAATGTAACGCGTGTTGTCCGGAACACTGTCCACAATTCCGAGATAAGCCTTGTTCCATGGGCTTTTACGCGACTCTCGGCTTCTTCGTTTGCACGTGCCCCGGCGCGCCGTGTTTTTCAGGCGTCGTTAAGTGTCTGTTCGCACGTCGTTATTCGGCGTGGCGTTGAGACGGGGTCGTTGTTGGGACTGTCCACGGCTC
>JAUXWB010000030.1 GCA_030684475.1 Reyranella sp. | reverse complement strand
TTCTGCAGGATGAAGGCGTGGTTGCCCTCATAGAGACGCGGCACCACGATGTGGCTGCCCTTGATCAGGCGCACGCGCTTGTTGGTGCGGATGGGCGTCTGCTCGTCGAGGAAGTGTTTGACCCAGGGGCCGGCGGCGTTGACCAGGCCGCGGGCCTCGAGATGTACCGTGGCGCCGTTCGGGCCAGCCAGTTCGATGTGCCACAGCTTGCCGTCGTCGCTGCGCCGGGCCGAGATGCAGCGGTGGCGCGAGAAGATGCGGGCGCCCATCTCGCGGGCCGATTTCAGGTTGGCGATCACCAGGCGGGCGTCGTCGACCCAGGCGTCGGAATAGACGAAGCCGTTCTTGAACGACGGCTTCAGCCCGGCACCGTACTTCGAGGTCGGCAGGTCGACGGCCTGCGACTTGGGCAGGGTCATGTGCCGGTCGAGATGATCGTAGAGGAAGAGGCCGAGCCGGAGCATCCAGCGCGGCCTGAGATGCGGCTCGTGCGGCAACACGAAGCGCAGCGGGAAGGCCAGGTGCGGTGCCTTGGCCAGCAGTACCTCGCGCTCCATCAGCGCCTCGCGCACCAGCCGGAACTCGTAATGCTCGAGGTAGCGCAGGCCGCCATGGATCAGCTTGCTCGAGGCGGAGGAGGTGGCGCTGGCGAAATCGTTCATTTCGCAAAGCCCGACCTTGAGCGTCCGTCCTACCGCGTCGCAGGCGATTCCCGCGCCGTTGATCCCGCCGCCGACCACGAACAGGTCGAGCGGGGCGTCCTCCGCACCATTCATGCCCGTTCGTATAGCGGGGGGCCGCTCCGGAGGCGAGGCGGCTGCTTGTCCCGCCTCCGCTTGCCCCGCCTCCGCTTGACCGGGGTGCAGGGTGTGCGCACAAGCGACCTCATGGGTCTGTTGCTCAAGCTCGCGCTGCTAGGGGTCGCCCTCTATGCCGCGTACAAAACCTTCTCCCGCTGGAAAGGCCTGTACGACCGTTTCGTCGGTCCGCCGCCGGTTCCCCAGAGGCCGGAGCCGCCGCGCGCGCCCGAGCCCGCTCCCACGACCCAAACAGCCCAGACCCGGCCCAAGGTGATCGAGGACACCGTCCAATGTGTGGGCTGCGGCGCCTATGTTTCGACCGCTGCCGAAAAATGCGGCCATTGCGGCCGTCCCCTGCCATAAGGCCGCAGCGGCCTGCCAGCGTGCTTGACCGAGGTGGGGGTCGCACCTATTTTGCCGCACCGCAAAAACGGCCTTAAGTGGCGGAAATAAAAGGCCTTCTTGAGCTTCGGGGAATACCGGTGTCCGCACCTGCCAAGCCGACGTGCTTCCAGGAATTGATCCTCACCCTGCAGGACTATTGGGCACGTCAAGGCTGCCTGATCCTGCAGCCGTACGATATGGAAATGGGCGCCGGCACCTTCCATACGGCGACGACGCTGCGCGCGCTAGGGCCGAAGCCCTGGTATGCCGCCTATGTGCAGCCCTCGCGCCGGCCCAAGGATGGGCGCTACGGCGAGAATCCCAACCGGCTGCAGCACTATTATCAGTTCCAGGCGATCCTGAAGCCGTCGCCGCCCAACATTCTCGAGCGCTATCTGGGATCGCTCGACGCTATCGGCATCGACACCGGCCTCCACGACATCCGCTTCGTCGAGGATGACTGGGAGAGCCCGACACTCGGCGCCTGGGGTCTCGGCTGGGAAGTCTGGTGCGACGGCATGGAGATCACCCAGTTCACCTATTTCCAGCAGGTGGGCGGCATCGAGGTCGACCTGGTGGCGGGCGAGATCACCTACGGCCTCGAGCGGCTCGCCATGTACCTGTTCGACAAGAAGACGGTCTACGAATTGCCGTTCAACCGCGCCGATTCGGAAGTGCCGCTCACATACGGCGACGTCTTCCTGCAGAACGAGCAGGAGCAGTCGGCCTACAATTTCGAGCATGCCGACACTGAGATGCTGTTCCGGCATTTCGCCGACGCCGAGAAGGAATGCGGGCGACTGGTCGAGAAGAAACTGCCGCTGCCGGCCTATGAGCAGTGCATCAAGGCGAGCCACGCCTTCAACCTGCTCGATGCGCGCGGCGTCATCAGCGTAACCGAGCGGCAAAGCTATATCCTGCGCGTGCGTGACCTCGCCAAGGCGTGCTGCGAGGCGTGGCTGGCGACGCAAGTGAAAGCCGCCTGACATGGCCGAGTTTCTCCTCGAACTTCTCTCAGAAGAGATTCCGGCGCGCATGCAGGCGCGGGCGGCGGAGGATCTCAAGCGGCTCGTCAGTGACGGGCTGAAGGCCGCAGGCCTTGCGTTCACCGATGCGCGCGCCTTCGCCACGCCGCGCCGGCTGGCGCTGGTCATCGACGGCCTGCCGGTGGTGCGTGCCGATGTCAGCGAAGAGAAGCGCGGGCCACGCGTTGGTGCACCCGTCCAGGCAATCCAGGGGTTTCTGAAGGGGGCGGGCCTTGCCTCACTCGACCAGGCGGAAAAGCGCGATGCCGGCAAGGGTGGGTTCTGGTTTGCCGTCATCAACAAGAAGGGCGGCCCGACGGCCGAAGCGCTGCCTGGTGTCATCGAATCGGCAATGACGGCGTTGCCTTGGCCCAAGTCGATGAAGTGGGGCAGTGGCACCATGATGTGGGTCCGGCCGCTGCAATCCATCGTGGCGCTGTTCGACGGCAAGGTGCTGGGCGGAGAGATCGCGCTCGGCCGGCAGATGGCGCCGATCAAATTTGGCGACACCACACGCGGGCATCGCTTCCTCAGCAAGGGCGTATTCAAGGTCGCGGGCTTTGCGGACTACACCGCCAAGCTCAGGGCCGCGCACGTCATCCTCGATCCGGCCGAGCGCAAGAAGATCATCCTCGAGGGTGCGCAGAAGCTTTGTGCCGACGCTCGGGTAGTGCTGAAGGCCGACGAGGGTTTGCTCGATGAAGTGGCCGGCCTGGTCGAATGGCCGGTGCCGCTGCTCGGCACCATCGATGCCGCGTTCATGGACGTGCCGCCTGAAGTGCTGATCGTCTCCATGAAGAATCACCAGCGCTACTTCGCGACGACCAAGGCCGACGGTGCGCTCGCCAATCGTTTCGTCGTCGTGGCGAATAACGCGGCGCGCGACGGCGGCAAGACCATCGCCGAGGGCAACGAGCGCGTGCTGCGTGCCAGGCTGTCCGACGCCAAGTTTTTCTGGGATCAGGATCGCAAGGTGCGGCTGGAGGACCGGTTGCCGGCGCTGAAGGGCGTCGTGTTTCATGCCAAGCTCGGCAGCCAGGCCGAGAGGATCGGTCGACTTGCCAAGCTGGCTGTCGAGATCGCCAGTCATGTACCAGGCGCCGAGCGCGGCCCGGTCGAGCAGGCGGCACTGCTGTGCAAGGCCGATCTCGTCACCGGCATGGTGGGCGAGTTCCCCGAGTTGCAGGGCATCATGGGCCGCTATTACGCGCTGAGCGAAGAGCTGCCGATTGCGGAGGCCGAGGCGATCGGCGATCACTACGCGCCGGCCGGTCCGAACGATCGATGCCCCAGCGCACCGGTGTCGATCGCCGTGGCGCTGGCCGACAAGCTCGATGCGCTGACGAGCTTCTGGTCGATCGGCGAGAAGCCGACCGGCTCGCGCGATCCCTTTGCGCTGCGCCGCGCTGCGCTCGGCATCATCCGTATCGTGGTCGAGAACAAGGTCCGCCTGCCGCTTCGGAACTTCTTCAAGGCCGACGACCTGATGGATTTCTTCGCCGAGCGTCTGAAAGTGCAGATGCGCGAGAAGGGCGTGCGGCACGATGTCGTCGACGCGGTCTTCGCGCTCGGGAACGAGGACGATCTGGTGCGCCTGCTGGCTCGCGTCGAGGCGCTGCAGTCGTTTCTCGGCAGTGAGGCCGGCGAGAATTTGCTCACTGCCTACGGCCGTGCCGCCAACATCGTTCGGGCCGAGGAAAAGAAGGATAAGGGACTGGCGGCGAGGATCGCTGGCGCGCCCGATGTCGCACTGCTGGAACAAGTCGAGGAGAAAGCCGTTGTTACGGCCTTGACCGAGGTCGAGCGCTCGCTCGATCCGGCCTTGAAAGCCGAAGATTTCGCCGGCGCGATGGCGGCCTTCGCGGGCCTGCGCGCGCCGATCGATGCTTACTTCGAAAAAGTAACAGTGAACGTCACGGATAGGCCTGATTTGCGACTGAACAGGCTTAAATTGCTCAACCAGATCCGCGCCACCATGGATTCGGTCGCGGATTTTTCGAAGATCGAGGGCTGAGAATGGCCAAGTGGGTTTACTGTTTCGGGAACGGCAAGGCCGAGGGTCGCGCCGAGATGCGCAACCTGCTGGGCGGCAAGGGCGCCAACCTGGCGGAAATGTCGAGCCTCGGCCTGCCGGTGCCATCGGGCTTCACCATCACCACCGAGCTCTGCACCTGGTACTACGCCAACAGCAACGCCTACCCTCCCGAGCTCAAGGCCGAGGTCGAGGCAGCGCTGGCGGCGATCGAGAAGGACGTGGGCGCGGGCTTCGGCGATGACAACAATCCGCTGCTGGTCTCGGTGCGCTCAGGCGCGCGCGCCTCGATGCCGGGCATGATGGACACAGTGCTCAATCTCGGCCTCAATGACCGCACGGTGCTTGGCCTCGGCAAATCATCGGGCGACGAGCGCTTCGCCTGGGACAGCTACCGTCGCTTCATCCAGATGTATTCCAACGTCGTGCTCGACGTCGGACATCACTACTTCGAGGAAGTGCTCGAGCTCAGGAAAGAGGATCTCGGCGTCCACATGGACACCGACCTCAAAGCCGACGACTGGCGCGCCATCGTGGCCGAGTACAAGAAAATCGTCGAGAAGCGCACCGGCAAGCCGTTTCCTCAGGAGCCGCGCGAGCAGCTCTGGGGCGCGATCGGCGCGGTGTTCGGCTCGTGGATGAACCAGCGCGCCATCACCTACCGCCGCCTGCATGCGATCCCCGAGAGCTGGGGCACCGCCGTCAATGTCCAGGCGATGGTGTTCGGCAACATGGGCGAGGATTGCGCCACGGGCGTCGCCTTCACGCGCGATCCCTCGACCGGCGCCAACCTGTTCTACGGTGAATATCTGGTGAACGCCCAGGGCGAGGACGTGGTGGCGGGCATCCGCACGCCGCAGCACCTCACGATCCAGGGCAAGCAGGCACAGAAGTCCGAAGCGCCGGCGATGGAAGAGGTGATGCCTGAGGTGTTCAAGCAGCTCGCCAGCGTCCGTGAGCGGCTTGAAACGCATTACCGCGACATGCAGGACATCGAGTTCACCGTGCAGCGCGGCAAGCTCTACATGCTGCAGACGCGCAACGGCAAGCGCACGGCAAAGGCAGCGCTGAAGATCGCGGTCGACATGGTCCGCGACGGCCTGATCGACAAGAAAGAGGCGGTGGCGCGCATCGTACCGGCCTCGCTCGACCAGCTCCTGCATCCGACGCTCGATCCCAAGGCGCCGCGCAAGGTGATCGCCAAGGGTCTGCCGGCATCGCCCGGAGCCGCCTCGGGCAAGATTGTGTTCACCGCCGACGGGGCGGAGAAGCAGGCGCGGGCCGGCGAGAAGGTCATCCTGGTGCGCCGCGAGACCAGCCCCGAGGACATCCATGGCATGAACGCCGCCGAGGGCATCCTGACCTCGACGGGGGGCATGACCAGCCACGCCGCCGTGGTGGCGCGCGGCATGGGCAAGCCCTGCATCGCGGGCGCGGGCGATGTGCGCATCGATGCCGCCGCCGGCACGCTCAGTGTCCGCGGCACTGTCGTGAAGGCGGGCGAGTTCCTCACCCTGGACGGCACCACCGGCGAGATCATGCTGGGCGTCGTGCCAACGGTGCAGCCCGAGCTGTCGGGCGATTTCGCCGAGTTGATGGCCTGGGCCGACGAGTTCCGTACCCTCGGCATCCGCGCCAACGCCGAGACACCGCTCGATGCCGGTCAGGCCCGCAAGTTCGGCGCCGAGGGCATCGGCCTCTGCCGCACCGAGCACATGTTCTTCGACGGCGATCGCATCGCTGCAGTGCGCGAGATGATCCTGGCCGACGACGAGAAGGCCCGGCGCATCGCGCTCGCCAAGATCCAACCGATGCAGCGGCAGGATTTCGTCGGCCTGTTCGAGATCATGGCTGGCCTTCCGGTAACGATCCGCCTGCTCGATCCGCCGCTGCACGAGTTCCTGCCCAAGACCCACGCCGACATGGAGCAGGTGGCGAAGGATGTCGGCGTGCCGGTGGCCGAGATCGAGGCGCGTGCTCACAAGCTGCACGAATTCAACCCCATGCTCGGCCATCGCGGCGTGCGCCTAGGTATCTCCTATCCCGAGATCTACGAGATGCAGGCCCGCGCCATCTTCGAGGCCGTGGCCGAGGTCCAGAAGAAGCACGGCAAAACGGTGATTCCCGAGATCATGATCCCGTTGGTCGCGACCCGGAAGGAGCTCGACCTGATGAAGGTGGTGATCGACCAGGTGGCGTCCGAGGTGAGCCAGCTCTCGGGCCAGAAGCTGGAATACCTGACCGGCACCATGATCGAGTTGCCGCGCGCCGCGCTGCGCGCCGCCGACATCGCCGAAACGGCCGAGTTCTTCAGTTTCGGCACCAACGACCTCACGCAGACCACGTTCGGTCTCAGCCGAGACGACTCGGCCTCGTTCCTGGAGACGTACCAGCAGCGCGGCATCCTCGAGCACGATCCCTTCGCCTCGCTCGACATCGAGGGCGTGGGTGAGCTGATCGAGATCGCCTGCGAGCGCGGCCGCAAGACCCGTCCCGACATCAAGCTCGGCATTTGCGGCGAGCATGGCGGCGATCCCGCCTCGGTGTTCTTCTGCCACAAGGCCGGCCTCGACTATGTCTCGTGCTCGCCCTACCGCGTGCCGATCGCGCGGCTGGCTGCGGCGCAGGCGGCACTGGGTGGTCCGCTCAAGACCGAATGACGCTGCAGGCGCTCCGTGACGGCGGCAAGCGGGCGCTCGCTTCGGCGCTGGCCGCCCTGGAGCGCGACCCCGACGGTGCGGAAGCCCAGGCGCTGCTCGATGCCGCTTGGCGGTCGCCCGGCGCCCATGTCGTGGGCATCACCGGCCCACCCGGTGTCGGCAAATCCTCGCTCTGTGCGGCGCTGGTTACGGCATGGCGGAAGGACGGCAAGAGCGTCAGCGTCATCGCCATCGATCCCTCCTCGAAGACCAGCGGTGGGGCCCTGCTGGGCGACCGCGTGCGCATCGTCCATGACTCGGCCGATGACGGCGTCTTCGTGCGCTCTATGGCGGCGCGCGACCGCCTGGGTGGCCTGGCCGGCCAGACCGTGGCCGCGATGGTGTTGATGCGGGCCCTGTTCGACCGCGTGCTGATCGAGACCGTGGGCGTCGGCCAGTCGGAGACCGACGTGGCGGGCGTTGCCGACACTGTGGTGTTCTGCGTCCAGCCGGGCTCGGGCGATTCGCTGCAATTCATGAAGGCCGGCATCGTCGAGATTCCACACTTGATCGTCGTCACCAAGGCCGATCTCGGCAGCGCCGCCGAGCGGGCGCGGGCCGACGTGGCGGGGGCGCTGTCGCTCGCCATCGCCGACGGCGACGATTGGCCGCTCAAGGCGCTGGCCGTGTCCTCGCGCAGCGGCGCCGGCATGGACGGCCTGATCGAAGCGCTGGAGGCCCACCGCCGGCATCTCGCTAAGGAAGGTCGGCTGGCGGTCGCCCGTCACCGCCAGAGCGAGGGCTGGATCGCCGAGCAGCTGCGCGAGCGCTTTGGCAGCGAGGGTATTGCCAGGCTCGGTCGTCTCGGCTTCGATCTCGCCCTGCCGCCCGGCGGCCAGCCGTTCGAGCGGCTGCGCGTGCTGGGTACGGCCCTGGGAGGGGGACAATGAACAATTCGGGGAACCATCCGACCGACAGCAGCTGCATCTTTTGCAAGATCGTCGCGGGCCAGATCCCGTGCTTCAAACTGCTCGAGGACGACGCCACGATCGCCTTCATGGACATCAACCCGGTCAATCCGGGCCATGCGCTGGCCGTCGCCAAGGGGCACTGGCCGACGATCGACGTCATTCCGGCCGAAGTGCTGGCGGCGGTCGCCAGGACCGCACAACGCGTCGCCAAGGCGGTGGTAAGCGAGCTGAAGCCGAACGGCGTCAACCTGCTGCAGGCCAACGGCGTCGGCGCCGGGCAGAGTGTCCCGCACCTGCATTTCCATATCATGCCGCGCCGCCCGAACGATGCGGTGGCGTTCAACTGGGATTACAGGCCCGGTAACAAGGCCGAGATCGAGGCGATCTACAAGCGGCTGATGGTAGCGCTGTAGATCAAGAGGTGACGTGAATCAGGAAGCGACGAGGGCGGCGGTGCGGTGTTGCGAGAGGCTGAACCACTCGCGTTCGTCCTGGTGGAATCTCTCGCGGATGTAGTCGATCACGGCGCGGATGCGGGCGCCCTTGTTGGTTTCCTCGTGTGACACCAGCCAGATATCGCGGGTGATGTTGAGGTCGATGGGGGCTTCAATGAGATTCTCGCCCTTCCGGCTGTAGCTCGGGAAGACCGACAATCCCCACGACGCCTTCACGGCTTCCATCGCCGAGTGCGAGGAGTTGGTGCGCAGCACGACGCTGGAACTGCGCTCGACGACCTCCGTCCACGCTTTCATCGCCGGCAGGCTGTGCAGCGTGGTGTGGTCGACGATGTGGTGCTCGTTCAGGTCTTCGAGCCTCTGCGGCAGGCCATACTGCTCAATATAGGCCGGCGCGGCGAAGATCGACATGCTGAACTGCCCGACCCGGGCGGCGACGAGCTGGTTGGACGTCGGACGGAAGAAACGGATGGCGAGATCGGCCTGGCGCGTGGCGAGGTCCAGCACCTGGTCACCCACGATCACCTGCACGACGATGTCGGAATGAAGCCGGCGCAGTTCGGACAGCCGCGGCACGAGCCACTGCGCGGCGAGACCCTCGGTGGCCGCCACGCGCACGATGCCGGCCATCTCGCGGTCGAGGCCGGCCAGATGCCGCTCGATCGATGTGGCGTTCGACATCATCGATTCGGCCTGCATGAGGACCCCGCGGGCGGCCGGTGTCACCTCCATGCCGTGGCGGTGGCGGTCGAACAGCTTGGCGCCCAGCCGGCGCTCCAACGCCTGGATACGTCGACCGACGGTCGTTTGCTTGGTATTGAGCTGAGTGGCGGCGGCGCTGAAGCTGCCGGTTTTCGCGACGGCCAGGAAAAAACGCACGTCATCCCAGTCGCCGAGAATGTTCGGTGCTTTGCTTTTGCGTGGGGGTGTCGTGACCATCGTAACAATCGATACAATAAGGTTGTCGGCCCAAAGTTTACTTGGCGAAGGCCTCGTGGTTTATCTTACAACATTGTAGATGAAACGTCGTTTTCTGTCTCAATCGTAGGGTATTAGACGACTTTTTTCACCAGCCGTATAGGCCTCAGTAGCCCTTATTTAGCTCCCGTATTCGTTAGTCAATCTATCTGTTGTGGATATCCCGATTGACGGTTCGTAACGGCGAGGGTGCTTCTGTGGCCGTCATTGGCTCAGACGGTGAGACGACGAAGCTGTCGATCGACAGGCTTCTTCGCTATGTGCGCAGTCCGTCGACGCGCATGGCGGCGTTTGCCGCCCTCCTTTCATACTTGAGCTATGCATATGCGCACGGCAGTTGGACTAACCCGGCCCTGATCGGCGTGTCAGTGTTCGTCGGGGTGTTCATGCCGAGCTACGCCAAGCTCAGCAACAAAGCCGATTTGTGGGCCAACAACCAGTTCGGGTTCGTCACGGCCGGCCGGCTCGGACGGTTCATCCCGCAGTATGTGTTCAACTTGGCCGTGTTCGGGGTTTTGCTGTGGGGAGGTGCACTGAACCGCGATGGCGTGGCATCGGTGGGTGGCATAGCGTTGGCAGCACTCGTGACCACGCTTGCCTCGCAGGGCCTCCAGTATCTTGGCATGTACCTTGTTTCGCGGGGCATCGGCGATGCGAACCGCAACGTGCTGGTGGGCCTGTCGATCAACATCATCCTGACCTCGTTCGGCACAGCCGGCATGCCGATCGCGCGCGAAGCCTTCCTGGTCATGGGCTTTGGCTTCGGGGCGCTGCTGCTCGGTATCGGGCTGCTGTCGGACTTCCGCTCCCAGATGGCGCCCAAGGGCGGTATCGGGCTGTTCTTCGGCACCTTCAACCCCTTCCACAACACCCACCTGGCCCTGATCCGACGCGCGCTCGACGAGCGCGGCCTCGACAAGATCATCATCCATCCGACCCTCGTGCCGCGTCTGCATGCCGAGGCTTTTCGCAAGGGCGAGCTCCGGGTCGGGCGCCTGGAGCGCGGATTCCAGATCTACGAGACCACGGCCAAGGCCGACGCGAACGTCGACTACTTCCCGACTGGCAAGCAGTTCCTGCCGCCCGAGACGCGGAAGGTGCTGATCGAGCTTGCCGTGGCCGAGGCCGGCCTGGGGAATCGCGTCGAAGTCGTCTTCTTCCGCGAGACCTACAACAAGAAGGGTTTTCAGGGCGTGATCGGCGAGATCAGGAAAGCCCATCCTGGAACGCGGCTGCATGGCCTGCACGGCACCGATATCGGCGGCGTGGCCGTGCGCCAGATCTACGACGAGTGCGGCTGGATCTATCCGTGGCGCGTGCTGCGCCGCGATGGCGTGTCGGCGACGGCGATCCGCAAGGGCGCCAAGGGAATGACGTCGGCCGTCGTGACCGACGTGCTCGAGCAACTGTCTGCGAACGCTCCGGTGGTGGTGGCTGGGGGCCGCCGCTTCCGGAATGACAACGGAGTACTGACCGAGGGGGACTGACATGGCCGTGCAACAGGCGGTGGGGATGGCGAACCATCCCGTCGTGACCATCAAGCTTGCGTCTACTTCAGACGAACTCATGCAGTGCTACATGCTGCGTGCCGCCGTGTTCATGGGCGAGCAGCACTGCCCCTACGGGGAGGAGTTCGACGGCAACGACTACACGGCGTCGCACGTCATCATGTATGTCGACGGCGAACCCGCCGGCTCGATGCGGCTGCGCTGGTTCCAGTCGTTCTGCAAGTTTGAACGCTGCGTCGTGCTGCGGCCTTTCCGCGGACTCGGCATCCACCATGAGATCAACGCCTGGTGCAAGGAGTTCGCGCGGCGCAAGGGCTACACCAAGGTCTATCTCCATCTCCAGAAGCGGCACATGCCGATGATGGAGAAGGAGGGGTTCCGCCGCGTCGACGACAGGGTCTTCAGTTTTTCCGACCACGAGTATTACGCCGTCTATTGCGAACTCGAGCCGGTGACGGATGCGGTGAGACTCGACACCGAACCGATGGTCATGAACCGGCCGGAGGACCGTCTGGACGCCCTGGGCATTCTCGAGAAGTCGGCTGCGCGCGGCGCTTCCAACCCACACGCACCGCGACCCGAAAGACGCGTGAATTGAGGAGATGTGAGATGAACACAATCGCGCAATCGATCGGCGGCGAAACGATCACGACCAAGCTCGCCATGAAGATGGAAGACTCGCTGCACGCCTTCGCCGTGCGGGCCGCCTGCTTCATCGGCGAACTCGATATGCCGTACTCCGAGGAGTTCGACGGCCACGACTTCGGCGCCACCCATGTCATCGCCTATGTCGGCGACGAACCGGCGGGTACCGTCCGCGTGCGCTGGTTCCAGTCGTTCGCCATGCCGGAGCGCTTGGCCGTCATCCATCGCTACCGCGGGCACGGCATCGGGCAGATGCTGCTCGAGCGTTGCCGCAAGCTGGCCGATGGCCGGGGCTGCAACATGCTGTATGTCCAGGCGTTGCCAGGCGACGTGAAGTACTGGGAGAAGCAGGGCTGGCGGCGTCTGGTCTCCGAAGAGGCAAGTTCCGGCGCCAAGCGAATCGTCGCGATGGTCAAGGCCGTCGATCCAAGCAAGCCGTTGCCCGAGGTCGAGGCGCCGGAGTCGATCGTGCTGCGTCCCGACCCGCAGCTCGATTCCTCCGGCCTGCCGCGGGGTTCCACCTCGAACTGATCACCGGGGTAGAAGCGACGCCGCCTGCCGCGTCCGAGAGTGTCTACCGCTGCCGCGGATCGAGCGCGCCGCGTAGATCGGCGGTCATTTGTGCTCGGCCGCCAGGCTCCTTTCGATGCCGGCGTCGATCTCGGCGCGCTCGAAGATGCCGGCCGGGTTCTCGCGCGTCGGCACGAAGGCGCGGAAGTGCGTCCAGCGCTCCCGGCTCACCGCCTCGAGCCGCGCCAGCTCCAGCAGCGGTTCGATATGATCGTCGACCCTAAGGTCGAGCTCGGAATACTCCTGGTCGCCGTAGATGACCAGCGCGGCCGACTGCTTGCCGCGCTTGTCGCCGCCGGCCGCTTCGCCGGCCCTCATCGCGGCGATCAGGCGGCGCGGCAGGGCGAGGTCAGTGCGTTCGCGCAAGACCCGGACCGTCTCCGACACGACGGCCGGCCCCGCCAGCATGTTGCCGGCGACCGAATGGTCGTCGCCGATCCAGTGGCCGCACCACGGCACGCACTCGGCGCCGGTATGCGCCGCGAACCTTCCATCGGCGCCCATGACATGAAGCTGGCGGTGCTCGCGGCCGGCGTCCGGCGCGATCAGGAGGCGCACGATGTCGGCCGCGCCAATGCCCTCCCTGATCAGCCTGAGCCCGCGCGGGCCGTAGAGCGGGTTGGTCAGCGCCTGGGTGCAGACCGCACCCTTCTGCGGCTCGATGTTGGGCACGCGTGCACCCACGGCAAAGAACTTGGTCGCTACGGCGATGCCGATGCGGCCCGTCGAGCGCTCGTGGAAAATGATCGACCAGGTCATGTCGTCGTCAGCGCTCCTCTTTCAACGTCCGGTATCAACGTCCGGCCGCGTAGCCCTGCATGCCGCGCGGGTTGGCCGCGGCCTTGCGCCAGGGATCGTCGCGTGTGGCCGCGGTAAGCCGGCCCTCCGACCATTCGTCGTTCATCTCGACCTCGTGGCCGCGCTTCTTCAACTCGTCGACGGTGGCCTTGGGAATCCGGCCCTCCAGCACCAGGACGCCCGGGCGCGCGGTGCGCGGCCAGAACGAACTGGGGAAGTGCTCGCTGTGCCAGGCCGGCGCGTCGATGCCTTCCTGGAGATTCATGTCGCAATGGACATGGCGCAGGAAAAGCTGGGTGATCCACTGGTCCTGCTGGTCGCCGCCCGGCGAGCCCCAGGCCATGTACGGCTTGCCGTCGCGGTGCGCCATGGTCGGCGTCAGCGTCGTGCGCGGCCGCTTGCCCGGCGCCAGGGAACCCGGCAGGCCTTCTTCCAGCCAGAACATCTGGCCACGCGTGCTGATGGGGAAGCCGAGTTCGGGAACGACCGGCGAGCTCTGCAGCCAGCCGCCCGAGGGCGTGGCCGTGATCATGTTGCCGTCGCGGTCGACGATGTCGAAATGCACCGTGTCGCCGGTGGTCTGGCCGAGGCGGCCAACCGTGGGCTCGCCGGCGCCGCTCGCGGCCACGGCGCTGCGCGTGCCGTCGGCGCGGCGCAGCTTCACCACGCCGCCATAGCCGTCGAGCTTGCCCGGGCGCTGCTCGAGCGAAGCGTGCCCGGCGTCGATCAGCTTGCGGCGATCGGCATTGTAGGCATCCGACAGCAGCGTCTGCATCGGCACGTCGACGAAGGCCGGATCGCCGTAGAAGGCCTCACGGTCGGCGTAGGCGAGCTTGCTCGCCTCGACCACGAGATGGATAAAATCGGCGCTGGTCGGGTCCATGCCGTCCAGGTCGAAGCTCTTGAGCAAGGCGAGCTGCTGCAGGACCACCGGACCCTGCGTCCAGGGCCCCGCCTTGCAAACGGTGTACCGGCCGTAGTCGTAGGTGAGCGGCGCCTCGACGGTCGCCTGCCATCTGGCCATGTCGCTGCCGCGCAGCACGCCTTTGTTGCGCTGGCCCGACACGTCCATGATCTCCTCATGGGTGTAGAAACGGTCGATCGCCTCGGCGACGAAGCCCTGGCTCCAGCTCCTGCGTGCCCGTTCGATCTCGGCCTCGCGCCCGCCGCCGCCCGCTTCGGCTTCCTTCAGGATGCGGATGTAGGTGTTGGCGATCGCGGTGTTGCGGAACATCGACATCGGCACGGGCACCTTGCCGCCCGGCAGGAAGACCGCCGCGGACGTCGGCCAGTGATTGCGGAACTGGTCGGCCACGGTGGCGATGGTGGCCGAGGCGCGCTCGACCAGCGGGAAGCCGTTCAGCCAGTAGCCGATCGCGGGGCCGAGGACGTCGGCCAGACGCATCGTGCCGTAGTCGCGCAGCACCAGCATGTAGGCGTCGAAGGTGCCGGGCACGCAGGCCGGTAGCAGGCCGGTGCCGGGGATGAGATCGAGGCCGAGCCCCCTGTAGTGGGCGATGGTGGCCTTGGCGGGCATCGAGCCCTGGCCGCAGATCACCTCGGTCTTGCCGCGCCTGACATCGTGCAGGATCAGCGGCACGTCGCCGCCGGGTCCGCAGAGATGCGGCTCGACCACCTGCAGGGTGAAGGCGGTGGCGACGGCGGCGTCGAAGGCGTTGCCGCCCTTCTCGAGGATGCCCATGCCGACCGCGGTGGCGATCCAATGCGTGGAGGCCACGACACCGAACGTGCCGACGATTTCCGGCCGGGTGGTGAAGGGGTTGGGATTGATCAATTTCACGGGCGATCTCCTCGCGTGCCTGCGCGCAGAGGGACCTTAAGCCCGACCGGCTAGGGCGGCTAGAGGGAGGGACTTCGGAGAGCGTGGTTCCTAGTTATTGTTGCCCCTGCCCCTGCCCTTGCCCTTGTTGTTGCCGAGGCTATTCCCCTGGGCACGGCCGAAGGCGCTGTTGCCTCTGTCCGCATTGGTGGTGGCGGTGTTATTGAACACGATGTTTTGTTGAGTAACCGCGCGATTGGCGACCTTCTGCAAACGGAGGCTGGAGACCGACGCACCCTTGTCGCCGCCTTGGCCTGGCTTGCCCTGTATGGTGTCGCTTCGAATCCCCTTGGTCAGGGCCAGCTGCGGCCCCAAGAGGGAGTTGGACTTGTCGAACGAGGAGCGATCAAAGGCCTCCTCGATCGAGGTCCTCACCGGTTGCACGGTCGGCGACGGGCCCGAAGGTTCAGGTTCGCTCGGCGGCGGGCTTGTCGTTGTCTGCTCCTGAATTGTGGGCGCGGTCTGGATCAACCCCACCTTGTTCTGCTCGAACGGTCGCTCGCCGATCATCCTGCCGAACGGGACAAGGCTCGGCGGCGTCGGCGGCGCTCCGACGGGCACCGTGATTTCCGATCCGCTCCGTGTCGCCGTTTGCGTCGAACCCTGAGCCGTCACGCGCATCGAGTCGCCGTACAGGAAGTTGGCGGTGGTCGCGCCTGAATCGCTAACCGACAAGGTGACGATGCCGCCCCGAATGCCGATCGTGGCCGACGGCGTCCTGATCGTGACCTCGTTGTTCTTGCTGATCGCGCCGCCGACGAACCGGAAGGTGCCGCGCGTGACATTGAGGGCGATGTCGCCTGCCTTGCGGTTGGGATCATAGACGTACCTGTCGATCACCAGTGCGCTGTTCGGCCCGATCGTCAGGGCCGTTCCGTCGAGAAAGACGACATGCGCCCGGTCGTTGGCTCTGGTGGTGATACGCTCGTTCGCCTGCACGTCGATGCCGACACGCAGGACGCGCTCCGGCTCAGCAGGCGGCTGCCCCAAGGGGTCACCGTCGGTGACCGACGTCACGCCGACGCGCGCCCATGCCGGTTCAGCCGCAAGAGCGGCTGCAAACGCCATCAATATGATCCGTGTGCCCCAGCGTGTCATGCCAGCTCCCCGGGGGGTCAAGCCCGCACCAAGTCTAGAAGCGCCAGCCGATGCCCACAAGGGTTGTAACGGCCTCATAGGCATAATTGCTCAGCGATGCCGTCCGCTGGGTGTAGTTCACCTGGCCGACCAGGGTCAGGCGATCGTCCAGCGGGACCAGCAGAACGAAGCCGAGATTGACGTCGAACTGGCTGCGCGCGATGAACGGATTGACCGTCGGATCGACTGCATCGTAGGCCGCCTGGGTCGTCGAGGCGCTGGCCGTAGCCGACCAGATGCGGCCGTTGATACCCAGTGGATCGGCAAAGCGCACCTGCATGGCGCCGCCGACGCCGAACTCGGTGTAACTCTCGAAATCTGCGTCCGCGATGTATCGCGTGAAGGCGCCGTTGAGCGACAGGGTCATGTACCGCGTGAGTTCGACGCGGAAGTCCAGGACGGCGACGGCTTCGTTGCCGGAACTCAAGTCGTTGAACGGCGCATCGTTATTGTTCAGGAACGCGCGACGGCGGCCGAACACTGTCAGCGCGCTGTTGATCTGCGGCCCGAGCGGCGTCGTCGCCTCCATGCCGGCGCCCCATGCCCAATAGCTCGGCTGGTCGTTCACCGAAACGTAGCGTCCCGTGAAGAACGGCTTCACCGTCATGTCGTCGAGCCACCCGCCCTCGAAGGGCGAAGTGCGTGGCCCGGTGGTGAGGTCGAACAGGTAGACGTTCGCCTCGGAAACCTGGAATTGTCGTGACCCGTAGAAGCCAAGGTCGGTTTCGAACGCGCCATGGTCCTGCCGGCCAAGATCGTAGCGATGCCGGATCGTGCCCGCTGCGGTGACGTTGAAATCGGGCCGTCCGGAGACGGTGGGTGTCGGTACCACCGTGGCGCCGAAGGACTGGATCGCGCCGGCCGGGCCGGTGTTGGCGTTGGTCGAATAGCCGATGCCGAACAACAGGTCGCCCGAGAACTGCGATCTGCCGCTCCTGCTGCCGATCTCCGTCAGGAACTGGCCCGCGCGCTCCTTCGTTTCGGGTGAGGCGCGCGACGAGGCGCGCGCACTTTCGAGATATCCCCGCGCGGCTTCGTAGGAACCCAGACGATAATAGAGGACGCCGAGCTCGAGCTTGATCTTGGGTTGGTCGCCATCGATCAGCAGCAGTCGTTCCAGGGCCGAGATTGCCCCTTCGAGGTTGCCGATCTGCACGGCGAGTTCGGCGTATCGAATCAAGGTCGGTGGATCAGCCGGCTTGCGCAGCGTCTCCTCAAAAGCCGCGTCATACGCAGCGCGCGTATCCGCCACCGGCGTCGCTGGCTGAGCAGCCACCGGGATCGCCACCGTCAGGGCGGCAATGACAACGACGATTCTGAATACTCGCATGTACCGCGCATGATAGGCGCATTCCGGCCGCAGTCCAAAATTTCGCCACAATGCGGCGGCGTCGGCTAGCCTAGGCGCATCCACGGCGGGATGGTGGGAGTTACCTGCACCCCATCTGCAATCAATGGCCCGGGGCCGCGTGCGGCTTCCGTTTGCAGGAGCGCCAGCGCGTGCCGTCCCGAGCCGGAGCGCAGCTCTCCGACTTCCTGGCCATCGAGGTGAATGGATGTTCCGGGCGCCGGCAGCGTGCCCGCGACACTGACCGGGAAGAGACGCTTGCGCACTAGCGCGCGGTACTTGGTGCGGGCCGTCAACTCCTGGCCCATGTAGCAGCCCTTCTTCCAGTCGATTCCATTCAGCTCGTCGAAGCCGCTCTCGAGCAGCAGGGCCTTCTCGACCCTGAGATCGCGGCTGCCGTCGGGCACACCCAAGCCGAGACGCAGCGCGTCGTAGGTCGCGAGGGACGCTTCGGCGATGCCGCGTGCTTGCAGCAGCGTGGAGGCCGTCCCGGTCGGCGCCAGCACCCGGACCCCGAGTTCGGCAAGCCGGGGATCGACGAAGGCAATCGCGCCGCCAGGCATATCGGCAATCGGGGGCAGCTTGTCGGCGTCGGCGCCGAACACGACGGCGACTTCCAGCACAGCACTTCGATCCTCGACCGTCACCTTGGAGCGCAGCTTGTAGAGATTGAGCTTCTTGGCCAATGCGGGCGCCCGTTCGCGTTCGGTTTCCAACAACAAGGTGCCGTTCCCGCCATCGACGACGAACATGTCGTTGAGGAAGCGGCCTTGCGGTGTCAGCAACGCTGCCCAAATGGCGCGACCGGGCACCACCTTGGTGGTGTCGTTCGAGATCAGCCCTTGCAGGAATTCGACACGATCGTCACCGCCGACGGCGATGACGCTGCGATGGGGCAGCAGGCTGAGCTGTAGAGAGGTCATGACCCAGAACAGTTGGGGGCCAGGCCGCCTCTTGGCAAGCGTCTCGCGCAAGCTGCGGGCGATTACGCCCGACGGGACTACGCGCGATAGAACGGCTTGTCGCCGCAGACCGTCACGCGATGGCCGTAACGGCGATGTGGGTAATAGTCGAACATCGCGTGGTGCTGGACGCAGCGATTGTCCCAGAACGCCACCGAGTTCGGCTGCCACTTGAAGCGGCACTGGAATTCGGGCGTCTCGATGTGACGATAGAGCATCTCGAGCAAAGCGTCGCTCTCGTTCCGGCGGAGCTGCGGGATGCGCAAGGTGAAGCCGCGGTTGACGTAGAGTCCCTGGCGGCCGGTCACCGGATGGGTGCGGACGATGGGGTGCTCGGCGTTGGGGAACTTGATGTCGTCGCGGTCGGTGGCCTTCACGCGATAATAGTGCGCCTTGGAACTGTCGTGGAGCGCCGTGAGACCCTGCAGCATCTGCTTCACCGGCTCGGAGAGCGTCTCGTAGGCGCGATACATGTTGGCGAACAGCGTATCGCCGCCGCCGTCGGGCGGCACTTCGGTGAGGTAGAGGATCGAGCCCATCGGCGGCTCGGCATCGCACGACACGTCGGTGTGCCATTCCTCGCCGGCGACATGCTTCGATTTCTCGTCGGCCCTGATGACCAGAATCTCGGGATGGTCGGGGAACTCAATCGGCGCGTTGGGATGGGTATGCAACGGTCCGAAGCGGCGGCCAAAATCCTTGTGCTGGTCGAGCGTCATCTTCTGGTCGCGGAAGAAGATCACCAGGTTGTCCATCAGCGCATCGTGCACTTCCTGGAACTGCTGGTTGCCGAGCGGCTTGGCGAGGTCCACGCCGAAGATCTCGGCGCCGAGGGTGGGCGTGAGCTTGCGCACGTCGATCGATTGGTAGGCCATTGTTCGTTTCCTCCCGGGCTCGGGCTTGTGTGGCATCAATCTATGCCTGCTGCGGCACGGCGCCCGCGCAAAGTCGACAAAGTCCGTATTACGGACTAGGGTGCCGCATGGTTACCGGAGCGGTCATCGAGCCGGTGCGCCGCAGCTTTGCGGTGCTCGAGGCGCTCAGTCGCCGGCGCAGCTCCACTGTGGGCGTGCTAACCGGGGAGACTGGTCTGCCGCGGCCCACAGTGGTGCGCCTGCTGCACACGCTGATCGCGCTTGGCTATGCCGCGCGCGTGTCGCGCGAGCAGGGCTATCGCCTCACCGAGCGCGTGCTGAGCCTCGCGGGTTCGATCCGCTTCGTCGATCATCTGATGGATGCCGCCATCCCGCACATGAGCCGCTTCACGTCGGAGCATGGCTGGCCGCTCTATCTGGCGACGCTGAGTTACGGCGCCATCTCGATCCGCCATTCCACGGCACCGGAAAGCCCGATGTCGTTCGAGGCGGCGGGGTTGAACCTGCGGCGGCCGGTGCTCACCAGCGCGCTCGGCCGCGTCTGGCTCGCCTTCTGCCCGGAGGAGGAGCGACGGACCATCTTGCGCGACATCGGGCTGCGAGATGGCGGTGGCCTCACGCCCCGGCAGGAGACCGCGCTCGGCACCGCCCTCGAGCAGATCCGTCGCGATGGCTACGCCTTCACCCGGCTGGTGCGGCCGACGCGCCTGCACGGCATCGCCGTCGCAATCCGCCAGGGAAGTGGCGTGGGAGCGCGCGTGATGGGCAGCCTTTCCATGCGCTTCCCCAGATCGGCCATGACCGAAGAAGAAGCGAGTTCCCGCTTCGGCCGCCGATTGCAGCAGCTCGCCCGCATGATCGCGAGCGACGCGAGAGTGAAGAATGCGGGCTGAACGCCTTCAGCGCAGCGCGCGGTGCGCCACCCTGAAGCCGACACTGCTCACCAGCGGCAGCCCGAACATCGCGACGGCAAAAAGGATCGGCCAGAACGGATCGCCGTTTCGGTCGTCGAGCCAGCCCGCAATGATGGGCGTGGGCGCGGCCTACGATTGGCAGGGTTGCAGGTTCGCAAAAGCCCTATCCAAGTCGAGCAACCGGCGAGCCAGACCGGCGCATCTCACGAGTCCGCTATCGCTGCACGAGGATGATCTTGGTAGAACTCCGGTGCCCTTCCGGAGGATTCCCATGTCGTTTCATGCGCTCGTTCTGACCCAAGGCCCCGATCGAAAGGTAATGGGCGCCCTCGAGACATTGCCCGACGACAGGCTGCCGGCCGGTGATGTCACTGTGGCGGTCGAGTTTTCGACACTCAACTATAAGGATGGGCTGGTACTCACAAGCGGTGGCGGGCTGGTCAAGGTCTGGCCACATGTCGGCGGCATCGATTTCGCGGGCACGGTCGAGACCTCGGACAATCCCGCGTTCAGGCCCGGCGACAAAGTCGTGCTCAACGGCTACCGCGTCGGCGAGTTGCATTGGGGCGGCTATGCCACCAAGGCGCGGGTGAGGGGTGACTGGCTGGTCAAGCTGCCGGTCTCGATTTCCACCAAGCGGGCGATGGTCATCGGCACGGCAGGCTACACCTCGATGCTCTGCGTCATGGCGCTGGAGAAGCACGGCATCACTCCAGCCACGGGCGAGATCCTGGTGACCGGCGCGGCCGGTGGCGTCGGCTCGATTGCGGTCGCGATCCTGGCCAAGCTCGGCTATGCCGTCGTGGCGGCCACGGGCCGTCCCCAGGAAAGTGCATATCTCATGGCGCTCGGCGCCAAGGCGATCATGGATCGCAAGGAACTCGTCGAGGCGCCGGACCGGCCCTTGCTCTCCGAGCGCTTCGCCGGGCTGATCGACACGGTCTCGGGGGTGATGTTCGCCAAGGCGCTCGCGCAGGTGAAATACAACGGTGCGGCGGCGGTATGCGGGCTGGCGGCCGGACCATCGTTTCCCGGCTCGATCCTGCCCTTCATCCTGCGCAACATCACAGTCTACGGCATCGATTCGGTGATGTTGCCCAGGGCGCCGCGCGAGGCGGCCTGGCAGCGGCTGGGTTCCGACCTGCCGCTCGACAGGCTCGACAGCACGGCCAGCGAAGCGCGCCTCTCCGATCTGATGACGCTGGCCCCAAAAATCCTCAAGGGAGAGATACGCGGCCGCGTGGTCGTCGACGTGAACAAGTGATAGCGTGAACCCATAGTTCTCCAGTTCGCCAAGGAACCAGATGATGACGCCTCCCAACGCCAAGCCAGCCGCCAATAACCTTGAAGCTTTTTTCATGCCGTTCACGGCAAACCGGCAGTTCAAGAAGAACCCGCGGATGCTGGCCAAGGCGAAGGGTGTCCACTACTGGACGCCGGAAGGTCGCAAGATCATCGACGGCACGGCGGGGCTATGGTGCGTCAACGCCGGCCATGGTCGCGAGGAGATCAAGGCGGCGATCGCCAAGCAGCTCGACGAGATGGACTACGCGCCGTCGTTCCAGATGGGCCATCCCAAGGCGTTCGAACTGGCGGCACGCCACGCGGCCCTGTTGCCGGGCGACCTGAACCACGCTTTCTACTGCAACTCCGGTTCCGAGGCGGTCGACAGTGCGCTCAAGATCGCGCTCGCCTATCACCGAGCCAATGGCCAGGGCACGCGCACCCGCTTCGTCGGCCGCGAGCGCGGCTATCACGGCGTCAATGTCGGCGGCATCTCGGTGGGCGGCATCGTCTCCAACCGCAAGATGTTCGGCACCCTGCTGACTGGCGTCGACCA
>JAUXWB010000445.1 GCA_030684475.1 Reyranella sp. | reverse complement strand
TTGCTCGTCTTCTACGAACTCAGCATCCTGATCGGCCGCGTGATCGAGCGGAAGCGCGAGGCCGCGGAGAAGAAGACCGAGGCTGAGGAGCTGGCGGCCGAGGAAGCCGAAAAGGCCGAAGAAGAGAAGAAGGCCAGGGATGCGACGGTCGAGGCGCCGAAAGACCCCGCGAGCTAGGCCATGCACGACATACGTTTCATCCGCGAAAGCCCCGAGGCCTTCGACGCCGGACTGAAGAAGCGCAACCTGGCGCCGCTGTCGGCCGAGCTGCTGGAGATCGACAAGCGCCGCCGCGCCGCCATCTCCGAGAGCGAGGCGCTGCAGGCCCGGCGCAAGGCGCTCAGCCAGCAGGTCGGCATCGCCAAGCGCAAGGGCGAGCCGGCCGAGGGGCTCATGGCCGAGGTCGCGTCGCTGGAGGAAGGCCTCAAGAGGGGCGAGGCCGAGGCGGCCCGCCTCGACGAGGAGCTGACGCACCGCCTCGAAGTGCTGCCCAACCTGCCGGCCGACGACGTGCCTCAAGGCAGCGACGACCACGGCAACGTCGAGATCGGCCGCCACGGCAACCAACGCAACTTCAGCTTCCAGCCCAAGGACCATGTCGCCCTCGGCGAGGCGCTGGGCGAGATGGATTTCGCTCAGGCCGCCAAGATTTCCGGCTCCCGCTTCGTCTTCCTCAAGGGACGCCTGGCGCGGCTGGAGCGGGCAATCACGCAGTTTATGCTCGACCTGCATACTGAGGTGAACGGCTACACCGAGATCAACCCGCCGATGCTGGTGAAGGACACGGCCGTCTACGGTGTCGGCCAGCTGCCGAAGTTCGCCGAGGACATGTTCCGTACCGACAATGGCTTCTGGCTGATCCCGACCGCCGAGGTCTCGCTCACCAACCTGGTGAACGACGTGGTGCTGGACGAGAAGGAATTGCCGCTGCGCTTCACCGCCTTCACGCCCTGCTTCCGCTCGGAAGCGGGAGCGGCCGGCAAGGACACGCGCGGCATGATCCGCCAGCACCAGTTCCCCAAGGTTGAGCTGGTCAGCATCACCACGCCGGAGCAGACCGAGGCTGAACACCTGCGCATGACAATGGCGGCCGAGGAAGTGCTGAAACGGCTGGGCCTTGCCTATCGCACCTTGACGCTGTGCGGCGGCGACATGGGATTCTCGGCGCGCAAGACCTACGACCTGGAAGTCTGGCTGCCCGGCCAGACCGCCTATCGCGAGATCTCGAGCTGCTCGAACTGCGGCGACTTCCAGGCCCGCCGCATGGCCGCACGCTACCGGCCCAAGGAAGGGAAGGGAACGCGCTTCCTGCACACGCTGAACGGCTCGGGGCTGGCCGTCGGCCGAACCCTGGTTGCCATCCTGGAGAACTACCAGAACGAGGACGGGTCGATCGCGGTCCCCGATGTGCTGCGCCCCTACATGGGGGGGCTGGCCGCCATCCCGGGGCCCGTGAAATGACGCCCGAGGAGCTCGCCAAGGCGCGCATCCT
>JAUXWB010000443.1 GCA_030684475.1 Reyranella sp. | reverse complement strand
GGCGGCTTCACCTTGATGATGTGGGCGCCCATCAGCGCCGCCATGTGGGCGGCATAGGCGCAGACGTCGAGCGCCGTCTCACCCGCCTTGTCGAGCTTGCCGCCGCGCGGGTAGGACCACATGACGACGGCGAGGCCGACCGACTTGGCCTCCTCCGCCATCTCGCGGATCTCTTCCATCAATTCGTACTGCGACTCGGAGCCGGGATAGATCGTGAAGCCGATCGCCGAACAGCCGAGCTTGAGCGCATCCATCACTGAGCCGGTGACTGCCTGGTCCTTGTTGGTCGACAGTGAGTTGGCGCTGTTGACCTTGAGGATGGTCGGGATCGCGCCGGCGAAGGTGTCGGCACCGGCCTCGAGTGGGCCCAGCGGCGCGGCATAGGCGTTCAGCCCGGCGTCGATCGCGAGCTGGTAGTGGTAGTGCGGATCGTAGGCGTCCGGGTTGGGTGCGAAGGAGCGGGCCGGGCCGTGCTCAAAACCCTGGTCGACGGGCAGGATCACCACCTTGCCCGAACCGCCAAGGCGGCCGTGCATCAGGATGCGCGCGAGATTGCCCTTGGTGCCGGGATTGTCGCTCTCGTAGTTGTCGAGGATCTTTTTGACGGTGCGGGTGATTTTCACGTCCGGGCTCCCATTTGGTCCAATCGCGCCGGTGATAGCGGTGCCGGGGGACCGGTTCAAGTCCCGGAGGGTCCGGCTACCTGCCACGTCGTTGACCCCGAGGCGGCGCTGTGGACAGGTTGAGGTCGCCCCTGCAAGCCACGACGCGGCTGGCGAAACGGATAAGGGAAATATCGGTGCAGCCTCAATCGTCGCCAGTGCCGTTCGCGGCGCGCCTGCCATTCTTCTTCGGCTGGGTAATCATCGTGATCGCCTTCCTGACCGTTGCGGTGAGCGTCACCGCCCGCACCGCCTTCTCACTGCTGTTCCCGCCCATCGTCGACGAGTTCGGCTGGGATCGCGGCCTCGCCGCAGGCGCCTTCTCCTTCGGCTTCCTGGTGTCTGCCGCAATCAGCCCTATCGTCGGCCGCGTGATGGACAAGCGCGGACCACGCTTCGTGATCGAGATCGGCGTCGTGCTGATGGCGGCAGGCTTGCTGGGCGCCACGATGATCGACGCGCCGTGGCAGCTCTATGCAACGCTCGGCGTGCTGGTGGGTGCGGGGGCGAACTGCATGAGCTTTTCCGTGCAATCGCAGTATCTGCCCAACTGGTTCGCGCGCCGCCGCGCGCTCGCGATCGGGATCGCCTTTTCCGGCGTCGGTGTCGGCGCGATCCTGATCCTGCCCTGGCTGCAGACCATCATCCTGACGGAAGGTTGGCGCAGCGCCTGCTGGGCGCTCGGGCTGATGACCCTGTTCGTGCTGCTGCCGATCAACCTGATCGTGACCAAGCGGCCGCAGGATCTCGGCTTGCTGCCCGACGGGGCGAAGGAAGCAGGTGTCGCCGCCGCGCGCCGAGCGGCGGCCATCGTCGATCCGCACTGGGCGGTGATCGAATGGACGGTCGCCAGGGCGGTCCGCACGCACCGCTTCTGGTGGCTCTGCATCGGCTTCTTCTGCGGGGGCTATGCCTGGTACGCTGTGCAGGTGCACCAGACGAAGTACTTGGTCGAGATCGGTTTTAGCCCGATGCAGGCGGCCTGGTCGCTGGGCCTCGTGGCGATGGTGGGCATCCCGGGCCAGATCCTGCTTGGCGCGCTCTCCGACCGCATCGGCCGCGAGATCGTCTGGAGCATCGCCGCGGGAGGCTTCGCGATCTGCTACGCCGCCCTCCTGGCGCTCGCCGCCGGACCGTCGGAGCCGCTGCTTTATCTTATGGTCCTATCGCAGGGCGTGCTGGGCTATTCCTTCACCAGCCTGATGGGCGCCGTGGTGGCCGAGATCTTCGAAGGTCCGCACTTCGCCTCGATCTTCAGCCTGCTCATGGTCTCGCTGCTCGCCGGTGGCGCGGTGGGGCCGTGGGCCACGGGCGTGCTGTACGACATCGAGGGCACGTACACCACGGCCTTTGCTTTGGCGCTGGGCTTCAGCGTGCTGGGTGCCGCCTCGATCTGGTTCGCCGCCCCCGGCAAGGTGCGCATGGTTGCTGGGCGCGCGCCCAAGTCCTGAACGAGGGACTGAACGCTACTCGTTCAGGCCCCTGTCCTTGTAGGGGTGCGTCGCCTTCCAGTGGTTCGCGATGTCGACCCGGCGCGTCACCCACACGCCATGGTGCTTCTGGACATGGTCCAAAAAGCGCCAAAGGCCCGCGATGCGGCCCGGATGGCCGATCAGCCGCATGTGCAGGCCGACCGACATCATCTTCGGCGCCGTGGCACCCTCCTGGTAGAGCACGTCGAAGGCATCGCGGACGAGGCTGAACCACTGGTCGGAATGGACCATGCCGGCGGCGTACTTGCCGTCGTTGTTGGTGAGCGAATAGGGCACGACCAGGTGCGGCTTGCCCTCGACGGTCTGCCAGAAGGGTAGCTCCTCGCCGTAGTAGTCGGAATCGTAGGTGAAGCCGCCTTCCTCGACCAGCAGGCGGCGCGTGTTGACGCTGGGTCCATAGCGGCAATACCAGCCGGCCGGGCGCTCGCCGACGGTCCGCTTCAGGGACTTGATCGCCTTCTGAATATGTTCGCGTTCCTCGGCTTCGCTGAGCAGAAAGTGACGCACCCAGCGCCAGCCGTGACAGCAGACGTCGAAGCCGGACTTCTTGATCGCCTCCGCCGCGAGCTTGTTGCGCTCCAACGCCAGCGCGCATCCGAAGACCGTGAGCGGCAGGCCGCGTTCCTGGAAGGCACGCATGATGCGCCAGAAGCCGACACGACTGCCGAACTCGAACATGCTCTCGCCGGCGAGATCGCGGCCCTGCATGCCGACCGACGATGTGCTCGATTCGGTGAGGCCGGTTTCGGTATAGCCCTCGCCGTCCTGCACCGACGGCTCCGAGCCTTCCTCGTAGTTCATGACGAAGTTGATAGCGACCCGGGCGCCGCCGGGCCATTTCGGATCGGGCGGGTTGGGGCCATAGCCCACGAGGTCGCGCGTCGGCTGCCAGCTCATGTCGGTCTCCTTACCAGTTCAGCCCCCATCTGCCGGGCGATGTCGGCGATCTTGTCGTTGGGCGGCGACATCGAGATCTTGGCGACCCCAGCGCGCAGGCAGGCCAGTGCATAGCCCGGCGTATCGCCGCAATCGACGATCAGGGTGAAAGCCACATCGGGGAACTCTTCGCGCGCACGGTCCTGGAGCGCCGCCAGGTATCCCGCGCCGTAGGTCGCGGCCGCGTTCTCGGGCGTCAGCAGGACGGGCGCGCGGCCCGCCTCGCGCGCAGCCGTCAGCGCGGCCTTGGTCTGCCGCCAGTCCCGTACCACCACTGGTTCGCTCGCCGTCATGGCGGCCGATACTACTCATTCAGCCCCTTGCCCGGATAGGGATGGGTCTTGATCCAGTGGCGGGCGATGTCGACGCGGCGGGTGACCCAGACGCCGGCATGCTTCTGGATATGGTCGAGCAGCCGCTCCAGCCCGACGGCCCGCGCCGGATGGCCGATCAGGCGCATGTGCAGGCCGACCGACATCATCTTCGGCGCCGTCGCACCCTCGCGGTAGAGCATGTCGAAGGCGTCGCGCACGAAGGAGAACCACTGGTCCGACGTGCCGATGGCGGCGCCGAACTGACCGTCGTTGTTGGTGACGGAGTAGGGCACCACGAGCTGGGCCTTGCCGTCGACGGTGACCCAGAATGGCAACTCATCGCCGTAGTAGTCGCTGTCGTACAGGAACCCGCCTTCTTCCATGACGAGACGCCGCGTGTTCACTCCGGGTCCATAGCGGCAGTACCAGCCGAGCGGCCGCTCGCCGGTCATCTTCTGGATGGCGGTGATGGCCTTCCTGATGTGCTCGCGCTCCGTCGCTTCATCGAGTTCGTAGTGTTTGATCCAGCGCCAGCCGTGCGAGCAGACATCGAAGCCTGACTTCTTGATTGCCTCGGAGGCCTTGGGATTGCGCTCCAGCGCGAGACCGCAACCGAAGATGGTCATCGGCAGCCCACGTTCCTGGAAGAGCCGCATCAGGCGCCAGAAGCCGACCCGGCTGCCGTATTCGAACAGGCCTTCGGCGGCGAGGTCGCGACCTTTGATGGACTGGCCCATGCGGCTGGCGTCACTGAGCCCGATCTCGGTGTGGCCTTCGCCGTCCTGCATCGAAGGCTCCGAGCCCTCCTCGTAGTTCATCACGAAGTTCACTGCGAGGCGCGCCCCGTTCGGCCACTTGGGGTCCGGCGGATGGGCGCCATAGCCGATGAAATCGCGACGGACGACGTAGGGCATCGCGGGGCTCCAGCTCAGGGAATGCGGATGGTGAAGGGTGCCACCGGCACGAATTCCTCGTCGCCCTTGCCGCCGTCGCGCCACATGAAGACGGCGAAGCGGCCGGGCCGGTCGAGCACGGTGAGGCCGTGGTGCCAGGTGTTGGCGCGATAGGTGACGCCCTGCTTGCCGGTGGCGATGAAGGCGCGGACCGCGCCTGTGTCAGGTCCGCCCGCCGCGGCATGCGGCGCCACCACGATCAGCCAGCGGCCGACATCGAGCGGCACGAAGGTCTGCGACGAGAATTCGTGGCGTTCCAGCAGGTCGGCCTTCAGCGGTCGCTCCGGCGTCTCGGGCTTCAGGCTGACCGAGAGGCTGGCACGTGCGGTTGGCCGCAGGTTGCCCAGGGCATCCTCGTAGTAGGTGCGGCCGGTTTCGTTCGGCACGTCGATCACGTCGCCGAACGGGGCGAAGGCTTCCTTGGTCAAGGGCTGCGGGACGATTTCCATGGTGACTCCCCAATCGTGCTTCTACTCGCGCATGCGGCGGGTGAGGCCCACCGTCCATTCCATGACCAGCATCAACAGGAAGGCGGCGGTGATCAACACGCCCGACACGGCGGCAATCCGGGGATCGAGTGTCGATTCCATCATGCCCCACATGCGGATCGGCAGCATGTCGGTCCGCGCCGTCGACAGGAACAGCGAGACCGGCACATTGTCGATCGAGGCCATGAAGGCGAGGAAGGCGCCGGCAAAGATGCCGGGAGCGATCAGCGGCAGGGTGACGCGGCGAAGCGTGTAGAGCCAGCTCGCGCCCAGGCTCTGCGAGGAATCCAGCAGCGCGGGATCGAGCTGCGACAGGCTGGCGGCGGTGGTGCGCAGGATGAAGGGCACCGTAACGATCATGTGGCCGGCGATGATCAGGTTCAGCGACGGCCTGAACCCGATCAGGGTGAAGTACATCAGCGCCGCCAGGCCGAAGGTGAGGCCGGGCAGGACCAGCGGCGACATGAAGAAGCCGTCGGCGACGCGCGCAAGCCTGTTGCGGCTGCGGGCCAGGCCCAGGGCGGCAAGTGAGCCGAACAGGACGCCGAACGCGGTCGACCAGGCCGCGACCTCGAGCGAATTCATGACGGCGCGGTGGATCGGGCGCGACTTCGAGGGATCGAACAGCGCCGCGTACCATTGCAGCGAAAAGCCGGTCGGCGGGTACTTGAGTGAGCGGCCCTCGGTGAACGACGTGGTCAACACGATCACCACCGGCGCCACGATGATCAGCAGCGCCAGTGCGGCCAGCGTGCCGATCACGAGACCATAGGAAAGGTCGCCGAGGCTGTGCCGCCTACCCATGGACGTACCCGCCCGAGCGGCGGCCGAGCCAGGAGAGGGCGCTCACGACGGTGAGCACGGAGACCAGCAGCGCGATCGAGACCACGGCGGCGAACGGCCAATTGAAGACGACCAGGGACTGCTGCCAGATCAGCAGCGGCAGGTAGATGAGCCGCACGCCGCCGATCACGGTCTGCGAGATGAAGGCCGTGGTCGAGCTCGCGAACACCAGCAGGCAGCCCGCGACAAGTCCCGGCATGCTGAGCGGCACGATGACGGTGAAGAGCGTACGCCAGCGCGAAGCGCCGAGTGCCGCCGAGGCATCACGCAGATTC
>JAUXWB010000429.1 GCA_030684475.1 Reyranella sp. | reverse complement strand
GGCTCTATCTCAGGGTCGCTCGCCCGCTGCTCACGGGCCGCCGGCGTGCCGGCCGCTTCCGGCTGGCAGTGGGCGTCGCGACGCTGGCAGTGTGTGTCCTGTTCTTCACCCGCGACGTCGCGGTGAAGCTGCTGCCGTTCGACAACAAGTCCGAGCTCCAGGTCGTCGTCGACCTGCCGCAGGGCACGACGCTCGAGGAGACCGACCGTTTCCTGATGGCGGCGGCCGGAAGGCTCAAGGACCTGCCCGAGATGACCTCGATCCAGGTCCACGCCGGCACGGCGGCGCCCTTCAACTTCAACGGCCTGGTCCGCCACTCCTATCTCAGGGTCTCGCCGCAGCAGGGCGATCTCCAGATCAACCTCCGTCCCAAGGGCGAGCGCAGCCGCGCCAGCCACGCCATCGCCCTCGACGTGCGTCAGCGCCTGCAGGGGCTGGAGCGCCCTGCCGGCAGCGTCGTGAAGGTGGTCGAAGTGCCGCCCGGCCCACCCGTGCTCGCCACCCTGCTGGCCGAGATCTATGGTCCCGACGAGAAGACACGGCGCGAGACGGCGATGAAGGTGCGCGAGGCCTTCGAGAAGGTGCCGTTCGTGGTCGACCTCGACGACACCTTCCGTCCGCCGGGCGAGCGCCTGCGCTTCTCGATCAACCAGGAGAACCTCGAGTTCTACGGTGTCGAGGAGCAGGCGGTGTACGACACCATCGCGGCCATCATCGGCGGCGTGAAGGTCGGCTACTCCCAGCGCAGCCACAACGCCAAGCCGATCGAGATCGTGGTCAAGCTGCCGCGCAGCGCCGAGTGGCTGGGCGAACGCATCCTGTCGACGCCGCTGCCGGCCGGTGGCACGCGACGCCAGGGCGCCAACGTCGAACTGGGCGACGTCGTCACGGTCAAGCGCGAGCCCGCCTCCTACACGCTCTTCCGGCGCGACGGCCGCTTTGCCGAGATGGTGCAGGCGGAAGTCGCCGGCCGCTTCGAGGCGCCGATCTACGGCATGCTGGCGGTCGAGGACGAGATCGCCAAGCTCGACTGGGGCAAGGCCGGACCGCCCAAAATCCTCTATCACGGCCAGCCGGCCGACGACTCCAGGCCCTCGCTGCTGTGGGACGGCGAATGGGAGGTGACGTACGTGACCTTCCGCGACATGGGCGCCGCCTTCGGCGTGGCCATCCTCGGCATCTACCTGCTGGTCGTGGCCCAGTTCGGCTCCTACCGCCTGCCGCTGGTGATCCTGACGCCGGTGCCGCTCACCCTGATCGGCATCGTGCTCGGTCACTGGATGTTCGGCGCGCCGTTCACCGCCACGTCGATGATCGGCTTCATTGCGCTCGCCGGCATCATCGTGCGCAACTCGATCCTGCTGGTCGATTTCGTCCAGCACCGCCGCGCCGAGGGCGCCGCACTGCGCGATGCGCTGCTCGAGGCGGGCGCCATCCGCTTCAAGCCGATTTTCCTGACCGCGGCCGCCGCCATGATCGGCGCCGCCTTCATCCTCACCGACCCGATCTTCCAGGGGTTGGCGATCTCGATGGTGTTCGGCCTCGCATCCTCGACGGCACTGACGGTGCTGGTGATCCCGGCGATCTACGTCTGGCTGCGCGACGACGGCCAGCCGGCACGTGCATCATTCTAGGAAAGTTTCAATGACCGATCCCCTGATTGTGGCCTGCCCGTCCTGCAATACCCTGAACCGCGCCCCGCGCGACAAGCTCGCGGCCGGGCCCGGCGGCAAGTGCGGCAGCTGCGGCGCGGCGCTGTTCGACGGCCATCCCGTCGCGCTCGGTGCCGCCGGTTTCGGGCCGCATGCCATCAAGAGCGATATTCCGCTGCTGGTCGATTTCTGGGCGCCATGGTGTGGCCCGTGCAAGGCCATGGCGCCTCAGTTCGAGAAGGCGGCAGGCCGCCTCGAGCCCGCCGTGCGCCTGGCCAAGATCAACACCGACGAGGAGCAGGAGTTGGCCGGTCGCTTCGCCATCCGCGGCATTCCGACCATGATCCTCTTCCGGCATGGGAAGGAAATCGCGCGGCAGTCCGGCGTCATGGACGCCAACGCCATCGAGAGCTGGGTCGGGCGCGCTCTGGGCAGATGAGATCCGCTGTCCCGGTTCGATAGTCGGCGATGGCCTTCTTCTTCGCGCTCCGCAGACCGGCCTACTTTTCCCCCAGCCAGATCGGCCATAGGCCGCGCTTGGCCTTGCGCGCTTCGGCCTCCGCCCCGGCATAGCGCTGGCCGGCGCGCGGCTCCCACGGCAGCCCTTCCTCGAGATGGAAGGCATAGGCCAGGCCGCTCGCGAGCATGAAGCCACCGAGGTCGAGCGGTGCCGGTGCGGCATCGACGGTGCACTGTGCGCTGATGCGGCACTCTCGGTCCCACCGCGCCGCCCGGCACTTAACCTTATGCCCGCCCTTGTCGAGCACGTCCTCGAGAGCGGCACGGGCCCGCATGCCGGCGACCGTCTCCTCGCCGCTCTGCCTGCCGCGCAATTCCGCCGTCTGCACGCCCCACAGCCTGAGCTGCGGCTTGAGGCCGGTGCCGCCCAGCGTGTTGCCGTCGATCGCATAGGCCTCGCCACTCCAGTCCTTGGGCAGTGCGCCCATCGTCGCCGTGCAATCGGACGGCTTATCGGCCTCCGGCGGGCGGCGCTGCTGGGCTTGGGCGGTGCCGGCCACAGCCAGCAGGAGCAGGGCGAGGAGCAGGGCTTTCATCGTCGAAGGCTGTCGCCAGATCGCGCCCGAAGCAAGGCCGGCAGGAGGTCGCGGCTGGCATTCGCTCACGCAAATGTGAACGGGTTAAAGTAGCAGGTTCCGCAGAAATCTGCTATGAGTTCTGTCAGGCTGACGCTTAATCCGCGCCGGCCTTTTCTTTGACCATGCCCCGCCCGGCGGGAGGAGGTTTTCCGACACGGTTCGCATTCTTCGACACGCGGGTGTCGGAAAACGGCCGGCGAAAAGCCTTGCCGATCAACGCCCTGAATTTTTCGACAGGATTTTCCCGACACCGGGGT
>JAUXWB010000424.1 GCA_030684475.1 Reyranella sp. | reverse complement strand
CGCGCCGTGTTTTTCAGGCGTCGTTAAGTGTCTGTTCGCACGTCGTTATTCGGCGTGGCGTTGAGACGGGGTCGTTGTTGGGACTGTCCACGGCTCAGGAGCCGTGGCGGCTGCACCAGCGCATTGCGCGACCCGCGGGCGCGCCGCGGGAGGTCTTGCCGGATAGGGAAAAGGCCGGCTCAATCCAAGCGCCAGCCTATCAAAATAATTGCCAAAAACCTGCTGAAATGTCAAGTATAAAAACGCATACCTCGATGCTCATTTCCGCCGGCCTGGCTGGCAGGTCGCGATGTGTGGGAACGTGAACGTAATCGCGTGAATGCCCGCACTGCCGTGATGTGCGGGGCAACTCCTTCTTCCTCATGCGACGCAATGCCGAGTGCGCAGGAAGAAACGCCTGAGACAAAATCACCAAGGGTTTTGATTGGACGCAAAAGGAAGTACCAATGAATGGCAAGCATGAACATACACTCACACCAGGTGCCTTACCGGCAGGGCACGAGGTTCGGCCTTCAATGAACTTCGAACGGGGATGAACGCAAAGCCGTCATGAACGAACTGATCCCCCTCGCGCTCGCGACCCTGTTCGCCTCAGTGCCGGTGGTGCTCCTCGTCGCGCGCATCGGGCGGCGCGAGGCGGCGTGGGCCACCGCGCTGGCGATGGCGGCGGTGCTGGCGGTGCTCTCGCCGTTGATGCCGGAGGTGCTGGCCGGCCGGACCTTCGTCTTCCGCCAGCCCTGGCTCACCGAGTGGGGCATCGACCTCTCGCTGCGGCTGGACGGGCTGGGGCTGCTGTTCGCGATGCTGATCCTCGGGATCGGCATGCTGATCGTCCTCTATGCCGCCTACTATCTCCCCATCGAGGACCGGCTCGGCCGTTTCTACGCGCTGCTGATCGCCTTCGCCGGCGGTATGCTGGGCGTCGTGCTGGCCGAGAACATGCTGCTGTTGCTGCTGTTCTGGGAGATCACCAGCCTGACCTCGTTCCTGCTGATCGCCTACAAGCACGAAGCCCACGATTCGCGCATCTCCGCCCGCATGGCGCTGGCCGTCACCGGCGGCGGCGGGCTGGCCCTGCTGGCGGGCCTGCTGCTGCTCGGCCAC
>JAUXWB010000417.1 GCA_030684475.1 Reyranella sp. | reverse complement strand
CGTCGTAATGAAAACGATCGTTCATGGCCTGTCGGAAAAAACTACGCGAACCATCGGCCCGCATGGTGGGAGAGTCAACGATGCCAATAGCGGGCATTGCTGAGGAATGAAAGTGGGGGGCTTCTGTTGCCCGGTGCCCCCCGGACCGCGCTTACGTCCGCTGTTTAGGCGGCAGCAGCGAGTGTAACGGTGTTATCGTTAGCACTTGTGTGTGGTCCGTTGCGGCGGAACCATACCGGGCAAAAACCGCGCCTTTACCACGCTCGTCGATCCTGTTTCGCCCCCATCGACTCCGCGCCCGTCACTCATTGAGATCGGGGTCTGGAGATGAATGGTGGAGGCGCCGGGTACCGCCCCCGGGTCCGAAACGCTTATGTCACGCGGCGTTTATCGCCATAGTCGGTTTCCCGACAATCCCAATATAGGCGCTCCGTCTGGCAAATTGAAGGCATCCCGTAGGCCCGATATTTTCCCCATGGAAGGGGCCGCCTGCCGCCCATAGAGTCCGCGGCCAACGAAGGACGAAAGAAAATGCCCCTCTCCACCGACCAGCAGGCCGAAATCGACCAGGCGCGGGCCGGCGCGCAGCCCACCCTTCGGGCGATCGCTCCGGCGCTGGAAGAGATTCTCTACAAGGCCCTGCCGGTGCTCGATCACGGCTTCGTCCGCGTCGTCGACTACATGGGCGACGATGCCGCCGTCGTGCAGGCGGCGCGCGTCAGCTACGGCCGCGGCACCAAGAAGGTCAGCGAGGACCGTGGTCTGATCAACTATCTCATCCGGCACCGTCACACGACGCCGTTCGAGATGTGCGAAATCAAATATCACGTGAAGCTGCCGATTTTCGTGGCGCGGCAGTGGATCCGCCATCGCACCGCCAACGTGAACGAATATTCGGCGCGCTATTCGATCCTCGACAACGAATTCTACATTCCTAAGCCCGAGCATCTCGCGGCGCAGAGCAAGGCCAACCGCCAGGGCCGCGACGCGGTGCTGGCCGGCAAGGAGGCGGAGCGCGTCTTCGGCCTGCTGAAAAAGGACGCCGAGCTGGTTTACGAGCACTATATGGAGATGCTGAACGAGGGCGAGGCCGGCGAGCCGCTCGATCCCGAGCGCTCGGGCCTGGCGCGAGAGCTTGCGCGCATGAACCTGTCGCTCGCGTTCTATACCCAGTGGTACTGGAAGACCAACCTCCACAATCTCATGCATTTCCTGTCGCTGCGCGCCGATGCGCATGCCCAGTACGAGATCCGTGTCTATGCCGACGTCATGATCGACACGCTGAAGCGCTGGTGCCCGATCAGCCACGACGCCTTCATGGAGTACCGCATGGGCGGTGCCCACCTGTCGAAGACCGGGCTCGCCATCGTCAAGCGCCTGCTGGCGGGCGAGAAGGTCGAGCAGAAGACAAGCGGCCTCAGCGCGCGCGAGTGGCGCGAGCTGATGGCGGCGCTGGGACTAGGGTAGGGGTGCGCGCATCGTCTGGCCGGCAATCCACTGCCAGCGGCCGTCCTTTTTGCTGAACACGCAAAGGGACCGGTAGGTCCCGGATACCTCGCGCCCTTCGAGCTGGCTGAAGAATTGGTCGTTCAGGAGCATCGTCGCCACAGCGACATGGTCGAACTGCCGGACCTCGAGCTCGCTCACCTCCTGTCGGCGAAATATGAGCTTGCCGGAGATGCAGCCGACATCGATGTAGGCCGCCTTGTCGAGCTTTATGCCGCCGGCATTGACGTAGACGAAGTCGGGATGGAGCAACGTCGCCATGTCTTCGGCGGACCGGCGCCGTAGGGCGTCGGCTTTTGCTCCCAGTACTTTGCGGATTTCCTCGACGATCATCGAAATCCCGGCTCGAACCGGGGCAAGCTTGCACGAACATCGTCGCAGAGACCAGCGGCGCAGAGGGCGTTGAGCTCGGGGTCGCGCGCTGTCATAACCGCGGCCATGCAGAAGAGCCCGGGACGTCTCAAGCTGATGCGCGAGCGGGTGCGCGACGACGAGGCCATCGAGGCGATGAACGAGGCCGCGTTCGGGCCGGACCGTCAGCACAAGACGGTCTATCGCCTGCGCGAGAACGTGAAGCCGATCCGGGAACTCTGCTTCGTGGCCATCGACCAGAAGGGCCGCATGGTCGCCTCGATTCGCAACTGGTCGATCCAGATCAACGAGAAATGGCCGGCAATCCTGCTGGGTCCGCTCGCTATCGCGCCGGAGTTGCGCGGCCTGGGTTACGGCAAGGCCCTGATGTGGCACTCGATGGCCCAGTCGCGCATGCAGGGGCACAGCCGCATTATCCTCGTCGGAGATCCCGAGTACTACAACCAGTTCGGCTTCCGTCGCGACCTGGCGCTCCACATCCAGCTTCCTGGCTGGGTCGAGGAACGCCGTTTCCTGGCGCTCGAACTGGTGGCCGGCGCCATGATTGGCGTCCACGGCATGATCGGCAAATGGCAGCCAAGGAAGCGCGCCTCGACCTCCACCCGCAGAAAGCGCAGCTAGAACGAGACGGCATCGGGTTGGATCGTCGTGCAGTCACTGCCAGCATTCGCTCACGCAGATGTGATGAGCAGATTCAGCAGGATTATGCTATGGATCATGACAGGCTGGCGCTTGGACTGCGCCGGCCTTTTCTATTTTCGGCACGACCGCCCACGGCACGCCCGCGGGTCGGCCTCATGGCCTGGTGCAGCCGCCGCGGGTCCTGACCCGCGGACAGTCCCAAGAACAACCCCGTCCCAACCACACGCCGAATAACGACGTGGGAACAGACACTTAACGACGCCTGGGAAACAGGCGCGCCGGGGTGCGGTGATCGAAGAAACCGGGAGTCGCATAAAAGCCAATGGAATCAGGCTTATCCCGGAATCCCGGACAGGGACGTGGACACCACGCGTTACATTCAGGCGTCCACAAATATCGGGCGAAAGCCCGCCGGTATTGGCTCTTCGGCGTGCGGAGAGCCGGAATCGTGGGGGTGGACTTGGCGGGGGACTTGGAGGGGGACTTGGCGCGGCAGTTAGGCCGCGCGGGCCGGGACGACGGACGAACCTGGAGTCATCCTGATCTATCGCACCACGATGGTCGGCGCCTTGCGGGCGCCGCGCTGGTTGGCCGAGAGCTGCTTCCACACCCGGCCGGCGATGTTCTTGTAGACCTGGGTATGCGGGCTGTCGGGCTTGTCGATCACGATCGGATGGCCGCTGTCGGAGGTCGTGCGGATGTCGAGATGCAGCGGCACCTCGCCCAGGAACGGCACGCCAAGCTTCTCCGCCTCCTCGCGCGCGCCGCCGTGGCCGAAGATCTCCGACCGCTCGCCGCATTTGGGACAGAGGAAATAGCTCATGTTCTCGACGATGCCGAGCACCGGGACCGCCACTTTGCGGAACATGGCGAGGCCCTTGCGCGCGTCGACCAGCGCGATGTCCTGCGGCGTCGAGACGATCACCGCGCCGCTTAGTGCCACGCGCTGGGCGAGGGTCAGCTGGGCGTCGCCGGTGCCCGGCGGCATGTCGACCACCAGCACGTCGAGTTCGCCCCACTGCACGTCGCGCAGCATCTGTTCCAGCGCGCTCGAGACCATCGGGCCGCGCCAGATCATCGGCGTGTCCTCGTTCACGATGTAGCCGATCGACATGGTGCGCAGCCCATAGCGCTCGATCGGCTTCAGCATCTTGCCGTCGAGCGATTCGGGCTTTTCGGTGACGCCCAGCATGCGCGGCATCGACGGGCCGTAGATGTCGGCGTCGAGCAGCCCGGTGGCGACACCGTTGGCGGCGAGACCGAGCGCCAGGTTGACGGCGGTGGTCGACTTGCCGACGCCGCCCTTGCCCGAGGCGACGGCGATGATGTGCTTCACACCCGGCACATCGATGCGGCCGCCGCCACCGGTCGTCTTGGCTGCCGGACCATGGCTGTGCCCGTGTGCTGGTGCTTGTCCTGGTGTCTGTCCTGGCCCCCGCCCTGGCGTCGGCGGAGCCGTGGGGCGCTCGGCCGTCATCACGGCAGTGGCCGACAGCACCCCCGGTATGGTACGGACGGCCTGTTCGCAGGCCTGCCGCAGCGGCTCCAGGGCCGTTCCGCGGGCCGGATCGACGTCGAGGGTGACGGCGACATGGCCGCCGCGGATGGCGATCCCCCCCAACAGGCCGGAGGCCACCACGCTGGCGCCGCTGGCGGGGTCAATGACCGTCTCGAGAACCTTGCGGATGGCTGATTCCGTCACGTCGGCCATGATCGCTCGCTTCCGTTACCCGGCAAATTCGTGTCGCCGCTTGATTGAAGGTGTTGCTGCCGTCACATATATGCAGGCAGGGAAGAAATCAAAAGCGGCAAAGCGTCGGCGCAGTCTGGCGAGCGAGCCTGAGGTGAATAATGGCGTGGAACAATAACAGCGGCGGCCCGTGGGGCAGTGGTGGCGGCGGCGGTGGCGGTGGCGGTGGCGGTCCTTGGGGCGGCGGCGGCAATCGCGGCGGCGGTGGCGGTCCGTTCGGCGGGCGTCGCCCGCCCGATATGGAAGACGTCATCCGCAAGGGTCAGGAGCGGCTGAAGAACCTCATCCCCGGCGGCTTCGGCTCATACAAGGGCATCATCCTGGTCGTGCTGGCGGCGCTGGTGATCTGGCTGATCACCGGTTTCTTCCGCGTGCAGCCCAACCAGCAGGCGATTCAGCTCGTTTTCGGCAAGCCCTACGGCAAGCCGGTGGAGCCCGGCCTGCACTACAACCTGCCCAGCCCGATCGGCAGAGTCGAAGTCGTGAACGTCCAGGACCAGCGCCGAATCGTGATCGGGGGACGTGGCGGCCAGACGCCCGCAACGCCCTACGCCCGCGGGCCACGCCCGACCACCTCGACCGAGAACCAGATGCTGACCGGCGACGAGAACATCGTCGACATCGAATACGCTGTGCTGTGGCAGGTCAGGGACGTGTTCAAATACGCCTTCGACGTGCGCAACCAGGAACAGAACGTGCGCGACGGTGCCGAAGCGGCGATGCGCGAGGTTATCGGCAAGTCCAACCTGCAGTATGCGCAAACCGAGGGCCGCAGCCGCATCGAGCAGGACACCAAGGATCTGCTGCAGCGCATGCTCGACGAATACGGGCTGGGTGTCCGCATTGCGCAGATCCAGCTGTTACGCGTGGATCCGCCTGACGAGGTGATCGCCGCCTTTCGCGATGTGCAGGCGGCGCGTGCCGACAAGGAAAAGAGCATCAACGAGGCCAACACCTACCGCAATCAGGTGCTGCCGAGGGCCAAGGGCGAGGCCGAGGCCATCCTCCAGAGGGCCGAGGCCAACAAGGCCCAGATCGTGGCCCGCGCCAGCGGCGATGCGCAACGCTTCACCCAGGTGTACGACCAGTATGCCAAGGCCAAGGACATCACGACCGAGCGGCTCTACCTCGATACGATGGAGGAGGTGTTGCGCAACGTGAACAAGGTGCTGATCGACAAGAACAGCTCCCCCTCCGGCGTGGTGCCCTATCTGCCGCTGCCGGAACTGAGATCCGGCCAGCCGCAAGGCGTGACGCAACCGCCACGCCAGACCCAGCCCGCGCAAGGGTCCCAGCCCGCGCAAGGAGCCACGCGATGAGCAACCGTTCGATCATCGCCGTGATCGCGCTCGCCGTCGTGGCGTTCCTGGTCACCCAGACCTTCTACACCGTCGATCCGACCAAGCAGGTGCTGGTCCGGCAGTTCGGCGCCATCGTCGGCGAGCCCAAGACCGAACCCGGCCTCTACGCCAAGATTCCGCTGGTCCAGGACATCCAGCGGATCGACCGACGCCTGCTCGACTACGAAGCCACGGAATTCGAGATCATCGCCGGCGACCAGAAGCGCCTCGTGGTCGATGCTTACGCCCGTTACAAGATCGTGGCCGCCAAGCTCTTTGCCCAGACCGTGCCGGGCGGCGAGGCGACGCTCCGTGGCCTGCTCGATTCACTGATCAACTCCGAAATCCGCGGCGTACTGAGCTCGGTCCCCCTGCACGCGGTCCTGACCGACCAGCGCGCGCCCCTGATGGACGACATCACCAAGCGGGTGAACGCCAAGACCAAGGAGCTCGGTGTCGAGGTCGTCGACGTCCGGATCAAGCGGGCCGACCTGCCGCAGGCCAACTCGCAATCGGTCTTCAATCGCATGAAGACCGACCGCGAGCGTGAGGCCGGCCAGCTTCGCGCCGAGGGCGACGAGGAGAAGGCGCGCATCACCGCCACGGCCGACCGCGAGGTCGCGGTCTTCAAGGCGGACGCCGGGCTGAAGGCTCAGGTCACGATGGGCGGCGCCGACGCCGAGGCGACCAAGATCTATGCCGAGGCGTTCAACCGGGACAAGGATTTCTATGCCTTCTACCGCCGCATGGAGGCCTACAAACAGGCCTTCGGGTCGGGCGGATCGACCATGATCCTGAGCCCCGACACCGACTTCTTCCGCTACTTCAACGACCCGGCCGGGCCGGCGATGCCCAAGCAGTAACGGCCCGAAAAACGCCCCTGGGGGCAGCAAAATTCGTACCGTCCGGCGGCTGTTGCAGTCCTGCAACGCCGCCGGTTCTTTTTCTACGACGGCCCTGAAATGCTGAAACAAACGGCAACATCACGGCCTCTTCAATTGCGCCACAATCGACCCTCATGTAGGGAGTGACTCGAACGCGCGGCGCCGGCCGTTCCGACCGTATGGCCCTGAGCGCCGCTGGAGGTCGGACGTGATTCTCTCTGATTTTCAAGGTCTTGCGAAGGGTGCCGCGCTTGCGGCAGTGACGGCTTTCGGCTTGGCGGTGAGCCCGCCTGCCTGGGCGCGCGAGCCCGCCGAAAGCTTCGCCGAGCTGGTCGACAAGCTGATGCCGACCGTCGTCAACATAACCACGACCCAGAACGTGCCGCAGCAGGGGCCGCGGCTCCGTGACATGCCGCAGTTGCCGCCCGGCTCGCCCTTCGAGGAGCTGTTCAAGGAGTTCTTCGACAAGCGCGGCGGTGAGGAGCAGAAGCGCCGCGGCACGTCCCTCGGCTCCGGCTTCATCATCGACGGCGATGGCTACATCATCACCAACAACCACGTCATCCAGGGCGCCGAGGACATCACCGTCATCCTCCGCGACGACACCCAGCTCAAGGCCAAGCTGATCGGCTCCGACAGCCGCATCGACGTGGCGTTGCTCAAGGTCGAGCCGCCCAACAAGAAGTCGCTGCCGGCCACCAAGTGGGGCGATTCCGACAAGGAGCGGGTCGGCGACTGGGTGATCGCGATCGGCAATCCGTTCGGCCTCGGCCATTCGGTGACCGCTGGCATCATCTCGGCCCGCGGCCGTTCGCTGAACGATTCGCTCGACGACTACCTGCAGACCGACGCCGCCATCAACAAGGGCAACTCGGGCGGCCCGTTGTTCAATACCGCAGGCGAAGTGATCGGCGTCAATACCGCGATCTACTCGCCCTCGGGCACCAACGCCGGCCTCGCCTTCTCGATCCCCTCCAACCTCGTCAAGCAGGTCGCCGACCAGCTGCGCGAGTTCGGCCGGGTCAAGCGCGGCTGGATCGGCGTCAGCTACCAGAGCGTCACCGACGACATCGCCGACAGCTTCGGACTCGACCGCGCGCGCGGCGTGCTGGTGGCCAATGTCGCGGCCGACGGGCCGGCGGCCAAGGCCGGGCTGAAGCGCAACGACATCATCGTGAACTTTGCGGGCCAGGATGTGCTCGATCTCCGCCGCTTCCCGCGGCTGGTCGCCAACGCCCGGGTCGGCAGCACGGTCGATGTCATGGTCTGGCGCCAGGGCAAGGAAGTGCCGCTGAAGCTCAGGGTCGGCGAGCAGGAAGAGGCGGACAAGCAGAACGCCGCGGCCCAAGGTGCGCCCAAGAAGCCGGCCGAGCCTGACCAGCCCGTGACCTCGACCATCGAGCAACTCGGCCTTACCCTGCAGAAGGTGAGCGACCAGCTGCGCGAACGGTACGGCCTGTCCGATCAGGTGAAGGGCGTGATCGTCGCCAAGGTGGCGCCCAACAGCCCGGCGGCCGAAAAGCAGCTGCAGCCGGGCGACGTCATCCTCGAGGTTGACCAGAAGCCGGTTGCCACGCCGCAGGAAGTGACCGACATCGTGAGCAAGCTGCAGCAGCAGAAGAAGAAGTCGGTGCTGCTGTTCGTCGAGCGCCAGGGCGATCCACGCTTCGCGGCGTTGCGCCTCACCAAGTGATCTGAAGGTCGCGTTTACGCGACTCGGTCGGGGTTACCCGACCTTCACCACCAGCTTTCCGAAATTCTCGCCCTTGAGCAGGCCCATGAAGGCCTGCGGGGCCTTGGCGAGGCCGTCAATGATGGTCTCGCGGCTCTTGAGCTTGCCCGCCTTCAGGAGGTCGCCGACCTCGGCCACGAACTCGCCCATCAAGGCCACGTGGTCGGAGACGATGAAGCCCTGGATCGTGAGGCGGCGTTGCACGATGGTGAACATCTTGGGCGGACCGGCCATCGGCTTGGCGTCCTGGTATTCGGAGATGGCGCCACAGAAGGCCAGCCGGCCGAAATCGTTCAACCGCGCGAACACGGCGTGGAAGATCTTGCCGCCGACATTCTCGAAGTCCGAATCGATGCCCTGTGGGCAGAGCCTGTCGAGCACCGCGCCGTAGTCGTGCTCGGCCCTGTGATTGAAACAGGCGTCGTAGCCCGCCTCGCGCACTGCCCACTGGCATTTCTCCTCGTCGCCGGCGCAGCCCACGACGCGGGCGCCGGCGAGTTTGGCGAGCTGGCCTGCCACCTGGCCGACGGCGCCGGTCGCTGCCGAGACGAACGCCGTCTCGCCGGCCTTGGGCTTGCAGATGCGGGTGATACCGTACCAGGCGGTGAAGGCGGGCATGCCTAGCACGCCGAGATGGGCCGACAGCGGCGCCGCCGCCGGGTCGATCTTGCGCAGGCCCTTGCCGTCGTGGAGCGTGTGGCTCGCCCAGTTCAGCATGCCCATCACCGTGTCGCCCTTGGCGAAGCGTGGGTTCCGCGATTCAACCACCTCGCCCACCGAGCCGCCGGTCAGCGGCCGGTCGAGTTCGAACGGCGGCGTGTAGGAGCGCAGTTCGGTCATGCGCGGGCGCATGTAAGGATCGAGCGAGAGAAAGCGGGAGCGGATCAGCACCTGGCCGTCGGCGGGCGCCGGCAGGGTGACGGACTCCTCGCGAAAGCAGTCGGCGGTGACGTCGCCCGCGGGACGCTTGGCGAGCACGATCTGCAGCGCGTCGGTCATGGACTTGTCCTCACGGGTTGGGTCTTTCGACGAAGTCGCGCCGGCGATAGCCCTGGAGATAGAGCAGCGCGGTGAGGTCGCCATGGTCGATGCGCGCCGGCACCTGGGCCGCCACCGTGGGCTTGGCCCGGAAGGCGACGCCCAGCCCCGCGGCCTGCAGCATCGGCAGGTCGTTGGCGCCGTCGCCGACGCCGAGCGATTGAGCGAGGTCGAGGCGGCGCTCGGCGCACAGGCGTTCGAGCGTGGCGAGCTTGGCTTCCTTGCCGAGTATCGGCCGCTGGACGGTGCCGGCCAGGGTGCGGCCGTCGTGGTTCAGCGTGTTGGCCGCGTCGAAATCGAAGCCCAGGCGCTCATGGATCATCCGGGTGAAATAGGTGAAGCCGCCCGAGACCAGGGCGCAGTAGCCGCCGA
>JAUXWB010000416.1 GCA_030684475.1 Reyranella sp. | reverse complement strand
GATCAGGTCGCGGCCGCGCGCCGGCAGGATCTCGAGCTGGACGCCCAGCACCGCCAGGATGAAGGAGAACTCGCCGATCTGGGCCAGGCTGGCGGCGATGGTGAGCGCCACCAGGTTGGAATGGCCGAAGGCGCGCACGATCAGCCAGGCTGCCGCCGACTTGCCGAGCACGATGATCAGGAAGGTGGCCAGCACCGTCAGCGGTTCGTTCACCAATACGAGCGGATTGAACAGCATGCCGACGGAGACGAAGAACAGCACGGCGAAAGCGTCGCGCAACGGCAGCGTCTCGCGCGCTGCCTGCTGGCTCAGTTCCGATTCGGCCAGCACCATGCCGGCGAAGAAGGCGCCCAGCGCAAAGGAGACGGCGAAGAGATGCGTGGCGCCGAAGGCGACGCCGAGCGCGATCGCCAGCACGGCGAGGCGAAACAGCTCGCGCGAGCCGGTATGGGCGACATAGTGCAGGAGCCAGGGAATGGCCCGACGGCCGACCACCAGCATGACCGCGACGAAAGCCGAGACCTTCAGCGCCGTGACGCCCAGCGTCCCCCAGAAGCCGGTGACGCCCAGCAGGTATTCCAGCCATCCGCTGACCGGCCCCTCGCCGGTTGCCGGCGTCGGGCCGCTCTTGCCGCCCAGTAGGCCGGCCAGTGGCGGGATGAGGACGAGGGTGAGCACCATCACCAGGTCCTCGACGATCAGCCAGCCGACGGCGATGCGGCCGCGGTCGGTCTCGACCAGGCGGCGATCCTGCAGCGCGCGCAGGAGAACGACGGTGCTGGCCACCGACAGGGCAAGGCCGAACAGCAGACCGGCGCCCAGTGACCAGCCCAGGAGCGCCGCGAGGCCGACGCCCATGGCGGTCGCCACCGCGATCTGGCCGATCGCGCCCGGTATCGCGATCGTCTTAACCGACAGCAGGTCCTTCAGTGAAAAGTGCAGGCCGACGCCGAACATCAGCAGGATGACGCCGATCTCGGCCAGCTCGGTGGCGAGCTTGCCGTCGGCGACGAAGCCCGGTGTGAAGGGCCCGATCACCACGCCGGCCAGCAGGTAGCCCGCGATCGCGGGTAGCCGCAGCCGCTGGGCAATGAGGCCGAGAATGAAGGCGAGGCCGAGGCCGGCGACGATGGTGGCGATCAGGGGCGTGTCGTGCGGCAGAACTCTCTCCTCACGGCGAACGGTAATTCTCCATATTGTCGGTATACAGTTGCGGTGCAACCACGGAGAACTTCTCCGCCCGCAGATCGCGTCGCACGAATTATCGGACAGCTCCGGAGTGATCCTCGCGGGTTGGACGGAGTGCCGGGATTGAAAGGCGACTGAGGTTATCGGGCTTCAAGGAGAAGCCCGTTACGTGCCGGTATTCAGCGGCGTTCCGCCGCCAGGTTGTCGATGAAGTCTTTCCGGCATGCGCCGGAGATATGTGCGGCGCGCAAGTTTTAGTACAACCGCATCCCGTGAGGCCTTGCGACGAAAAGAAACGTTGCCCTTCCGGCACGGATGTTGCACTGCAGCATCGCATGTCGCCGCCTTGATCCCACCGTCGTAGACCGCAGACCGCGCCCGCCCTCTCCCTCCCGGAGCGGCGCCGACGCCTGCCTCGACTCCTCATCTTTTTTTCGACCTACCGTCCGACCCAGGTCTCCCAACCTGTGGCGCGGCATGGAGACCGTTCTTGTTCAAACTATCCCTGTCGCGCCTGCGCACCGACTGGCTCGGCAACATCAAGGGCGACATCCTCGCCGGACTGGTGGTCGCCCTCGCCCTGATCCCAGAAGCCATCGCCTTCTCCATCATCGCCGGCGTCGACCCCAAGGTCGGCCTCTATGCCTCGTTCTCGATCGCGGTGATCACCGCCATCGTGGGCGGCCGGCCGGGCATGATCTCGGCGGCAACGGCGGCCACCGCCGTGCTGATGGTGACCCTGGTGAAGGAGCACGGGCTGCAATACCTGCTGGTGGCGACGGTGCTGGCGGGGGTGCTGCAGGTCGCGGCGGGCTTCCTGCGGCTGGGCTATGTCATGCGCTTCGTGTCGAAGTCGGTGATGACCGGCTTCGTCAACGCGCTGGCAATCCTGATCTTCATGGCGCAACTGCCCGAGCTGATCGGCGTGAAATGGATGACCTACGTGATGGTCGCCGCCGGTCTCGCGATCATCTACGGGCTGCCGCGCCTTACCAAGGCCGTGCCGTCGCCGCTGGTCTGCATCGTCGTGCTGACGGTGGCCGCCATCGTGTTGCGCATCGACGTCCGCACCGTGGGCGACATGGGCGAGCTGCCGT
>JAUXWB010000410.1 GCA_030684475.1 Reyranella sp. | reverse complement strand
CGATCCCGTCATCGCCGACCTCGCCCGCATGCCGCATCTGCTGATCGGCGGCACCACCGGCTCGGGTAAGTCGGTGGCCGTCAACACCATGATCCTGTCGCTGCTCTACCGGCTGACGCCGAATCAGTGCCGCTTCATCATGATCGATCCCAAGATGCTGGAACTCAGCGTCTACCAGGACATCCCGCACCTGCTGACGCCCGTCGTCACCGAGCCGCGCAAGGCCATTGTCGCCCTGAAATGGGTGGTGCGCGAGATGGAAGACCGCTACCGCGCCATGAGCGCGGTCGGCGTGCGCAACATCGCGGGCTACAACGAGAAACTGATCGAAACGGCGCGCAAGGGCACTTCGCTCACCCGCAAGGTCCAGACTGGCATCGATCCCGAGACGCGCAAGCCGATGTTCGAGGACGAGGAGATCGACCTCACGCCGCTGCCGTTCATCGTCGTCATCATCGACGAGATGGCCGACCTGATGCTGGTCGCCGGCAAGGAGATCGAAGCCACCGTGCAGCGCCTCGCCCAGATGGCGCGCGCCGCCGGCATCCACGTCGTCATGGCGACGCAGCGGCCGTCGGTCGACGTCATCACCGGCACCATCAAGGCCAATTTCCCCACCCGCATTTCCTTCCAGGTGACGTCCAAGATCGACAGCCGTACCATCCTGGGCGAGCAAGGCGGCGAGCAGCTCTTGGGCCAGGGCGACATGCTGTACATGGCAGGCGGCGGCAAGATCGCGCGCGTCCACGGTCCGTTCGTGTCGGACGGCGAGGTCGAGGAAGTGGTGCGTCACCTGCGCGCCCAGGGGGCGCCCGCCTATATCGAATCGGTGACCGACGATCCCGATGCCGATGCTGGCGGGCTTGGTCTGCCGGGCGATGGCGAGGAGGGTGAGAGCGACCAGCTCTATGATCAGGCGATCGCCCTGGTGGCACGCGAGCGCAAGTGCAGCACCAGCTTCATCCAGCGCTATCTGCAGATCGGCTACAATCGCGCCGCCCGAATCGTCGAGCGCATGGAACGCGAGGGCGTCGTCAGCGCCGCTAACCACGTCGGCAAGCGCGAGGTTCTGGCGCGCGACATCGACGACCGGGAACGCTGATCGCATGCCAGTGATCGGTGTCGCCTCGATCTGGCGCGGCGATGGCGGCAGGTCATGGGCCGTCCAGCCCTATTCGCACAACGAGACCGTTTCCTATGGAATTCGGACGCTGGTCCCGCACAATCCCGTTCAGGTCTCGCTCCAGGCCTGGGCCCCGCAGCTCAGCATTGACATGGCTCAGACCCGCCTGACTCTGTTTGCGCAGCCGGTCGATTCGATCTCGCGGCCCTTCATGACGGCGCTGGTCCTGTGGCTGGCCTTTATCTTCGGCAGTTTCGCCGTGTCCGCGCCGCCCAACCGCACGATCATCACGGTCCTGTTCATTTGCGTCTTGTCGGCTTCCAGCGCGATCTTTCTCATTCTGGAGCTGGGTCAGCCGTTCGACGGGTTGATGCAGCTTCCAAACGCAGACCTGCGTGAAGCCCTGGCGCCACTGCCCGCGACGCCGTGACATCGCGGCACCGAAATTTGCCAGCGCGACCCGTGGCCGGCGGTTGCGGCAAGGCCGGAATCCTTTACTTTCGGGCAACATGGGCGGGCGATCGCCGCGGAACTGGGGACGATGACCGACCAAATTGAGCCGGCAAAGGTGCCAATCGCTGGCGTGCACGGCCGGCGCCGCATCCCGCTGGTCTGGATTGTTCCGCTCCTCACCGCTCTGATCGCTGCATGGCTGGCCTGGGACACGTTTTCCCGCCGCGGCCCGACCATCACCATCGCCTTTGAGAGCGGGGCCGGCCTCACCGCCGGCCAGTCCCAGCTCAAGTACAAGAACGTGGTGATGGGAACGGTGAAGGACATCGCCATCGCGCCCGACTTGACCAAGGTGCTCGTCACGGTAGAGACCGTGCGCGCGGCCGAGGACTTGCTGACTGACAAGGCGATCTTCTGGGTGGTCAAGCCGCAGCTCTTCGCCGGCAACGTCACGGGCCTCGATACGATCCTGTCCGGCTCCTACATTGGCATGCGGCCCTCGACGGAAAAGGGCACGCCGCTGCGCAGTTTCACCGGCCAGACCGATCCGCCGATCCTCCAGGCCTCGGCCCGCGGCACCACCTACAAGCTCGAGAGCAAGCGGCTGGGTTCGATTAGCCTGGGTTCGCCGATCTTCTTCCGCGACCTCGACGTCGGCACCGTGCTCGGTTGGGAGCTCGGCGACCTCGCCAAGGACGTCACCATCCATGCCTTCATCCGTGCTCCCTACGACAAGTACGTGCACGACGATTCCTCGTTCTGGAACGCCTCGGGCGTGTCGATCAACTTCGACGCCAGTGGCATTGCCGTGCAGTTCGAATCGCTTCGCGCGCTGCTGCTGGGCGGCATCGCCTTCGATACGCCGACCTATCCCAAGTCGCCGGTCAGCCAGCCCGACCAGCGCTTTCCGCTGTACCCCAGCCTCGAGGTGGCGAAGTCGGCGGGATTCGGCCGACAGTTGCAACTGGTTTCAAACTTCGACGGTTCCGTCGCTGGCCTGTCGGTTGGTGCCGATGTGACGCTGTATGGGCTCAAGATCGGCGAGGTGACGGATGTCGGCTTGGTCTACGAGCCGAAGAAGGATCGCATCGTGGCGCCGGTGCACTATCGCATCGAGGCTGACCGCGTCACCGGCATCTCGGCTGCCCAGGGGCTCGCCCCGGGCGCGCTCGCGGCGGATCTGGTCAAGCGCGGGCTGCGCGCCACCTTGCAGGCGCCCAGCCTGATCACCGGCCAGAAGATCGTGGCGCTGGAGATGTTTCCGGATGCGCCGCCGGCCGAACTCGGCCGGGATGGCGACGTCTTTGTCGTGCCGTCTTACGAAAGCGGCGGCTTCGACAGCATCACCCGGTCGGCCAACGAGTTGCTGTCGAAAATCAATCGGATCGATTTCGACCAGATCGGCCGGAACCTGGCGGGCTCGGTCAAGGGACTCGACGACATCATCAACGGCGCCCAGCTCAAGAAGACACTGGCGGCCCTGGAGGCGGCCATGGTCGATGTCCAGGACGTTGCCCGCAAGCTCGACGACGGCGCCACTCCGGCGCTCAAGCGCCTGCCCGATATCGCAGTCCAGCTCCAGGATTCGCTCACCAAGGCCAATCGCCTGATCGGCTCGCTCGACAAGGGCTACGGCGACCAGTCGAAGTTTCATCGCGACATCGACCGCCTGATGCCGCAGCTCACCGAAACGGCGCGCTCCATCCGGGCATTGAGCGACCTGCTGGCGCGGCATCCCGAGGCCCTGATCAGGGGCCGCACCAACACCGGCAAGGAATGACTGACATGATCCTCGGCCGCCGCCTGGCCATCCTTGCGCTTCCAGGCCTCGTCGGCGCCTGCGGAGCCTCACCCGACCCGGTTCTCTACACCGTCGCCGTCCGACCCGGGCCGGCCCTGCCGGCCGGGCCGCGGGTGGTGCAGCTGCGCGACATCGGTCTCGCCAGCTACCTCGACCGCAAGGAGATCGTGCGCTCCTCCGAGGACTACAAGCTCGGCGTCATGGCCAACAGCTGGTGGGGCGAACCGCTGGGCTCGCTGCTCGGCCGCGTCCTCGTCGTCGAGCTGTCGCAGCGCCTGCCCAACAGCAAGATCTACAGCGAGAGCGGCGCCATCAACGCCGACCCCAACGCCGTTGTCGGGGTCAATATCCAGCGCCTCGACACCGACAAGGCCGGCACCCTCGTGCTGCTGGCCCAGGCCGCTGTCGAGTTCAACCGTCCCAAGCGTTCGGCGGCGCGGAACTTTACCATTTCCAAGCCGCTGCCGACGCCGGACGTGGCTGGCCAGGTTGCGGCGACCAGCGATGCCGTGGCCGAACTCGCCGACGGGATCGCCGCTCTCCTGCAGCCCTAGATGCTGCGCGCCAGCCGCCTGCCGCAGCAACCCAAGGCGCCGGTGACCGCTCCGGAACTCCGCGAGTGTCCGGGCTGCGGCCTGTTCCAGATCGTGCCGGCTCTGGGCCCCGACATGCGCTCGAACTGCGGACGCTGCGGCACGGCATTGCGCCTTACCCGTACCGACCCGCTGGACCGTTACCTGGCGCTCACCGCCGCCGCCCTGGTGCTGTTTGCCGTGCTGTGGCTTGCCATGCTGATGAAGGTGTCGACCGCCGGCATCGTGCGCGAGACGACGTTGAATTCCGGGCCGATCGAACTCGTCGCGCGCGGCTTGTGGCCGCTGGCGCTGGCCGTCGCCTTCACCACGGCGTTCGCCCCCCTGGTCCGGCTCACCGGCATGCTCTACGTGCTGATCGGCCTCAAGCTGCCGACGCCGCCACCCAACCTGCGCGGCGTCTTCCGGCTCGCCCGCTATCTCAAGACCTGGGCGATGGTCGAGGTGCTGCTGCTGGGCGTGTTCGTCGCCTACACCAAGCTGGGCGACCTGGTCCATATCGAGGTCGGCCCGGCAGTCTATGCGCTCGGCCTCTATTCCATCGTCATCGTCTGGGCCGAAACCGCGCTGGACCCCCATGCCGTGTGGGAGGCGATCGAGCGCCGCGGCCAGACCCACGCGCCGATGCCAGCCCCGGCCGCCGAGGCGCGACCGCTCGATTTCCGGCCGGGCGCCGTCGGCTGCGAGAGCTGCGGCCTGGTCTCTATGCCGTCCGATCACGACGGCCGCTGTCCGCGCTGCGGGGCGGCCCTGCACGAACGCAAGCCGAACAGTCTCAACCGCACCTGGGCCCTGGTGATCGCGGGCGCGATCCTCTACATCCCGGCCAACGTCTATCCCGTGCTCACGGTGATGCAGGGAGGGGCCGGCCAGCCCAGCACCATCCTGGGCGGCGTCGAGGAACTGCTCGACTCCAAGATGTATCCGCTGGCGCTGCTGGTCTTCTTCGCCAGCATCGTGGTGCCGATGTTCAAGCTGATCGGCCTCGCGGTCATGCTGGGCGCCACCATGATCGTGACGACGCAGGCCGGCGCGTCCGTGCTGCTGCGCCAGCGCACTGCCCTCTACTACATCGTCGCCTGGATCGGCCGATGGTCGATGGTCGACATCTTCATGGAGTCACTGTTGGGCGCCCTGGTCCAGTTCGGCCGGGTGGTGACCATCGAGCCCGGCGCCGGCGCGCTCGCCTTCTGCGCCGTGGTCTTCATCACCATCTTCGCCGCCGAGGCCTTCGATCCGCGCCTGATGTGGGATGCCGCCGCCCGCAACGCGCACCGCCCCTTCGCGTTGCGGCAGGCATTTCGCGGTAGGGCGGCTGTAGTGCGGTAGGCCTCCTTCGGAACGCTTCTTGCTATATTGCAAGAGCGATCCTGAACGGGAGGACAACCGACGATGGCCAAGGAGATTCTTTGCGGTTTCGGCATCGATGTCGATGCGGTCGCGGGCTGGCTCGGCAGCTATGGCGGCGAGGATTCACCGGACGACATCTCGCGCGGCCTGTTCGCCGGCGAGGTCGGCAGCCCGCGCCTTCTGAAGCTGTTCGAGCGGCTCGGGATCAAGACCACCTGGTTCATTCCCGGCCACTCGATCGAGACCTTCCCCAAGGAGATGAAGGCGGTCGCCAAGGCCGGTCACGAGATCGGCATCCACGGCTATTCCCACGAGAATCCGATCGCCATGACCCGCGAGCAGGAGATGGAGATCCTCGACAAGTGCATCGCGCTGGTCACCAGGCTCTCAGGCAAGCGGCCGACCGGCTACGTGGCGCCGTGGTGGGAGTTCTCGTCCGTCACCAACGAGTTGCTGCTGGAACGCGGCATCAAGTACGACCACTCGCTGATGCATCACGATCATCAGCCCTACTACGTGCGGGTGGGCGACAGCTGGACGAAGATCGACTACTCGAAGAGGCCACGTGAATGGATGGTGCCGCTCAAGCGCGGCAAGGAGACGGACCTGATCGAGATTCCGGCAAGCTGGTATCTCGACGACCTGCCGCCGATGATGTTCATCAAGAAGTCGCCGAACAGCCACGGCTTCGTCAATCCGCGCGACATCGAGCAGATGTGGCGCGACCAGTTCGACTGGGTCTACCGTGAATACGACTATGCCGTGTTCCCGATGACCATCCATCCCGACGTGTCGGGCCGGCCTCACGTGCTGATGATGCTGGAGCGGCTCTATCATCACATGATCGGCCATCCCGGGGTTCGCTTTGTCACCATGAACGAGATGGCCGACGACTTCGCCCGGCGCTCTCCACGGAAGAAGTGACGCCATGTGTGCGCTCTGCGGTATTCTGGGCGGGGCCGGGCACTGGACCGACGCGGCGGCGCGGCGCGGTGTGCTTAGCCGCAATATCGATCCCGTTCAGCGTCGGCGCGAGCGCTACGACCGCGTCACGGCCGCCAGCCGGGTACTGCGGCACTACGGGCTGACGCTCGGCGACTGGCAGAGTTCGTCGTACGTGCTGTCGACGGCGACCGGCAAGACCGAGCTCGTCGACAACCTCGGCCACCTCTGGGCGGCGGCCGAGAAGCTCTTGGGCCGGCCCTGCGATCCGCTCGATCCGGCTCTCATCCGCCTGCTGGAGGCGGGTGGTGACTGACATCGCGGCCATCACGCCGGTCAACCTGATCACGGGCTTTCTCGGCTCCGGCAAGACGACCCTGCTGCAGCGCCTGCTCGGCGATCCGGCGCTCGGCGACACGGCGGTTCTGATCAACGAGTTCGGCGAAGTCGGTCTCGACCATCATCTGCTGGAACGCATCGACGACACCATGGTGCTGCTGCAGTTTGGCTGCCTCTGCTGCACCATCCGCGGCGAACTCAGCGAGGCCATCAAAGCCCTGCATTCCAGGCGCGCGCTCGGGCTGGTGCCGAACTTCCGGCGGCTGGTGATCGAGAGCACCGGGTTGGCCGATCCAGTCCCCATTCTTTCGACGGTCCAGGCTGATCCGGTGCTGAAGCATCATTTCCGCCTCGGCAACGTCATCGCGACGGTCGATGCGGTCAATGGTGCCGGCCAGCTCGCCCGCCAGTCCGAATGGACCAAGCAGGTGGCCGTGGCCGACCGGCTGGTGCTGACCAAGACCGATCTCGCCGCTGCGCAGACGACCGAGGCGTTGGTGGCGAGGTTGCGCCGGCTCAATCCCTCGGCACCCCTGTGGCGCGCGGCGGAGGACAGGCTCGACGTTCGGGCACTGCTCTCCCACGATCTCTTTGCCTTGGGCGGCAAGAGCGCGATCGCGCGGCGTTGGTTCGCCGACGAGGTGGCGGTTCAACCTCATGTCCACGACCGCAACCGGCACGGCGGCGGCATCCATGCCTTCTCGCTGGTCTTCGACGGGCCGGTCGACTGGACGCTGTTCGGCCTCTGGCTGACCATGCTTCTCCACCGGCATGGCCATGCGATGCTGCGGGTAAAGGGCATCCTCAACGTCGAAGGCTCGCCGACACCGGTCGCGGTGCATGGCGTGCAGCATCTCGTTCACCTGCCGGTCCACATGGCGGCGTGGCCGGACAAGCGGCCGGACGGCGACCGCCGCTCGCGGCTGGTCTTCATCGTCGAGGGTCTCGAGCGCGCCGCGATCGAACGTTCGCTGGCGGCGTTCCTGGCGCTCGACGCCCGGGCGGTCCCGCGAAGCCGGGTCGCGTCGACGGCTGGATGAGGGTCGGCGGCCTTCCCTTCAGTTCAGCTTGATTGCGACGCCCAGCCGGAGCTGGTGCACGTTGCGGAACCTGCCGCGCTGCTCGTAGGTGTTGAGTTCGTAGCCGGCCGACATCCTGAGGTGCTCGCTGATCGGGCGGCCGAACCCGACAAAGGTCTTGTTCTGGCTGAACCCGGCCTCGCGCCGGGTGCCGTCGACCTTGAGGTCGACGTAAATTTCGTCCGACAGGGCGAACTCCCAGGGTGAGTCGCCGATCGGGATGCGGATGCCGGCGAGGGCGCGCGCCCGTACCAGCAAGGTGCTGTTCTCGAAGAACAGTTCCTCGCTGCGCAGGCGGCCGGCGAAGGTGATCTTGCCGAAGCGGTTGCGGTGCAGGAGGTCCTGGAACGACCCGCGCTGCGTGCGCAGTGTCGTCGGATAGTGCTGGTACTGCACATAGCCTGCTGCGACGGCCCAGTTCGGAGAAAGCGCGTACTCGAAGCCCGGCCGCGCCTCGAAGGTGCGCAGGCGGTTGATGTCGCGGTCGATCTGGAGCTGCAGATCGAAGTGGAACGACCACTTCGGATCGATCTTGTACTCGATGCCGACGGCGCTCGTGAGCCAGAGATCGTTGTTGGGCGTCGCCTGTCCCTGCTGCGCCCTCGGCTGGCGTTGCGCCGCGGCGGGGGCGGCGGCGATCACCAGAACGGCCAGTATCATCGCCGGAAAGCAGGCCAGACGGGTGGTCATCGGAGCGATCACTCAGTGCAGTCGTATTCTGCGGATGACCTTGGAGAAAGCCACGACATGTTCGTCGTAGGAGGGGGGCGCCACGATCAGTCGAAGGGCGGGTAATTTGGCGATGCGGCTGCGGCCCAGCGCCGTCATCACGATCCCGCTGCGCCGCTCCTCGACCAGCAGGAGCTTCTTCAGCCGGTCGATGTCATCGGGTCGGAGGGCATCGAGATTGGTGACGCCATAGGCGATGCGCCGGAGAGTGATCGCCTCATTGGGGCTGAGTTCGACCAGCCTATTGTCCATGGCGACCTCCGAGCCTGTGAGAAGTCATCAGGTCATGCCGGTTGCTGTGGCGCAAGCCCCGCGAGTTGGCTCCCAGGTCACGGCTTCCAGCGCAGGAAGTTGGCGATGAGCCTGAGGCCGGTCGCCTGGCTCTTCTCCGGGTGGAACTGCGTGCCGGCGAGGTTGTCGCGGCCGACCATGGCGGTGATCGGTCCGCCGTAGTCGACGACCGCCAGCACGGTCTCGGGCCGGCTCGCCTTCAACTGAAAGGAATGCACGAAATAAGCGTGGTCGCGCTCGGCGATGCCCTCGAGCAACGGATGGGCCTTGAACTCGCGCAACTCGTTCCAGCCCATGTGCGGGATCTTCAGATGCGCCGTGCCGGGTTCGATGCGCACCACGTCGCCCGCGATCCAGTCAAGGCCGGCGTGGACGCCGTACTCGACACCTCTGGTCGCCATGAGCTGCATGCCGACGCAGATGCCGAGGAACGGTTTTGCGCGCTCGATGACTTCCCGTTGCAGCACCTCGACCATGCCCGGCACGCCGTAAAGGCCGGCGCGGCAGTCGGCGAAGGCGCCGACGCCGGGCAGCACGATGCGGTCGGCCTCGGTGACTTCGCGCGGGCTCGACGTCACCAGCACGCGTTCATGCGTGCCGGCCTCGCGGGCGGCGCGTTCGAAGGCCTTGGCGGCGGAACGGAGGTTCCCCGAGCCGTAATCGACGATGGCGACAGTCATGGTCTGCTGCCTAGAGCACGCCCTTGGTGCTGGGCACCGTCGTCGTCTGCCGCGGGTCGATCTCGACCGCGACGCGGAGCGCGCGGGCGATGCCCGTGAAGCAGCTTTCGACGATGTGGTGGTTGTTGTCGCCGTAGTGGTTCCACACGTGCAGCGTCAGCCCGCCCAGCTGGGCGAAGGCCTGGAACCATTCCTTGAAGAGCTCGGTGTCCATGGTGCCGAGCTTGGGCTTGGAGAAATTCACCTTCCAGATGAGATACGGCCGGTTCGACGCGTCGAGCGCCACCTCGGTCAGCGTCTCGTCCATCGGGATCACGGCGCTGCCGTAGCGGCGGATGCCGGCGCGATCGCCCAGCGCCTTGGCCAGGCACTCGCCCAGCACGATACCCGAGTCCTCGGTCGTGTGGTGATAATCGATGTGCAGGTCACCCTCGGCGCGCAGCGTGATGTCGATCAGGCTGTGGCGCGAGAGCTGCTCCAGCATGTGATCGAGGAAGCCGATGCCGGTGTTGATGTCATAGGCGCCGGTGCCGTCGAGATTGATGGCGGCGGAAATGCGGGTTTCCTTGGTGACGCGGGTGACGGACGCGCGCCGTCCGCCGGTGCCGGGTGTCTTCAGGGTTTCGAGTGTCGAGGCCATGGGAAGGTCATACAGGAAGGCGGGCGGCGCGGTCGAGCGCGACGCGCGTCAGAATGACGCCCGCCAGCACGATCAGACCCCCCAGCACGCGGGCGGCGGTCAGCGGATCGTCGAAAAACACCGCCGACAGGCCGACACCCGCCACTGGGATCAGGTACATGCAGACCATGACCCGGCTCACCCCGAGGCGATCGAGGCCGGCCGTCAGGCCGAGGAAGGCCACGCCCACGGGCGGCCATTCTCCTCCGCCATCAAATGGGGGAGGTGGCCGAAGGCCGGAGGGGTCATTGCTTCGGCGCCGTCGACGCCTTCTGCGCCCCCCAGAAGCCGAACAGCGTGCCGGCGACTCTGCGGATCTGGATCTCCTCCGAGCCCTCGGTGATGCGATAGCGCCTGTGGTGACGGTAGATGTGCTCGAACGGCGTGTGGCGCGAATAGCCGATGCCGCCATGGACCTGCATGGCGCGGTCGGCGGCGTCGCAGACCAGGCGGTTGGCGCGGTAGTTCGACATCGCCACCCATTCGGAAACGCTCATGTGGTGCTCGCGGTCGAGATGCCACGCCGTCTTGCGCACCAGCCCTCTGGTCATCTCGGCCTCGGTGTGGAGCTCGGCCAACGGGAACTGGATCGCCTGGTTGGTCGCCAGCGCCTTGCCGAACACCTTGCGGTTCTTGGCGTAGGCCACCGACATGTCGATGCAGTATTGCGCCGCCCCCAGGCTCGAGGCGGCCTGGCGGATGCGGTTCTCGTGGACGAAGGTCTGCGCCACGTCGAGGCCGCGGCCTTCCTCGCCCAGCATGGTCGAGTTGGGCACCTTCACGTCGGTGAGCGACACCTCGGCATGGTCCGACGGCATGTTGAAGGTCCACCACATGTATTCGATCTTGAAGCCCGGCGTCTTCACCGGCACCAGGAAGGCCGAGATGCCGCGCGGCTCGCCCACCTTGCCCGAGGTGCGGGCAAACACGAGATCGACCGTGGCGGTATGCATGCCGGTGTTGAACCGCTTCATGCCGTTGATGATCCAGTCGCCGCCCTGCTTGACCGCCGTGGTCTCCATGAAGGTGGCGTCGGAGCCGTGCAGCGGCTCGGTAAGGCCGAAGCCGATGCGCTCCGTGCCCTTGAACATGCCCTCGATGTAGCGCTCCTTCTGCTCCTCTGTGCCGAAGCGATGCAGCAGCAGCGCCACCGGGAAGTTGCCGACGATCGAGCTCTCGTTCTGCAGGTCGTTGTGCAGTCCCAGCCCCTTGTGCGCGAGATGCTCGCGGATCAGCGCCATGGCGAGGTTCGACCCGTCCTTGCCGCCCAGCGCCTTGGGCAGGCCGAAGCGCAGGTGCCCGGCCTTGTCGGCGCGGCGCTTCATCTCGGCCAAAAGCTCTTCCCATTCGGGACGGGGTTGGCCGTCGTTGTCCCAGTCGGTGCGCGCATGCTCGCGGCGGTGGTCGAAGAAGCGGATATTGTCGTCCTGGCGCTCCAGCGGCCGGATCTCGCGCTCGATGAAGGCGTCCAGTTCGGCGAGATAGGTCGCGATGTCGGCGGGAATGGTGAAATCCATGGCGCGCTTCCTCGGTAAACGGTTGTTCACCGCACCATAAGACCCCCTCCGGCCTTCGGCCACCCTGCCTCTATGGCGGTCTGTGGCCATAGCCGCGCGGGAGCCTCACGCTACGCGGTGTTTGGTTCTCCACGGCGCTACGAGCAGGGGCCCCGCGATCAGGCCGCCATAGACGAACATGCCGGCGGCGATGGCGACGAACACGCTGTCGAGCCCCAGCCCCAGGGTTTCGACGGCAAACCAGCCGCCGGCCACCGCCACGGCCTGGCGCGCAAGGCTCGCCACCAGCGGTGCTTTCATGCGGCCCGCGCCCTGGCTCGCGAAGTTGAGCGCGAGGCCCAGGCCGAACAGGCAATAGAAGGGCGCGACGCGGGTGATGAAGGCGACGCTGGCGGCCAGTACCGCGGGATCGGAGGTGAAGAGGCGCGACCAGGTCTCGGGCAACAGCGCCACCGTCCAGCCGATGCAGCCGATCGCGGCGAAGGCCACGAGCCCGCCGGTCCAGGCGATTTTGACCGCGCGCTTCCAGTCTCCGGCGCCCGCCGCGACGCCGACCAGAGTCGTGCAGCCTGTGCCGATGCCGAAGGCAAGCGGCGCCAGCATGAATTCCAGCCGCAGGCCGATGCCGTAGCCCGCCAGCGCCGCCGTCCCGAAGCGGCCGACCAGCGCGGTCATCAGGATGGCGGCGAGGCTGGCGGTGAGCGTCGCGAAGGAGCCCATGATGCCGACGCCGAGGATTTCCGCGAACAGCCGGTGCTGAAGGCGGATGCCGGCGAAGGTCGGCGTGAAGCCCAGCCCGCCGCGCCACACGGCGCGCGCCAGCAGGAGGGTGGCGATGCCCGACGCAACGACGGACGCCACGGCGATGCCCGCCATGCCGAAGCCGAGCGCCAGCACGCCCGACAGCGGCACGTAGACCGCCGACGCGATCACGCCAAGGCGCGCCGGGGTGGCCGAATCGCCGGCGCCGCGCAGCAGGGCGGCGAAGAAGGCGCTCAGCCAGGCCGCCGCCGCGCCGCCGAAGAAGATGTTGCTGAAGGCGAGCGCATGCTGCAGCGCGTGTCCGTTGCCGCCCATCAGGCGATAGAGCGCGGGCGCCGCCGTCCAGGCGAGCGCGGTGAAGAAGAGCGCGAAGGCGAGCGCCAGCACCAGCGCATGCAGGACGAGGGCGCGCGCGTCGTCGAGCCGTCCGGCGCCCAGGGCGCGGGCGAGGGCCGCGGCGACGGCGCCACCCATGCCGCCATTGGCAAGGTTCAGCATCAGCACCAGGAAGGGCAATACCAGCGCGAAGCCCGCAAGCGCCTCGGTGCCGAGCCGGCCGACGAACCAGGTCTCGGCGATGGCGACGAAGATCTGCAGCACCATGAACGCGGTGGTCGGGCCGGCCAGCCGCAGCAGCGCAGGCCCGATGGGCGCGGTCAGAAGAGGGTGGGACAAGAGTGGCTCCGGGAAACAGCGCGGACGCACGCCAGCGGCTTGCCGCTTCCCGTGGCGTGACGGGAAGCTGGAGAGTCGTGTGACTAGCGCTGATCCATTTCGAAGCGTCCTCGCGGGCCCGGCGTTATAACGAGATGGGCTTGCCCGAGCAAATCAGCCGATGGAGGCGGCTGGCAGATCCACCCGGAACCGACTCCCGCCACCCTCCGCCGCAAGGCACACTGCATCGCCGCCGTGACGCCGCGCGATGTCGAGCACCAGGGCGAGGCCGAGGCCGCTGCCGCGGCCCGTCTCCTTGCCGCCAGCCAGGCGATAGAAGGGCTCGAAGATGCGCTGCCGTTCCGCTTCGGGGACGCCGGGGCCGTGGTCGGAGACTTCCAGCACGGCGCGGCTGCCTGCGTGGGCAACTGAAACCGAAACCGGTCCGTCGCCGCCATAGCGCAGGGCGTTCTCGACGAGGTTGCGCACCAGCCGGCGCAGCAGGGTGCGGTCGCCCAGAACCGTGACCGGCTGGCCGGACGCTTCGAGGTCGTAGTGCGAGGCCTCCTCGGCGGCCACCGCCAGCAGGTCGACCGGCTCGCGGTGCTCCAAGGTGGGCACGGCTTCGAGGCGGCTTGCCAGCAGGATCTGCTCGATCAGCTGGTCGAGTTCGGCCACGTCCTGCTTCAGCGAATCGCGCGTTTTCGGATCGGCATTCTCGCCCAGCAGCGCGGCCGCCACCGCGATCCGGGCAAGCGGCGTGCGCAGTTCGTGGCTGGCGTTGGCCAGCAGCAGGCGGTGCGCCGCCACCAGCTCCTCGATGCGCTGGGCCGAGCGGTTGAAGCTCTCGGCGAGTGCGGCCACTTCGTCGCGGCCCTCGACCTTCACGCGCGCGCCGAGGTCGCCGCCGCCCAGTTTCTCGACGCCGGCCCTGAGGCGCTCCAGCCTTCGGCCGAGGCCGCGCACCACGGGAAAGGCGCCGACCGCCACCGCGATGGCGACCAGCGCCAGGAAGGCCGCGATCCAGAAGCTGGGGTTGGGCCGCTCGCGCACCTGGCGCGCGACCAGCCAGCGGCCGTCGGGAAGTTGCAGTGTGAAGTTGGGCCCTCCCGGTCCGCGCCGCCAGCCGACGCGGGCGCGGGCGACATTGAAGCGCGGCGGCACCTTGCCCGCCATGGCGATCATGTCGCCGTCGGCGCGGTAGAGCGCGATGTCGAAGCGCAGCTTGCGGTGCAGCGCCTCGACCGCCTTCTGCTGGTCGGCCTTGGGTGCCGCCACGTCGGGCAGCAGGGCGCCGGTGAGCTCGGCCGCGACGTCGAGATACTGCGGCGTCCGGTTGTCGTCTTCGGCCAGCCGCCACAGCAATGCCGCCGCGCCGACGAACACCGCCAGCACGACCAGGATGGTGACGTAGAACTGGAGGTAGAGGCGCTGCATCGGCTACCGGCCCCCCTCACCCAACCTCTCCCCCCGATGGGGGGAGAGGAGCATGAAGTGACGACTCATATTCCTCTCCCCCTTGGGGGAGAGGTTAGGTGAGGGGGTCATCGATCCTGATCCTTGGCGAACACATACCCCGTGCCGCGCAGAGTCAAAATGCGGCGCGGCTTCTTGGGGTCGTCCTCGATGGCGGCGCGGATGCGGCTGATGTGGACGTCGACCGAGCGGTCGAAGGCTTCGAGCTTCTCGCCCTTCAGGAGGTCCATCAGCGCGTCGCGCGACAGCACGCGGCCGGCGCGT
>JAUXWB010000405.1 GCA_030684475.1 Reyranella sp. | reverse complement strand
CTACGCCCGGGTGTGACCATGCGGTTCGGCGTCCACCACGAATGGGGCAAGCTGCGCGAAGTCGTCATCGGCATTTCGCCAGCCGAAGATCTCGTCGTCTTCTACGAAGAGTCCCAGCGCTGGCTGGTCCCGCCGGGTGACACCTTCAGCCGCCAGCATGCCGGCCGCCGCCTGATCGACATCGATCCCGAACGAGCCTATCGGATCGAGCGCCAGGTCGATGCATTGGCCGAACTGGTCGCGCGCGAAGGTGTGACCGTACACCGGCCGCAGCGGCTCGAAGGCGACGAGCGCACCTTCCTCGCCCCCAACGGCGAGGGCGCTCAGTATTTCCCCCGCGACGGCATGATCGTGATCGGCAACCATGCGATTGACGCCTCGCTCCGTCTGAAATGCCGTCAGCGCGAGCGCTACGGCCTGCGCCCGATCATCCAGCAAGTCGTACAGCAGCGCGGCGCGCGCTGGTCGAGCGTGCCGCTGGGATCACCGGGTTGTGTCGACGGTCCGTTCCTCGAAGGCGGTGACACCCTGCTGAACGGCTACGAGATCTATGTCGGCCTTTCGGGCTGCGCCTCCGACCTTGCCGGTGCCGACTGGCTGCAAGCGTTGCTGGGCGAAACCTACAAGGTCATCCCCGTGGCAATGAAGTCGAATGTGCTTCATCTCGATTGCGCCCTGGCGCTGATCAGGCCCGGCTTGCTGGTCTACTGCCCGGAAAAGCTGATCGACGGCCTACCCATGTCGCTGCGCGACTGGGACAAGGTCGTGGTCTCGGTCGACGAAGCTACACTGCTGGCGACCAACGGCCTCATCCTCGAGGAAGGTCGCATCATCGTCGATGCCGACAACAAACGGGTGATCGAAGAACTGCGCCGGCACAAAATCGACGTCGTTCCGCTGCCGTTCGATGGCCCGATCAGTACGGGTGGCGGACTGCGCTGCGCCCATCACCCCTTATTGCGCGAGAGCGTCCTGGCTTAGGTCCCACGCTTGGGCGTGCGGTCGAAGACGACCGGCTTGGGCTTGCTGAAGATCTTCCTCGCATGCACGCCGAGCGACCGACCGACGGTCGCCACTTGTCCGCCGATGAAGCGAAGCAGAACCACGCCGAACGCCAGCGGTGGGATCTCGCCGCCCCGGATGAAGTTGTGGCCAGCGCGGAGGAACGTCGTGGCGCAGAACAGAACCCATGCCACCGTGATGACGAAGAACGTCAGCAGCAGCGGCACGAGCTGCGGCGCCAGCAGTGCAGCCAGTACGCCGGACACCACACCCACCAGCAATACGGGCTGGTTCAATGCCATGCAGAGATGCAGCAGCGCCGCCACCTTGGCCAAAGGGGTAATGTCGCGGCTTTTCAGGATTTCCGGGACCATCCGCATCGAAACGTGCCGGAAGCCGTCCTGCCAGCGCTGCTGCTGACGCAGCCACGTCTTAGTGTCGGCGGGCAGTTCCCCGGGCACACTAACGCTTGTCAGGAACAATGCGCGCCAACCCTTCACCCAGCCACGATAGGTAAGGTCCAGATCCTCGGTGACCGTGTCACCTTTCCAGCCGCCACCGGCCTCGATGGCCGCGCGCTGCCAGATGCCGCAAGTGCCGTTGAAAGGCAACGGATGCCCGGCCCAGCAGCGCGTCGCCTGCTCGATGCCGAGATGGGCGTCGAGCGTCACCATCTGCATCTCGGTCAGCGCATTCTCGTGCGGATTGAGAAAGTCGAACCGGGCCTGCACGAACGCGGTGTTCGGCTCGGCAAAGAACGGCCGCATGCAGACACGCAGAAAGTCGGTCGGCGGAATGTAGTCGACGTCGAAGATTGCAAAAAAATCGTGCGGCGTCTTCTGCATCGCCTCGTGCAGCGCGCCGCCTTTGTAACCGCTGCGATCGGACCGTTGCAGCGCCTCTACGTCGAAACCCTTGGCCTTGAGCTCGGCCGCCACTGCGCGGACCATCTCGGCCGTGTCATCGGTGCTGTCATCGAGGAGCTGGATATGCAGCTTGTCGCGCGGCCAGTCGAGTGCCGCGGCCGACTCGGCGCCGCGGCGGACCACCGCCCCCTCGTTGAAGGATGGGATCTGAACGACGACATGCGGCAGGTCAGCGTCGGCCGGCAACGGCGTGGACAGCAGCATCTCCTCACGGTGCAGGCCGGCGTCCTTCAGACGATGATGCAGGATCACCATGTAGAGCAGGCTGCCGATGAAGGTGGCCAGCAGAATGCAGCAGACCGCAAACACGATGCCAAAGAGAAGAGCCAGGGTGGCGAGAATGGCCATCAGTCTGTCATTTGCCCGTCTTGGGCGTGCGATTGAATTCCGTCTTCTTGCCGAGACTTGCACTCACGATCGCACCGGCGTTGGAGATCGCGAGATAGACGATCAGAACCGGCACACTCGCCGCCGCGACGGCGTAGTCGACAACGCTGCCGCGACCGAGGCGACGATAGGCGCCCCAGGTCATGCCGACCAGGACGGCCAGCATCGTGGCCAGCCACAACCACACGCAGAAGCGGAATCCGTCCAGCAAGCGGCCGTGCCCCAGTATCGACAGGCCGAGCGCCGCGACGCCAACCACCAGAACCGGGAAAATGAGTTGCTGCCCAAGCTGGGCCGTGGTCACAAGCTTGGCCTCGGTCGACCAATCCGATCGCCAGATCGGGCCAAGGAGCTTGCGGGCGACCTGCACGAAGCCCTTCGACCAGCGGCTCTGCTGGGCGCTGAAGTCGTCGATCTTCTGCGGCAGCTCACCGACCACGTTCGGCTCCATCAGGAAAACGCCGTTCCAGCCCTTGAGGTGGGTGCGCAGCACGAGATCGAGGTCTTCCGACAGCGTGTCGTGCGACCAGCCGCCGGCCTCTTCCACGGCGGTGCGGCGCCAGACGCCCCCGGTACCGTTGAACTGGAAAGGCACGCCCCGCCGCGCCCGGACATCCTGCTCGACGGCAAAATGTGCGTCCTGCATCAGACGTTGTGCACGGGTCAACCAGTTGTATCCGCCATTGCCCCATTCGATACGTGTCTGCACGAAGGCAGCCCTTGGGTTGGCGAGCATCGCTGACATGGCACGGCGCAACCAGTCGGAAGCCGGGACGAAATCGGCATCAAAGACCGCGACATACGGCGCGTCGCAGACTGCCATCCCGGCTGCCAGCGCACCGGCCTTGAAGCCACTGCGATCGGCGCGCCGGACGTGCACGACATCCGCGCCGTTGCGACGGAGACGTGCGACGGCATGGATGGCGATATCGGAAGTGATATCGGTGCTGTCATCGAGGAGTTGGACCGTCAGCCGGTCGGGCGGCCAGTCGAGAGACGCCGCAGCAGCCAATGCGCGTTCGACCACGAGTGGTTCGTTGTAGACCGGGATCTGGATCAACACCCGGGGCAGATCCGAGGTCGGAAGCGGAACTTGCCCGGCCGCCGGAGGAAGCACGGCCAGCCAGTAGAGCAGATAAAGAAAATAGCCAGCGATAGCGAACTGCACGGCCAGGCAGAGCAGGACGACGATGTCGAAGGCCAAGAGCAGCATGCCGCCCCGCCGATCAGTGGTAGTGGATGGGCACGTCGAAGCAGCGGCCGTCCTCAATATGGAGTCGGCGCGAGGCCACGTCGAAGATGCGCTCGTCGTGCGTCGACAACACCACGGCGCACTTCGCCCGCATGGCGAGATCCTTGAGCTGGTCGACGACCAGCCGGCCGGCCACGCGATCAAGGGCGGACGTCGGCTCGTCGGCAATGATGAGATCCGGCAACCCGATCATGACGCGGGCGATGGCCACGCGTTGCTGCTGGCCACCCGACAGTTCGTCCGGCCAGGAATCCGCCTTGTCGGCGAGCCCCAACAGGCCGAGCAAATGGCGCGCCCGCGGTTCGTCCCAGGCGACATCCGACAGCGGCGTGGTTGAGACGCCTGCAATCACATTCTGCAACGCCGTTAGCGACGACAGGAGATTGCGCTTCTGGAACAGGAAGCGCACCCGATTGCGCAGAATATCCAGTTCGGTACCGCCAATCCCGACGATATCGGTTCCGAGCAAACGGAGCTTGCCCTCGGACGGACGACGCATCGTGCCCAGGATGGTCAGCAGCGTCGTCTTGCCCGAACCCGAGGGGCCGGTGACGATCACCAGTTCGCCCTCACGGACCTGCATGTTGATGTCGAACAGCACATCGACGCGCTGAGGCCCTTCACCGTAGTGGTGGTGGACGTCCACGGCCTCAACGACCGGCGGCCCAAAACCATGGGGATTGGCGGACATGGTCACTCGAACAGCATGATCGGGTCGACCTTCCAGAGGCGCCGGATCGCAAACAGGCTCGACACCACCGTCATGACCACGCAGGCCAGGAGCGCCACGGCCATTTCACGCAGCCCCATCGACATGCCGAGATGCATCGCCGCTTCCGTCGCCCCGTAAACAAATCGCCCCAGCGTGAACGCCACCAGAAAGGCCGGCGTGATGATGGCGGCGCCGATCTGGCCGATCATGAAGAGGAAGAACCACCAATCGTAACCCAGGCTCTTGAGAATGGCGTACTCAGGCAGATAGAAGCGGATGATCTGGTACTGCGCGTAGTAGATGAAGACCATGCCGATCATCACACCCATCACGAAACCGAGATCGGTGATGTAGCCGACCGGCGTTTCGCGCGACCAGTAGCTCCTCTCGCGCGCCTCGAGTTCTGTCGTGGTGATCACTTCGCCGCGACCGCCCAACGCCCGATTCAGCTCCTGGCGCACGGCGACGGGGTCGGCGTCCTGAACGAGCCGGATGGCGATAAAAGCCGGCCGGTCCGACCACCAGGCGCCGAACACTTCGGCCATGGTTCCTTCGGACATCATGACGGCGCCGTCGTTGAGAACGTTTGGGCCGACCGCGAAAGTGCCGACGACGAAGAGTTGGCGCAGTAGCCCTCGATTGTCAGGGGGGCCGAGAACCGGCACCTCCGCCGCACGGTCGGCGACCTCGCCAAGATCGCCGAAATAGGGCCGCGACTCCCGATCGTAGAGCATGCGGCGCGCCTCGCGCAGCTTGTAGAGGTTTTCGCGCAAACCGGGCACGTCGATCGCCGGCCGCTCCACATCGATTGCATACCAGGCGATACGCCGGGCGGTCGGCATGCCGGCGTGACTCATCGACATGACGCCGAACCACAGCGGCATGGTGCCCGCCACCGAGGGGTTGGCGGACACAATGTCCGTCATCGCAACGGGAACTTCGGCATGAAGCTGCAGAGACTTGAAGCCGTACGGAACCAAGACGAGATCAGCAGCCACCGTACGATGAAGACGGACTGCCGAATCGTAGACCGCCCGCTCGATACCGAGTTGGGCGAAGATCACGAGCAGACTAGCGGTAACGCCGGCCAGCGACAGCAGCGTGCTGGTGCGCTGGCGCTTGAGCTGCTGGGCGCCGAGCGGCATTGTCGTCGCCGTCTTCGCGGCCGCCCGAAGCCGGGCCAGCGACAGCTTCGGCCGCCAGCCACGCAGCTTGAGCGACGGAAAGGCAGGCAGAACCAGTGCCATCAGGGGAAGGTGACGCGGGTCTCGCGCCCCAGCACCTGCGGCATGCTGGACGGATCGTCGAGTTCGATCTCGACTTGAACTACACGACCGTCGGTCGAGGAGCCGCCATCCGGCTCGACGCGCTGCATGCGCTTCACTGTCGGCGCCACGCGCGAGATTTTTCCCTTGTAGACGGTCGGGCTGCCCCGGAACGTGACCTCGACCTTACCACCCACGATCACCCGGCCGACGTGCAGTTCGTCGACATCCGCCAGGATGCGCAATTGGCTCAAGTCGACGATCTTGGCGATGCCGCTGGGGGACACCCGCTCGCCCTGCCGCGAGTAGATTTGAACCACGACGCCATCGAGCGGAGACCGGACCAGCGCCTGCTCGCGGGTGGTCCGCGCGTTGTCGAGCTTGGCGGTGATGATGCCGATTTCCGTCTCGATCTGCGCGAGGTCCGTCTCCAGCGTTTCCTTCTGGACACGAAGCTTGGCCTGCTCCCGCTCGAGATTCTGCTGGGCAATGCTCAACTCGAGCTGCTTCTGGTCCGGCGGCAGACCCGAACGCTGCATCTGAAGCGCCCTGAGCTTGTTTGACTCCGCCTCAGACTTGACGACCACCTCCTGCATGACGATTTCGGCGGTGCGGAAGCCGGAGACCATGGCCTCACGCTGCTGCTTGGCCTTGACCAATTCGGCCTCGGCCGAACGGACTGCGACATCGGCTTTGGGATAGTTCGACAGGACGGCGATGATGTTGTCGCGCTTGACCTTCTGACCGTCGGTAATGCGAAGCTCGAGAAGAACCGCGCCGCCCGCCGGGTCGCCGGCAATTACCGCCGTGCCGGCCGGGGCATCGGTATAACCGCGAGAGATCAAAGGCCCGGCCGATTTGATGCCGTCCTGGGCGCTGCTGGTCTGGCGGCTGGGCCCGATCCACATGGCGAGGATAGCGGCAACGACCAACGCCGCCACTCCCGCCGCACCCCATGTAAATTTTCTTGCACGCGCCATGTATAATTATACCAGATCTTGTCCTAGCCGCTCGTCAGGCCTGTCAGAACGCCGGCAACGAAACCGCCGTGCCAGTACTCCGAACTATGCTGAAGATCGAGAAGGTACGGTAAATCGATGTCAAAACCTTGTCATACTCGTACAAGGGCGCATTCGTGACATAAACCACGTCGCGAGGCTGCAGGCCAAATTGCTGCCCGATGAACATGGAGACCGGTTGCATCAAGTCCAGCCGGAAAACCCGGGCGCGAGCCGCGGGATTGTTCTGTAAATCCCCCATTCTGAACACATAGACGCCCGTCTTGTTGGCGCGCATATCGTTCAATCCACCGACTTGGCCCAGCGCTTCGATGAGCGACAAATTGTGCTTGTTCATCTCGACGTTGCCCGATTTGACGACAGCGCCGAGGACCGTGAAGACCCGGGAGTTGGGGCGGAGAACGATCTCGTCTCCCTTCTGGATAGCGATATCGCCGCCGGCCAGAAGTTCGGAAAACTGTGATGTCAGAATGACTTGGCCCTTACGCCGCACCACGACTTCAATTTGCGTCGGCCCACCACTGCCGCCCCCTGCTCCGCCCCCGCCTCCGGCCGGACCTCCGGCCCGGTTGATAGCATCGACGACGGATCTCACACCCTCGAGAATGGAAACGCGTCCAGGATTCTTGATGTCGCCGGAGATCATCACGGTGTGCGTTCGATCGGCCACGAACTCGACGATGACCTGTGGATCCTGGGCCTTGCCTTCCAGTTGCTTGGCGATACGCCGTTCGATCTGCAGGAGGCTGAGACCGGCGACCTGGACCGTGCCGACGAAGGGAATGTTGATCGTGCCGTCGTCGAGAACACGTTGGACTCCGAAATCGGCGCCCGGCTTCTGGATTGTCGGAAAGATGCTGCCTTCATAGGGCTCGAAAATGCGCACCTTCAGCGCGTCACCGGGCGCAACCGCGACCTGACCACCAGCCGACAACGAACTCGTGATCGAGGGCCGGTCGATGCTAGCCGACTGCTGGTAAGCGGCAATTGTGGTCGGCGTGAGGTCGATTACGTCGAATGGCAATGCTTCAGTACTGGTGCCCTGGGCACCGCCCATCCACGGACCGTCGCCGGGCAGAGCCGTGCACCCGGCGACGCCGACAACCAAGCCGAGGGCAATGCCGGTAGGTCGCGCGACTGCGCGCAGCCAGCTCCAAATTGTCAAATTCCGATCTCCGTCCGGAACGGTCGCACCGTAACGTGCCGCGCCTCGTCCCTTCCCATGGTCAGCCTCAGCCCACCCTGTAATTAGCCTGTGGCGCCATGCGGGTGCAAGCGGCCCGCGGGGCTCCCTGTGAGCTTCGGACGCAGCCTCGACAGGGCTTGCTCCGTCGAATCCGCCACGTCGAACAGCTGCGAAAATCCACTGACCAGCAGGCAATCGGCCGCCGGTCCGCTAAAAGAACAAAATACGATCTTTGCCGACAGTTCTGCCGCCCTATGAAGCACGATTGCCAGCGCACGCACGCCGGCGGCACTCATATAGACAACGGCACTGCCGTCCACGATCAACCCGGCACCCGGCCGCAACGCGCCGATCATCAACGCCTCGACAGATGCCGAGGTGGCAGAATCGACCCGCTCAGGCAACATGACGGTGGTGATCGCATTCTCCGCACCTGGACCATTCATACGGACTTCCCCACCGTATCATCCCCGCGGTTGCTCCAATGGCCGCCGAGGTCGGCTCCGCGCCAATAGATGGCACGGCTTCCTAGCGCGCCAGCCATCAGCGCCGGCGCCAAGGCCTCGCGCAGCAACGCCGCCGCCGCTGCCCTCGCCCCAAACTCGAGCCCGCGGCCACTCATGAACCACTTCTCGCCGACCAGCCATGCCGCCGTATGTGCGGCCAATCCGGCGACAAGAACGTCCGCCCCTGCCCCCGCCCAGGCAAGCGCTGCTCCACCGGCCGCGCCCGAGGCCGCCCAGCCGATCGCAGGTTCCCACAAGACCAGGGGCCACACAGGTAAGCGCAGCCGCGTACGTGCCCAACGGACCTGTCGTCGCCATACCGTTGACCAGTCACGATGGCCCAACGGCAGTCGCAGCATCAGATCCCCCAGACGCGTGGAAAGACCAAGTTCGCGAACCGAGCGGACAACGGAATAATCGTCGGCAATCCAGCGAGTGAAACCTCGCCAGTTGCCTATGCGCTGCAAGGTATCGTGCGACAACAAGGTCACGCCGCCGGACGCAACCGCGATGCCCAGCCGGTCGGCGGCAAACAGGAACTTTGCCTGATGCCCGTCGATGTATGCGCGCTCGAGTTCAGCGGCAAAACTCTCCGGTGCATCGGCGACCTTGAGCGCCAATACGAGCCCGATTCTGTCGGACAGCGGTGCGGCGGCCCGACAGAGTTCGTCGGCTTCAAACACGACGCCCGCGTCACACAACGCCACGACTTTTCGGCTCGCCGCTTCGAGGCCTTTGCGCACATTGTTCATCTTGGGGTTGAAGGTATCGTCGTTGCCGACGAGGATCGGCGCGTCCGGCCATAGGGCACGCGTCGGCGCCACTGCACCGTCGTCGTCATGGGCGACACAAATCAGAATCTCGGTGCCCGCCCGGGCAAGTTCCGCGAGCGCATGGACATAGGCCGCCGAAGCGTCACCTGCACCATTCATGGGCGCGACGATGCTGAAATCGGCCGCTTGATACCGCACGCCTGCGCTCCGCCTAGGTCGTCGTGCGAGCGCGGCACTCACCCAGTGCACGGCCGTACTGAACGACCACCAACCGAGCCCGAGCCAGACAGGGGCACCGACGTCCATGCATCATCTCTCGGCTGCCGAGAAGCGGTGAGCATCGTCCTTCTCCACCAGGAGCGCGCGATGGTAGGACCGAATGACCTCATTGGGATCGCCCTGCTCGCGGATGCGGCCATCCTCGATCCAGATGGCCCGCGTACACAGCCGACGCACCTCGGCCATCGAGTGCGACACAAAGAGCAACGTTCCCGTCCTGCGAAAATCATCGATCCAGTCGAGGCATTTGCGCTGGAAGGCGGCATCGCCGACCGCCAGGGCTTCATCGACCACCAGAATCTCGGCCTCGACATGGGCGCAGATCGAGAAGGCCAGACGGGTGCGCATGCCCATGGAGTAGTGCTTCACCGGCTGATCCATGTAGTCACCGATGCCGGCAAATTCCTCTATCGAGGAGAATTTCTCCTGGATCTCGGTACGCTTGAGGCCGAGCACGGCGCCGCCGATCAGGACGTTCTCGCGCCCCGTCAGCTCCGTGTCGAAGGTCGAGCCGAGCGCCAGCACCGGCGCAATCCGACCCGATACCCTGAGCTCGCCATGGCTGGGCAGGGTCATGCCGCAGATCACCTGCAGCAAAGTCGACTTGCCACAGCCGTTGCGGCCGAGCACGCCAATGCTCTCGCCTCGCCGGACGCTGAGGTCGATGTCGCGCAGTACCCAGAACGGCTTGAAATAGGCCTTCCACCAGCCGAACAGGACCTGCTTCAGCCAATCGCTGCGGTGAGCGTAAAGCTGGTACGCCTTGCCGAGGTGCTTGGCCTCGACGACGATCTCAGATGACGTCGACGATGACATTGCGATACCTGTCGAAGAACCAGTAGCCGAAGTAGAAGGTCACGACCGATGTGAACAGGACCCAGCCGTAGACGAGCGGATTCGGCACTTTCCCGAGCAACACGATGTCGCGCATGACCTCGACGTATCCGGTCAGTGCGTTGACATAGATCCAGAAATCGAACGGTGCCGGCAACGCGGTGTGCGGATAGAAAACCGGCGTCGCGAACATGAACAGCGGCACCACGTTGATCATGAAGTAGCCCGCGTCGCGGGTGAACGCGCCCAGGGCGCACAGGAACCACGACATGCCGATCAGAAACGCCATGAGAGGAATGAAAATCAGCGGCATCAGCAACACCGTCCAGGGCAAGCTGCCGGTGATCGCCAACTGGAAGAGCAGCATGACGCTGATGGAGATCAGGGTGTAGGCCGTCGCCCGCAGGGTCGAGATCACCGCCAACATGTCGCTGGGAAAGATCGTCTGCTTGATGAAATGAGTGTACTCATGAAGCAGCATCGGCGCGCGAAACGCCATCTCCGAGAAGAAATTGAAGACGATGATACCGCTGAAAATGAACAACGAATAGGTGACGCGTGTGCCGTCGCCGCTCTCGGCGACTGGCAACTGCAGATTGGTCGTGAAGGCGTACGAATAGACCGTGATCGCCAGGAGCGGTGCGATCACCGCCCAGATCCAGCCGGCCACCGACCCCTTGAACCGGTCCCGAAGCTCGCGCCGCAGGATGGCGGCGACCAGGTCCCGATGGTACAACATCTGCCCAAAGGGTCTCGTGATGAAACGGAAGACGCGCTGCAACGGGTCGAGATTCTCGACCACGATCTGCTTGCCGTTGACGACTCTCACCGACGGCATGAGCCGCATCTCTCCTTTTCGACTCCAGTGGTGAGCCCGGTGGGGTACGATCCCACGACCCTCTGATTAAAAGTCAGATGCTCTACCGCTGAGCTACGGGCTCGCTCCGGCATCGCGCTGCAGGCCGAAACCCCGCGCGGCGCCCGTATAAGGTGCGCCGGCGCCACGGTCAACGCGGTCGCTGGGGGTGACGTCAGCTCTTGGCGAACTTCGCCTTCAGGCGCTGGAACACCCTTTTGGACACGAATTGCGACGTATCTCCGCCCAGTCGCGCAATATCCTTCACCAGCGACGAGGCGATGAACTGGTGCCGGTCGGAGGCCATCAGGAAGATGGTCTCGATGTCGGGCTCCATGCGGGCGTTCATGTTGGCCATCTGAATCTCGTACTCGAAGTCGGAAACCGCCCGCAGTCCGCGGATGATTACAGAGGCGCCGACCTCGCGTACGAAATGGATCAGCAGCCCCTCGAACGGCACGACCTTGATGCGCGCTCTGTCCGCCAGCGGAAATTCCGCGATATCCTCGCTGATGATCTCCATTCGCTCTTCGAGCGAAAACAGCGGCCCCTTGCCGATGTTGATGGCACACCCAATCACCAGCTCGTCGAAGAGCCGCAGCGAGCGACGCATGACTTCCATGTGCCCGCTGGTAGTGGGATCGAACGTGCCCGGATAAACCCCGGTGCGCTCTGAGGCCATGTCTCCCCCTTGTGCGCCAGATACGGCGGCGGAGTCTTAGCGACACAAGTGATCCTTATCCACCGTTTGTTTCGGAATGGCTCTCGCCGTTGCCGTTGCCGGCATCGTCCTCGCCGATGCGAACCGCTGACACGACGCGCTCGCCATCGCTTACGTTGACGATGCGGACGCCACGCGTGGCCCGTCCCGCAATGCGAATTCCGTCGACCGGACAACGGATCAGTGTACCTCCGTCGGTGACCAGCATGATCTGGTCGCTGTCGAGCACCGGGAAAGCGGCAACGATTTCCCCGCCCTTGGCCAGGTTCATCAGCTCCACGCCCTTGCCGCCGCGGCCGGTCACCCGATACTCGTAGGCCGACGTACGCTTGCCGAAACCCGACGAGGCGACGGTGAGCACGAATTCCTCCTTGGCCTGCAGTTCTGCGAAGCGCTCCGGCGACAGCGTCGGCGGCGGCACTGCCGCATCCTCGGCGCCCGCTATTTCTTCCTCCGCATTCTCAGCGGCATTCTCGGCCTGGCGCAGCGCCCGCGACTGGCGAAGATAGGCGTCGCGATCCTCGGTCGGGATGCCCTTGCCGCTGTCGAACAGCGACATCGAGATCACCTCGTCACCCTCCGCCAGCGCGATGCCACGCACGCCGGTCGAGGCGCGGCTCTGGAAAACGCGCACCGTCGCGACCGGGAACCGCATCGACCGGCCCTGGCGCGTCGCCAGCAGCACGTCCTGGTCCTCGCTGCAGACGCTGACGCCGATCAACCGGTCGCCGGCGTCCTCGCCCTCGAATTTCATGGCGATCTTGCCGCTCTGGTTGACGCTGACAAAATCGCTGAGCTCGTTGCGCCTCACGCCGCCCCGCGCCGTCGCGAACATGACATGTAGCGTCGACCAGCTCGCCTCGTCCTCCGGCATCGGCATCACGGCGCTGATCGTCTCGCCTTCGCTGAGTGGCAGAAGATTGACGAAGGCCTTGCCTCTGGCCTGCGGTGCGCCGAGCGGCAGTCTCCAGACCTTGAGCTTGTAGACGATGCCCCGGCTGGAGAAAAACAGCACCGGCGTATGGGTATTGGCGATGAAGAGGCTGGAGACGAAATCGTCC
>JAUXWB010000399.1 GCA_030684475.1 Reyranella sp. | reverse complement strand
GCGCGCCAGGCCGGGATCATGCCGGAAATGATGCCCACCGAGGCCGAGAACCCGAGGCCGAGCGCGAAGCTCCACAACGGCAGGGAGACGGGGAAGCCCGAGATCAGGTTGACGGTGAGGCCGATGGCGCTGCCCATGATCACCCCGAGAATGCCGCCGATGCTGGTCAGGACCACGGCTTCGATCAGGAACTGGACGAGGATCTCGAACTTGCGCGCGCCGATCGCCTTGCGCACGCCGATCTCGCGGGTGCGCTCGGTCACCGAGATGGTCATGATCGCCATCACGCCGATGCCGCCCACCATCAGGGCAATCGACGAGATCACGACCAGCGACAACAGGATCGCGGCCGAGATCTGATCCCAGACCGCGAGGATCGCGTCCGAGGTGACCAGGTCGAAATCGTTCGGCTGATCGAGCGTCAGTCCGTGGCGAATGCGCATGATCGTTTCGATGTCGCGGATGGCGTCATCGCGCGCCACGCCCTCGCGCGGCACCACCACGACCATGGCCGGCATGCCGCCGAACGGCCCGCTCCGCACCCGCTCGTTGCCGAACTGCTTGCGGTACGAGCCGTACGGCATGATTGCGAAGTCGTCCTGGCCGAGGCTCAAGCCGCCCATCGCCGGCCGCTTGTCCACCACGCCGAGCACCGTGTATTGCACGGCCCCGATTCGCACTTGCTTGCCGATCGGATCGATGCCGCGACTGCCGAACAACGCGTCGTAGACGTTGTAGCCGATGACCGCGACGGGCCGGCGGCGCAACACTTCCTGTTCGGTAAACGAGCGCCCGGCGAACATCCTGGCGAAATTAATCTCCACGTACTTCTCGGTGGTGCCCATGACCAGCAACGGGCGGGTGCGCTCACCACGATAGAAGATTCGTTCGGTGGTCGGTTGCGGGGGCCCGTTGCCGAGCCAGATGTCGACGACGCCGGCGGTCGTCGAGAGCCTTTCGATGGCCTGGGCGTCGGCCACGGTGAGGCTGGGGCGGCGCATCAGCGCCTGGAACGACGCGCCCGAGGCCATGCTGACGCCGCTGAACCGCGCCACCATGATGGTGTTCGGTCCGAGCGAGTTGATCGAGTCGCGCAGCGACGAGTCGAAGCCGCGGATCAGCGAGGTCATGCCGACGATCGAGGTGACGCCGATGACCACGCCGAGGACGGTGAGCGCCGAGCGCATCTTGTTGGCGCGGAGTGTCCCCATCGCCATCTCGGCGGTCTCGCGCAGGAGGGCGAACTGCTTGGTAAGGGCCGGCATCAGTGCCGGCTTGTTCGAGGTTGGCTGCCGCTGGAAGTGACCGAGGATCCGGCTGCCAGATCAGGAAGATTGCCATCACGGTCTTCGACATCCCGCTCGCCGGTGCGTTCTTCCCGGATGATCTCGATTGCCGCACGGCGCCTGTCGTCGAGTAGTTCCGTCATCATCGCGCCCGCCGCCGGTCCGACTCTGACGCTCCGGCGCCTCAGCCGCCACGCCCCGATGATCAGGAAGAGCGCGAAGAGTAGGTAGCCCGCGGTGAAGTAGTGCTGCACTCAAGGACCTCTCAGATCTTTCAGCGCCGAAAGCTTACACCAGCGGTGTCTCGTGAATTGTCGTGTCGTCCCTTATTCGTAGCGAAGGGCCTCGATCGGATCGAGGCGCGAGGCGCGCCAGGCCGGGATCATGCCGGAAATGATGCCCACCGAGGCCGAGAACCCGAGGCCGAGCGCGAAGCTCCACAACGGCAGGGAGACGGGGAAGCCCGAGATCAGGTTGACGGTGAGGCCGATGGCGCTGCCCATGATC
>JAUXWB010000028.1 GCA_030684475.1 Reyranella sp. | reverse complement strand
TGCTGCTGAGCTATCTCGATGCGGCGAAATTCTTCGCCAACCTGAAATGCGTCATCTTCGACGTGCTGCACGCCTTCGCCACCACCAAGCGCGGCCACCACCTGGCGCTCTGTCTCGCGCGGGTGGCGGCGCTGGCGCCGCAGGCGCGGTTCGTGGGCCTCTCGGCCACGGTGGCCGATCCGCCGGCGCTCGCCGATTACCTGCGGCTGCGCGACGAACCGGCCGAGATCGTGAGGGGCGAGCCGGGAGCCCAGCCGGTGGTGTCGATCATCGACGTCCAGGAGCGCATTCCCTGGGGCGGCCACATGGGCCGGCACGCGGTGCCGGAAATCTACAACATCATCCGACACCACAAGACCTCGATCATCTTCGTCAACACCCGTGCCCAGGCCGAACTCGCCTTCGATGGGCTGTGGCGAATCAACGAGGACAATCTCCCGATCGGGCTGCATCACGGCTCGCTGGCCGTCGAGCAGCGCCGCAAGGTCGAGGCCGCGATGGCGGCGGGCAAGCTGCGTGCCGTGGTGGCGACCTCGTCGCTCGACCTTGGCATCGACTGGGGCGACGTCGACTTGGTGATCCAGATGGGGGCGCCCAAGGGCGTAAGCCGCCTGATGCAGAGGATCGGCCGCGCCAACCACCGGCTGGATGAGCCCAGCCGGGCCATGATCGCGCCAGCCAACCGCTTCGAAGTGCTGGAGTCTCTTGCCGCCCTCGAAGCCGTCGAGGCGCGTGAACTCGACAGCGACGCGCCGCGGCCGCCGTGTCTCGATGTCCTGGCCCAGCACATCGTAGGCACCGCCTGCGCCCAGCCGATCGACCGCGAGGCGTTTTTCGCCGAGGTCTGCCGCGCCCAGCCCTATCGCGACCTGCCGCGCCAGGATTATGACGACACCTTCGATTTCGTGGCCACCGGCGGTTACGCGCTGGCGGCCTACGATCGTTGGCACCGGCTGAAGGAATTGCCCGGCGGACGCTGGATGCTGGCCTCGCCACTGGTGGCGCGGCAGTTCCGCATGAACGTCGGCACCATCGTCGAGCTGCCGCTCCTGAAGGTGAAGCTCCGGCGCGGGCCAATCCTGGGCGAAGTCGAGGAGTCTTTCATCCAGGGGCTGGTGCCGGGCGACACCTTCACCTTTGCCGGTCGGCTGCTGCGCTTCGAAGGCGTCAAGGAACTGATGGCGCAGTGCTCGCTGGCGACCGGCGGCGGTGACCCCAAGGTCCCGGCCTACGGTGGCGGCCGCCTGCCGCTTTCGACCTTCCTGGCCGATCGCGTGCGCGGCATCCTGCAGGACCCTTCCAGGCATCCCAAGCTGCCCGACGAAGTGCGCGAGTGGCTGCGCATCCAGTGCATCCGCTCGACCCTGCCGCGGAGCGACCGGCTGCTGATCGAGGGATTTCCGCGCGGCGGCAAGCAGTTCATTGTGGCCTACTGCTTCGAGGGCCGGAACGCTCACCAGACCTTGGGCATGCTGCTGACGCGGCGCATGGAGCGCATGGGACTGCGGCCGCTGGGCTTCGTCGCCACCGACTATGTGCTCGGCCTCTGGGGGCTCCGGCCGCCGACGCCGGCGCAGCTCGATCAGCTGTTCGACGAGGACATGCTGGGCGACGATCTCGAAGCCTGGATGGACGAATCGACCATGCTGCGGCGTTCGTTCCGCAACGTCGCGGTGATCGCGGGCCTGATCGAGCGGCGCTTTCCCGGCGAGGAGAAGTCCCGCCGGCAGGTCACTTTTAGTTCCGACTTGATCTACGACACGCTGCGCCAGCACGAGCCCGGCCACATCCTGTTGCGCGCCACCCGCCAGGACGCGGCCTGGCAGCTCGCCGACTTGAAGCGGCTCGGCGATCTTCTAAAGCGCGCCAAGGGCCGCATCGACTACCGGCGGCTCGACCGCATCTCGCCACTGGCCGTGCCGGTATTGCTGGAGATCGGCCGAGAGAGTGTGCTGGGCGGGACGGCGGAGGACGAGCTTCTCGACATGGCCGCGCAGGAACTGATCGAAGAGGCGACGCGGCTGTCGTAGTGTCGTCGGCAATCAAAGAGGAAACGCATGAGCATTGCCGATAGTTTGAAGCAGGCTGTCGAGGCCGGTGACGTGCCGGGTGTTGCGGCGATGGCCGCGACGGCCGACGGGACGATTTTCGAGGGCGCGGCGGGCGCGCTGAAACCCGACAGCGTGATCTGGATCGCCTCGATGACCAAGGCGATCACCGCCGCCGCCGCCATGCAGATGGTTGAACGTGGTAAGTTCGGTCTGGATACGCCGGCGGCCGAGATCGTGCCCGAGATCGCGCGCAAAGAGGTGCTGGTGAGCATCGGTGCCTACGGCACGGTGAAAACGCGGCCGGCCAGAAAGCCGATCACGCTACGCCATCTGCTGACCCACACCTCGGGCATGGGTTACGACACCTGGGATGCCGACATCTTTCGCTACGTCCAGGCCAAGGGTCCCCTCAAGCCCAACTCGATGGAGGTGTTGAGTACGCCCTTGCTGGCCGAGCCTGGCGAGCGCTGGGAGTACTCGATCTCGATCGACTGGTCCGGCCTGATGGTCGAGGCGGCGAGCGGCATGAAGCTCGATCGCTACATGAAGGACAATCTGTTCGATCCACTGAAGATGCCCGATACCGGCTTCAGGATCGGGCCGGCGATGCGGCCACGCAAAGCGGCCGTGCATGTCAGGAACAAGGAGGGCGGCTTCGCCGCCACGGACCACGAACTCAACCAGGAACCTGAAGTGTTCATGGGTGGCGGCGCGCTCTATTCGACGATCGGCGACTATCTCCGCTTCACCCGCATGATCATGGGCCTTGGCATGCTCGACGGCGTGCGGGTGCTGGAGCCGGCGACGGTGGCGCTGATGTCGAAAAACGCCATGGGCGACGTTTCCTGTCGGCCGCTCAAGAGCCAAATTCCCGGCCGCAGCACCGACATGAATTTCGTCGACGGCATGAAGTGGGGCCTCTCCTTCATGATCAACCCGCAGGACTTTCCCGGCCGGCGGACTGCGGGAAGCCTATCATGGGGCGGGCTTGCCAACAGCTATTACTGGATCGATCCGGTGAAGAAAGTCACGGGCGTATGGGCAACGCAGCTGTTGCCGTTCTACGACGCAAGGGCGGTGGCCCGCTTCGAGGACTTCGAGCGCGGCGTCTACGCCACGCTCTGAGACGGCGGAAGCTTACTTGCGCGACTTGGTCGGAGCGCCTCGCAGCAGCCAGCCACGGTACTGCAGGTAGGCCGCACCCAGCGACAGGCCGAAACCGCCGAACGCCATGCAGACCAGAAGCAGGTAGTAGAATTCGTTCTTGGACATCCGTCGCTCCGTTGGAAACGAAGCGAGCGTGACCGAACGCCGGGCGGTCGCGTTGACCTAGGTCAATTTCAGTGGAAATCGCGCGAGGCGATCCTGATTTTCGACCGGTCGAGTGCTGCCGGGACGGTGCGGCTGGACTGGTGGCGCGTGGCATTGGCCTCGGGCACCGCCACGCGGCGGTCGCCTGGGTCGGTACGGACCTCATCGCCGCGGCCCGTGGTCAGGCGGAAGGTCTCGTCGATCTCGGCGATGCGGTCGAGGTCGGTCGACCAGTCCCAGAGCTGCTCGGCGACCAGATGGATCACCAGCCCCTCGCGCTGGATGCGGCCCTGAACGCCCAGCAGCCGCGACCCCATCACGATGCGGCGGTGCGCCTCGAAGATCTTGGGCCAGACCACGAGATTGGCGATGCCGCTTTCGTCCTCGATGGTGACGAACACCACGCCCGAGGCGGTGCCGGGCCGCTGCCGCACCAGCACCAGCCCGGCGAGGGTGAAGGTGTCTCCATTCCCAGAAGTGGCGAGCACGGTAGTGCCGGACACGCCCTTCTGCGTGAGCGCCGGCCGCAGCAGTGCCAGCGGATGGGAGCGCAGCGACATGGAAAAGCTGCCGTAGTCGTCCACGACCTGCTCGCCGAGCGTGAGAGCGGGCAGGGAGACGGCAGGTTCGAGGTCGAGCATCCGTGGTTGACGTGGGAGCCTCTCGTCGAGCAGCGGCAGTTGCGCATCGGCGAAGCCACGTACTGCCCACAGCACGTCGCGCCGCGTGAGGTCGAGCGAGGCGAAGGCATCGGCGCGGGCCAGGGCGATGATCTGGCGCTTGGCGAGGCCGCCGCGCCGCCACAGGTCGACCGGGTCACGGTAGGGCTCGGTGCGGCGCTCGACCATGCGCTTTGCGTCCTTTTCGGGGAGACCCGCGACCTGGCGCAAGCCGAGGCGAAGGGCGCAACGGTTGTTTTGGCTTGGCTCCAACGTGCAATCCCAATTGCTGGCATTCACGTCGGGCGGCCGCACTTCGACGCCATGCTCGCGGGCGTCGCGCACGAGTTGGGCGGGGGCATAGAAACCCATCGGCTGCGAATTGAGCAGGGCGGCAGCGAAGACCTCGGGATAGTGGTGCTTCACCCACGACGAGACATAGACCAGGATCGCGAAGCTCGCGGCATGGCTCTCGGGGAAGCCGTACTCGCCGAAGCCTTCGATCTGCTTGAAGCAGCGCTCGGCGAAGTCACGTTCGTAGTCGTTGCTGACCATGCCCCCGATGAAATCGTCCTTGAGCTTGTGGATCGTGCCGGCCCGGCGGAACGTCGCCATGGCGCGGCGCAGCTTGTCGGCCTTGGCCGGGCTGAAGCCGGCTGCGACGATGGCGATCTGCATTGCCTGTTCCTGGAACAGCGGCACGCCGCGTGTTCTTTCCAGGACGTCCTTGAGTTTTCCCGGGTACCCGATGTCCTCGGCGTTTCGCGCCCGGTTCTTCAGATAGGGGTGCACCATGCCGCCCTGGATGGGGCCGGGCCGCACGATCGCCACCTCGACGACGAGGTCGTAATAGTTCCTGGGCTTGAGCCGCGGAAGCATCGACATCTGTGCCCGGCTTTCGACCTGGAAGACGCCGACCGAATCGGCTTTGCACAGCATGTCGTAGACCGCGGGATCGGTGGGCCTCATGTCGAGCCTGGGATGTTCGTCATAGTGCTTCCCGATCAGATCGAAGCTCTTGCGCAAGGCCGTCAGCATACCCAGTGCCAGCACATCGACCTTGTAGATGCCGAGCACGTCGAGGTCGTCCTTGTCCCATTCGACGACGGTGCGATCGTCCATGGCCGCGTTCTGGATCGGCACCAGCTCGTCGAGGCGGTCGGCGGTCAGGACGAAGCCGCCGACATGCTGCGAGAGATGGCGGGGGAAGCCACAGAGGGTGGCCGACAGTTCGAGCGCCAGTGCCAGGCGCGGATCCTTGAGGTCAAGTCCGGCCTCGACCACATGCCTGAGGTTGATCCCGCCCGACCCCATGCCCCATACCGTATCGGCCATCACCCCCACCGTATCGGGCGAGAGACCGAGCGCCTTGCCGACGTCGCGGATGGCGCTGCGGCTTCGATAGGCGATCACCGTGGCGGCCAGCGCTGCGCGGGTGCGGCTCCATTTGCCGTAAATCCACTGGATCACTTCCTCGCGCCGCTCGTGCTCGAAATCGACGTCGATGTCGGGCGGTTCGTCGCGCGCGTTGGAGAGGAAGCGTTCGAACAGGAGCCTGGTCTCCTTTGGATTCACCTCGGTGATTCCAAGGCAGTAGCAGACGGCGGAATTGGCGGCCGAGCCGCGGCCCTGGCAGAGGATGCCGAGTTCGCGCGCCCTGGCGACGATCTCGTGCACGGTCAGGAAGTAGGGCGCGATCTTCTTCTTTCCGATCAGCGCGAACTCGTGCTGGATCGTCTGGGTGACCTCGGGCGGGACACCCTCGGGATAGCGCCGCGTCGCGCCCTCCCAAGTGAGCCGGATGAGCTTGTCCTGCGGGGTCTCGCCACCTTCGTATTCGACCGGATACTGGTAGGTGAGTTGCCTGAGCGAGAAAGTGCAGCGCTTGACGATCTCCTGCGTGGCCGCGATGGCACGCGGATGGCGGCGGAATAGCCGCGCCATCTCCTTGCCGTCCTTGAGATGCCGCTCGGCGCTGGCGAAGCGGCGGAATCCCAATGCGTCGACGGTGCAAACGAGCCGGATGGCCGTGACCACGTCCTGCAGCGCCCGCCGTTCGGGGATGTGATAGTGCACGTCGTTGGTGGCGACGAAGCCGACCTTCATTTCAGCCGCGAGATTGTCGAGCTGGGCGAGGCGGCGGGCATCGTCGCCGCGGAACAGCATCGTGCCGGCGAGGTAGCAGCGGTCGCCGAACAGGCGGGCGAGGGCGCGCAGGCGCTCGCGGAAGGCGGGTTCCTCGGGTCGCCGCGGCGGCAGTGCGATGGCGAGCAGGCCGTCGGCATGGGCTGCGAGATCGTCGAAGGTGAGGTCGCACTGGCCTTTGCCGGCGCGGCGGTTGCCCAGCGTCAGAAGGCGGGAGAGTCTCTTGTAGGCGGCGAGGTCGGTCGGGTAGGCGAGCAGGGAATAGCCATCGCGTGTCTCGAGCCGGGCGCCGACCAGCAGCTTGATCCGCCGCTCTTCCGGAGCTGGATGCTCTTCGTAGTGCTCCTTGATCGCCGTAAAAGCCCGCACCACGCCGGCCAGGGTGTTGCGGTCGGCGATGCCGATGGCGCTGTGCCCGAGTTCGATCGCGCGCTCGACCAGTTCCTTCGGATGCGAGCCGCTGCGCAGGAAGCTGTAGTTGGTCGTGACCTGGAGTTCGGCGTAGTCCATGGCGTCACGCGGCATCGAGTTCGTGCACGTACGCGAGCGACACGCCGCGCAGCGCGACCCCTTCGGTCTGCAGCGCCTGCAGGAAAGCCTCATTGGCGCTGATCAGCGGCGCCGAGGCCGCTTCGGCGCAGGCGGCATAGAAGCAGTCGTGCACCGGCCGGCCGCATTGCAGTGCCAGGGCGAAGGCGCGGTTGCGCAGTCGGGGCGATTCGACGAAGGCCGAGATGAAGGCCGGCAAGGCGATGTTGCGGACGATGGAAGTCGCCTGCTCGGCCGCGATCTCGCCACTTGCCGCTTTCCTCCAGGCGAGGTCGGCCACGCCCGCGATCAGGATGTCGGGGGCGATCAGCTCGTGGCGGTTGACCAGCAGCGAACGTGCCTGCGGACGCAGCGGCTCCTCGACGAACCATTTTATGGCGACGCCGGAATCGACGACGACGATCATCGGTCACCAGGCGTCATGGCGGCGATGCGATCAGCCTCGGCCAGCGCATCGAGGACCAGCGGCTGGCGCGAGGTGTGGGTCAGCAGATCGCGCAGATCGGCTTCCAACGAGCGGCCCTTGGTGCGGGCACGCGCCTTCAGCCGTTCGATGATCCTGTCATCGAGTCCGCGAATGGTCAGGGTGTTCTTCGGCTTTTGCATCTTTCTCCCCCTGTTTTCCCTAGGCGCAGAACCCATGGAGGAACCAGCGCGCCGTCGTCCGGCCGTTGGCGGCTGCGGTGTAGAGTCCGTCGCGGAACAGCCAGAAGCGGCCGCCGTCATCGTCCTCGACCCGGTAATAGTCGCGCACCGGCGGCACGGTATTGGCCGGCGGCCGGCTGCCGTCGGGCCGGGGCCGCCACCATTCGTCGGCGATCCGCTCCGGCCCGTCGGCGCGCACGATGCGATGGGCATGCCGGCGCCAGTGGAAAACCGACGGCGGATCGTCGGGGACGAAGGCGGTGACATCGACCGGTTCGGGCCGCTGCAAGAGCCGTGTCGGTCGCGCGCCCTTGAGGCCGGCCAGACGCCGCCAGGCGCCGTCGGCGGCAGGCCTGGACGAGACGGTTGCCGCGACCTGCACGCGCTCGGGCAGATGGCTGTCGCGCGGCAGCAGGCGCACCACGTTCTCCGTCCCCAGGCGCAGCGCCAGCCGGTCGGCGAGGTCGACCGTGCCGTCCTCGCTCAGCGAGCGCGCGAGCGCACCGGCCTCGGGCAACACGTCCTGGGTGCCGCTCCAGGCCTCGACCTCGGGCGCGGCCAGGATCATCAGCTCGACACCGAAGCCGGGATCGAGTTCGCCGAGCTTCTCCTCGAACAGCTTCATCAGCTTCGGATTGTCGCGGTTGGGCCGGCTGGTGCCGATCGAGGTGCGGTCGACCGAACCGTCGACGCGATAGAGCGCGATCTCGAGCTTGCGTGCACCCACGCCTGCCTGCTCGAATTGCCGGCAGAGGGCAGCCAGCAGGCGGCTGGTGGCAGCGGCGATATCCTCGGGCCGGCCGATCGGTTCGACGAAACTGAGCCGCGTGCGGAAGGCGGGCGCGGGTCGCTGCGGCTCGAGGACTTCGTCGCGCGCACCCAGCGCCTGGTCGAGGCGGGTGAGCGGCAGGTCGCCGAAGCGCCGGGCGAGCGGGGCGCGCGGCAGGGGATAGAGATCGCCGATGCGGCGCAGCCCCAGCTTCACGAAGGTTTCCAGGATCGGCGCGTCGAGGCGCAGGCCCTCGACCGGCAGCGCCGCGAGCGCGGCGCGCTGGCCGTGACGCGGACAGAAGAGATCGGCCTGGCGCTCGGCGTAGCGCGCCAGCGCCCAGGCAGCGCCCGCGGTATCGGCCATGGCGGCACGGCAGGTGAAATCGTGACGGGTCAGACGTGCGACCAGGTCGGCCAGCAGCGCGCGTTCGCCGGCCTCGTCCGGTCCGAAGAGATGGGCGCAGCCGGTGACGTCGAGCAGCAGACCGGCATCGCCGCCGAAGCCGCCGGCGCTGCAGGCTTCCGTTCCTTCCTCGGCCAGCGCCCCGCCCAGCGGATCGATCGCCACCCAGGGCGTGTAGCGGTCGCACCAATTGGCGATCGTCTCGACCAGGCGCTGGTCGGCCTGCGGTTCACCCGGGGCGGTCAGCAGGTCGGGCACCAGCGCGCGGGCGTCGGCCAGCCGCATGTGGGGACGCAGGCCCGCGGTGCGGGCGTGGGCGTTGAGCGCGGCGAGGCGCGGACAGCCCTCGCGCCAGACGACGGTGGCGGCGGCCCTAGCTCGCCAATCTTGGGCCGACCATTCGTTCTGCGAAGAGGCTTTCGTCGAAGCGCGTGCCAGTCGATCCGTGGAGAGTTTCGGGAACCACAGCGAGACAATGCGTTTCATCGTTCCACTCCACCAGCCAGGACGGGATTTCGGCAATCGACGGCGCGCCGAAGCGGTTGCGCCGCAGCTCGAGGCGCCAGCGGGCGGCGCCGACATCGTGCAGGCCTGGCGTCGAGCGCGAGGGCGCCGAGGCAATCCGCCAGCGCGTCACGCAGACGCTTTGCGGCGACGCGGGCTGGGGCCGCAGCAGCAGGGCGGGCACGCCGCTCTTCTCGGCGGCGAGCGACAAGCGGCGGCCGGCGGTGGCGTCGGTGGCCCGCGTCTCGCCCAGGACGGTGGCGATGCCGGGGCAGCGCAGGCCTTCCTCCATGGCCCAGAACACGTCCTCGTCGCGCCGCGCCGTCACCATCAGCAGGCGCGCCGGATCGAACCAGGCGGCGAGGGCGGGGGCATAGGGCGGGGCGTCGAACACGCCCGACGGCCGGCGGCACCACAGCAGCGTGCCCGGCATGCTCGCGGCGAAGCGGCCCATCAGATGGGCGGCGAAGCCCAGTGCCGCGCCATCGTGGGCGGCGACGCGGCCGGAGGGGGCCGGCCCGGCTTCGATCTCGTGCAGGGCGCCGGTCAGCAGCCCGCCTTCGGGCAGCAGGGCGTCGATGGCCGGCAGGCCTGTGGACACGGAGGTTTTGCCGGCGTGCTGGACGCTGTGCGCGCGCTCCAGCCGGCGAACCTTTTCGCGCAGGCTCGTCGAGACGGAAGCCACTTCATCGTTAGCGACGGGAGGAGCAAAAGCACTCGGGGAAATGACCGGCATCGCCCCCTCGAAGGTTGGGTTGAATGGGTTGGGGATAAGTTGTTCTTCTTTTGTTCTAAATAGATTCAAGCAGGGAGTCAACGAGAGTCCGTGCTGGCATAGCGCCTGCTTTCTGGATGAAGCTGTCGTCCTGTCCCGGAGGCCGAATGACCCTTCGATTTTCCGCCCGATTTTCCGCCCGATTTTCCATCGTTGCCCTGCTCGCGGCGGCCTTCGCCCTGCTGGCCGGCCCTGCCTCGGCGCGCTGCTCGAAGAACCTGGTCCAGTTTGGATCAGGGGTGCAGGTGGCGTCGCTCGACGGCTTCCGGTTGGCGGCCGACACCTCGCCCAACCGCGTGATCGTCACCTTCCTCGGCCATGCCAGCTACCAGATCGACACGCCGCAGGGCGTGCGCGCCATCACCGACTACAACGGCGTCAACGGCTTCGGCCGCCGGCCCGACATCGTCACCATGAACAACGCCCACTCCACGCATTTCACCGACGATCCGGAGGAAGGCGTCACCCACGTGCTGCGCGGCTGGCCGAGCGAGCCGGGCGAGACCGAGGCCAAGCACGAGGTCACGCTGAAGGATATGAAGGTGTGGAACGTGCCGACCAACGCCCGCGACTGGGGCGGCAGCTCGGCGCGCATCAACGGCAACTCGATCTTCATCTATGCCGTGGGCGACCTCTGCATCGCCCATCTCGGCCACCTGCACCACCGCCTGACCGGGGATCATCTCGAGGAGCTCGGCCGCATCGACGTGCTGATGGTGCCGATCGACGGCTCCTACACCATGGGCCTGCCGCTGATGGTCGACGTGATCCGCCAGATCCAGCCCAGCGTCGTGCTGCCCATGCATTACTGGGGCCGCGGCCAGCTCGAGCGCTTCGAGGGCCTGATGGTTGCGCTCGAGGCGGACTTCCTCTGGCCCGACCAGCGCTCGGTCGAGATCGTGAAGGAGCAGCTGCCGGAGAAGCTGACGGTGATCGCCGTCGGCGGTGAGGGCGGAGGCTGAAGATCCGGCCCAACTCGACACGTAGAAAATCGGCTCTCCGCACGCCGGAAAGCCAACAACGGCGGGCTTTTCACCCGTTATTTGTGGACGCCTGAATGTAACGCGTGTTGTCCGGGACGGTGTCCACAATTCCGAGATAAGCCTTGTTCCAGGGGCTTTTACGCGACTCTCGGCTTCTTCGTTTGCACGTGCCCCGGCGCGCCGTGTTTTTCAGGCGTCGTTAAGTGTCTGTTCGCACGTCGTTATTCGGCGTGGCGTTGAGACGGGGTCGTTGTTGGGACTGTCCACGGCTC
>JAUXWB010000388.1 GCA_030684475.1 Reyranella sp. | reverse complement strand
GGATCGAGCCGCGTGCCGGCCGTGCGCAAGGCCGTCGCGCGAGCCGCCCCGACCGCCCGCATCGCCGGCGGCTCCGACCTCCTCTCGGTCGCCCTCGGCCTCGCGCAGATGGCGGGTTAAAGTATCTCGTCATCTCGACCGGAGCCTCGCGCAGCGAGGCGGAGTGGAGAGATCTTCTCTCTGCGAATCGCCGGCTTGTCGTCGATAAAAGGTCTCTCCACTTCGCGGCGGAGCCTGCCCCGAGGGCTTGCGAGGGGGCGCTTCGGTCGAGACGACGGGTCTCTCTTGTTTACAGCACCTCGTGGAAGCCGATCGCGACACGGTCCGGCGCGCGGGTGGCGACCCCGACGAAAGTCGCGCGCTCCAGCCACTTGAGGGTCGGCTCCGATGTCTCGAAACGTGGCGCCGTGCGGAAGTGGTAGCTGCCGGGTGGCAGCAGCTCGCCCTTCGACATGCGCTCCAGAATTTCCGGACTCGCAACGCGCAGGCCCTCGTTCTGGACGTAGATTAGCGCGCCAGCCTTGCTGCGAATCGTGTAGCGCGCCACCACCTCGATCGTGCCGTCGGGCCGCACGATCTGCCAGTCCGCGCCGCCCGGCAGGATCTCGCCGTCCAGCCGGGGGCCCCGCACCTCCCCGCCCAGGATGTCGATGATGCGGCGATGGCCGCGCGCGGTCTGGCCAAGATCCTGCACCGGCCCGACCCTGGCCTTGATGGAGAAGGCGAAGCGCAGGGCGGGGGCGGTTTCGATGAAGGCGTCGACGTCCATGTCAGGCCTGCTGCTTGCCGAGCAGGTGATCGGAGATGATGCGCTGCTGGATCTCCGAGGTGCCCTCGAAGATCTTGGTGAGGCGTGCGTCGCGCCAGTAGCGCTCGACGGCATGAAGCGTCGTGTAGCCGGCCCCGCCGAACACCTGCAGCGCCTCGGAGGTGACCTTCTCGGCCATTTCGGAAGCGTGGAACTTCACCATCGCCGCCTCCTTGTCGCAGCGCCGCTTCTGATCGATCTCGTCGCACACGAAATACATGAGCTGGCGAGCCGCCTCGATCTCGGTCGCCATGCGGGCCAGCCGGAAGCGCGTGTTCTGGAACTCGCCGATCGCCTGGCCGAACTGCCGGCGCTCCCGGGCATAGGCCGTCGCATCCTCCAGCGCGCCGCGCGCCAGGCCGATGGCGCGGGCCGCGGTGTGGGCGCGGGCGCGTTCGAGGCCGGCCGAGATGTAATAGAAGGCGCGGCCCTCCTCGCCGATCAGCGCCGAGCCGGGCAGGCGGCAATCGTCGAAGGCGAGCTCCCAGGTCTTCCAGCCGAAGTAGCCGATCTTGGGAATGGGCGCGCCCTTCACGCCCTTGGGCAGCTCGCCGCGCGGCTTCTCGATCAGGAAGGAGGAGAGGCCGACATGCTTGCGCTTGGGGTCGGGGGAATCCGACGTGCGCGCGACCAGCATGATGTAATCGGCGCCGTCGGCGAAGGTGCACCAGTATTTATTGCCGTTGATCACCCAGTCGTCGCCGTCCTTTTTGGCGCGACAGGAGATGCTGCCGAGGTCGGAGCCGACGTTGGGTTCGGACATCGCCGCGGCGCCCAGGAATTCGCCGCGCGCGGCGCGCGGCAGGAACACCTTGCGCTGGGCGTCGGTCATGCCGCGCCCGGCCGACAGGCCGTTGCCGCGGGCGATGATTGAGGCCACGCTCATCCAGGCGCGCGCCAGCTCCTCGGTGATCAGGCAATACTCGAAGACGCCGAGGCCCATCCCGCCATGCTCCTCGGGGATGACGATGCCGAAATAGCCCATGTCGGCCAGCTTCTGGATCAACTCGCGCGGGATGTCGCCCTTCTCGGGGTCGAGCTTGTTGGCGATCGGCAGCACCTCCTTCATCGCGAAGGCGCGCGCCGTCTCCTGGATCATGCGGCGCTCGTCGGTCATGTAGCCCATGGCGTTCTCTCCCGTGATGCCCCAGCATAGTCGCTGGCAGAAGCGGGCAAACCATGCAGTGCGACTTCGACGGTGCCACGATCCACTACGAGGAATTCGGGCAGGGACGGCCGATCGTCTTCCTGCACGGCTGGTCGATGGATCGCCGGGTCGAGCTGCCCGTCTACGAGCCGATCTTTTCCGTGCGCGGCGGCTGGCGGCGGATCTATCCGGACTTGCCGGGCATGGGGAGCTCGCTCGCCAAGCGCATCGACAATCAGGACGATGTACTGGCGGTGCTGCTCGCCTTCATAGACCGCGTGCTGCCGGGCGAGCGCTTTGTGTTGTGTGGCACGTCGCTCGGAGGCTACCTGGCCCGCGCCATTGCCGTGCGGCGGCGCGAACAGGTCGCCGGTCTGCTGCTGCGCGTGCCGGCGGTGATCGCCGACACGACGCGGCGCACGATCCCGCCCTTCGAGCCGCTGGTGAAGAACCAGGCGCTGGTCGACGCGCTGCCCGAGGAGGAGCGGCTGGCGCTCGCCGAGGCGCTGGTGCAGGCGCCGGCCTGGCTCGAGGCGAAGCGCCGCCAGTTCCGCGACCTGGTGGCGCCGGCGATCGCCGCGAATGCGCCGCTGGTCGCGGAGATCCGCGCCGATGCCGGACGCTACGCCGTGTCGTTCGACCTCGCCCAGGCCGAGAAGGGCTTCGACAGGCCGACGCTGATCGTCGCCGCGCGGCAGGACCGGGTGGTGGGCTACCGCGACGCCTGGGACATCCTGGAAAGCTACCCGCGCGCCACCTTCGCCGTCGTCGACCGGGCCGACCACGGCTGGCCGCTCGAATCGCCCAAGCTGCTGGCAGCCCTGGTCGAGGACTGGCTCGACCGCATCGAGCTTTCCGAAAAGGGCGCCTGACAGGGCCTCTGGACGATGGCGTTCGGGCCGCCGATGCGCCAGCATGGCAGCCTGACCGTCACTTTCTGGAGATGCGTATGTTCCGACTTTTGCGTAATACCGCCCTGGCCGCTGCCGCCCTCCTGCTTCCCGCTGCGGCGGTGCAGGCCCAGAGTTGGCCGAGCAAGCCGATCGTCATCTACATGGGCTTCCCGGCCGGGTCCGGCGTCGACGTCGTGGCGCGCCTGCTGCAGCCCTCGCTCGAGAAGACGCTCGGGCAGCGGCTGGTCATCGACTACAAGAGCGGCGCCGGCGGCAACGTCGCCTCGGAGACGGTCTTCCGTGCACCGGCCGACGGCTACACCTTCCTGCTCGGCACCGCGGCCACGCACGGCGTCAATGCCGCGCTCTACAAGAAGCTGCCGTTCGACGTCGAGGCGGACTTCACGCCGATCTCCACCATCGCCGACATCCCGAATGTGCTCGCCATCAACCCGACGGTGATCGACGCCGGGAACGTGCAGGACTTCATCGCCAAGGTGAAGGCGGCCCCCGGCAAGTACAGCTACGCCTCGACCGGCAACGGCACCGGCACGCATCTCGCCTTCGCCGCCTTCAACAAGCAGGCTGGGCTCGACATGCTGCACGTGCCCTACAAGGGCGGGCCGGATGCCACCAACTCGGTGCTGAAGGGCGAAACCTGCTGCGTCTTCGCGCTGCTGCAGGCCATGATGCAGCACGCCAAGGCCGGCAAGGTGCGGCTGCTGGGCGTCACCACCGCCAAGCGCGTCGGCGCCATGCCCGACCTGCCGACCATCGCCGAGCAGGGTATGCCGGGCTACGAGAGCTTCATCTGGTTCGGCATCTTCGCGCCCAAGGGCCTCGACCCCGCGATCGCCACCAGGATGAATGCCGCGCTCAAGGTCGCCATCGAAGACCCCGAGGTCGCGAAGAGGTTGGTCGAACTCGGCAATACGCCGCGCTACGAGACTCTCGCGCAGTTCAAGGAGACGGTGAAGCGCGACCGCGCCAAATGGGCCGAGGTGGTGAAGGCGGCCGGCGCCACGATCGACTAGGAGTCTGGAGGAGAGACCCATGCACCGCAGCGAGGAGCGCATCCTCACCACGCACGTCGGCAGCCTGCCGCGCAGTGCGGAGCTCGGCGATCTCCTGATCCGCGACGAGGCGGGTGAGGCGATCGACAAAACGCGGCTGGCCCGCCTTGGCGAGGAAGCCGTGCATCATGTCGTGGCCCGGCAATGCGCAGCCGGGATCGACATCGTGAACGATGGCGAGCAGCCGCGAGTCGGCTTCCAGACCTATGTCGCCCAGCGCATGAAGGGCTTTGGCGGCGAATCGAAGCGGCCCTCGCCGACCGACTACGCGAACTTCCCGATGTTTGCCGCCCAGTGGACCCGCAACGCGCCCCGGCGCAGCAAGGTTCGCAACGCGCCGCAGGCCATCGGCGAAGTCGTCTATGACGATCTCCGTTCGGCCGAGGAGGAATGCCGCCTGTTCAAGGCCGCACTCGCCCAGCAGGCCAGCAAGCCCGTCGAGACGTTCATGACGGCGCCTTCGCCCGGCATCATCGCCACCACC
>JAUXWB010000378.1 GCA_030684475.1 Reyranella sp. | reverse complement strand
CATCCAGGTTGATGAAATCTGGGCCTTCGTCGGCATGAAGCAAAAGAACGTGCCAGAGGCTCGGAAGGGCGAGCTTGGCGTTGGCGACGTGTGGACCTGGACCAGCATTTGCGCCGATACCAAGATCGTGCCGGCATGGTTCGTCGGGCATCGCGACGGCGACCACGCTCGCGAATTCATGCTGGACGTTGCCTCGCGGATGGCCGGGCGCATCCAGCTCACCAGCGACGGCTTCCGTGCCTATGAGGATGCCGTGTCCGATGCCTTCGCGGGCGAAGTCGACTACGCCCAACTGGTGAAGTCCTACGGGCAGGATCCGGCCAACAAGACGGAAAAGCGCTATAGCCCGGCCGTGTGCCTTGGCGCCGAGAAGCGGCCCGTCACTGGCAACCCGGACCGGAAGCACGTCAGCACCAGCTACGTTGAGCGCCAGAACCTCAATATCCGCATGGGCCTTCGCCGCTTCACCCGGCTGACCAATGCCTTCTCCAAGAAGATGGAGAACCACGTTCACGCCCTGTCGATCTACTTCATGCACTACAATTTCTGCCGCATTCACACGACGCTGCGGGTCAGCCCGGCCATGGCGGCGCACGTCTCGCAGACGCTTTGGAGCATGGACGACGTGGTGACGATGATTGAGGAGTGGGAGGCCAAACAATAGGACACAAACCTTTACCATTTTTCTACTTAGGGTTGGGGGACTCTGCACAGGTTAAGCCTGTAATTTGAACGCGCTCACAACCCAAAGGAGGGCAAATGCCAAAGGTAGCGCCGTTTCATTCGGTAAAGCCCAATGCCTCAAACGTGCATCACGACAACAGCGCATGCACCGAGGGGAACAACATCGAGAGTCAGTACAAGCGCGCAGGCACTGCTGGGCGCCCGCGTTGCGACCACTGCAACCGACTGGCCCAGCAGGGCGCGTAGAGAAGCTTACGAGTTGTCCTTGGTGGAGAAAGTCATTTCCCACCAGGGGCCACTTGGCAGCCCATCGTTGATCGGCCATGCAAGTCGAAGGCTTAGGATTGGCAGACCATGGTCCATCGCCACGGCGAGCGCTCGAAAGCCCGCTCCCTTATTCCCATGAAAGCGGATTGTTGGTTCCGGCATGGCATGGCCCGGGCCGCCCTCGCATGACTCGAATGTTTCGACACCGCCCGCTCTGAGCGCCAAGACATAGCGGCGGATGCCTGCATCAATCGGCAGATCGGTGGCCGGCTCATGATCCACAAGGTCGCTCATTCAAACTGACCCACTACCATCCAGATCAATCAATTCGCCGTGCCGGTGACGTAAGCAAAGAAGGGGCATTCCTGGTTGGAAGCCGAGTCACTTGGCGAAGACCGTCTGGCAGCAATAGGAACTCGAATGCAGGTCATGCCCACCACCGAGGGCAAGCAGTTGGCGCAGAAGTCGAAACTCGCCGAAACCCTGCACTCCTGCTTCGTTGCCTTCTTCGAGCCGGAAGTCCGAGCCTGGCGCGGGGAGGCCCGACTCGGGAGAGTGTTCTGGTTGCACGGCGTGCTGGTCACTTCGGTGCTGATCGCATTTTATGTATCAAGCATCTACCGCAGCGAGGCGCTTCTCGAGCAGGCTCTGTTGATCTGCTTCGGCGTTTACACGATTTGAATCCTGGTTTCGATCTGGCGTTGTTCGTTGGGCGCGGACCCGTTCTGGGGGCTGCTGGCAAGATGGCTGACGATCGCCTGGGCGGCGAATGCGGCACTCGTCCTGCTCTTCCGGCAGCTGGAAATCTGGATCCGCTATGCCGAGACGTGAGGAAATAGCGGGCGTCTCCCGAGCCGGTTCCGACCGAGGAATGATCCGCGTGATGATCCTCAGCGCTGCGGAAACGCTGTTCCCGGGCTACTTCGCCCTGACCATGGCGACCGGCGTCGTGTCGATCGCCTGTGCCTTGCTGGGGATGCGGCAGATCGCGTGGACCCTACTTGTCGTCAACTGGATTATCTATCCCTCGCTCTGGGGGCTTACCCTTGTCCGGATGGTGGCTTTCCCGCACCAACTCGCGCACGACATCTCCGACCATCAGCGGGCCCCTGGGTTCTTTACCCTCGTGGCCGGGACCTGTGTCCTCGGAACACAGAACATGGTTGTGGCGGAGGCCAGGACCGTGGCCGTCCTGCTGTGGTGGTTCGGCTGGGGCTCTGGATCGTCGTGATGTACGGCTTCTTTACGGCCGTTACCATCCGTGCCCGCAAACCGTCGCTTGCAGCGGGGATCAATGGTGCATGGCTGATCGGCGCGGTGGCGACGCAGTCCATCGTCGTGTTGCGGGGGGGCGCTGGATGCCGGAACCGCGCCGGCAGAGCCGATCCAGTTCATCGCCCTCGCGATGTTCATGATCGGCAGCATGCTCTACCTGGCGATCATCCCGCTCGACGAGGAGAAGGCGGCAGCATGGGGATCATCATGATCCGGGCCTTGGCAGCCGCCCCGCCGGCCGCTCACATCACCGGCAACGTGTGAGAAGACTATGTGGATTCACATAGTGTGCTTGCATTCGGATAGTTGCGTAGTATACACGCGTATATACTTGCGAGACTAGGATGACCACTGCCCGAACCCGAACCTTCCGAAGCGGCAACAGCGAAGCCATCCGCCTGCCGAAGGACATCGCCTTCGGCGAGAACGTGGAACTCGTCATCGTCCGCTCCGGCGACGTGATGACGATCTACCCGGCCGCCACGTCCATCCCGGCGATGGTCAAGCGCCTGCGCGCCTTGTCCGCGCCGCCCAGCGTCGAGCGGCGCGACGACGAGGAGTTGCCGGAGCGACGGGACCTCTGAGTCGTGGCGTTCCTGCTCGATACCGATGTCGCCATTCATCTGCGCGACGGCGATCCAGCGGTCACGGCCAAGGTGGCCGCGCTCGATGATGCGGTGCTGATGTCGATCGTCACCCGCGTCGAGCTCGAAGGCGGCGTCTATCGCGAGCCCGCCCATGCCCCGGTCCGGCGTGCGCGCCTCGATGCGATCCTCGCCGCGGTGCCGACGCTCGCGTTCGATGACGAGGCGGCTGACGCCTACGGCGCCATCGTCGCCAGCGCCGGCTATTCACGCCGCAAGCTGCTCGACCGCATGATCGCGGCCCAGGCGCTCGTCCATCGCGCCTCGCTGGTGACCATGAATACCGGCGACTACGCCGACATTCCGGAGCTGGCATTGCTAGCGTGGTGAGCGGCCGGCGAATCTCGGCAGGTTCAGCAGGTTCTGCTATAAATCTTCGATAGGCTGGTACTGCTCGCGCCGGCCCTTTTCATTCCGGCACGACCTGCCCACGGCACGCCCGCGGGTATGCGCGCCCCTTCCTTGATCGGGCGCTGGTGCAGCCGCCACGACTCCTGGGTCGTGGACAGTCCCAGGAACGACCCCGTCTCAACGCCACGCGGAAAAACGACGTGCGAACAGACACTTAACGACGTGCTGAAAACAGGGTGCGAAGGGACTTGTACGAACGAAGCGATCGCGAGATGCGTAAAAGCCTGTCGAACAAGGCTTGTCTCTGATTTGTGGACACCGCCGCGGACAACACGTGTTACATTCAGGCGTCCACAATTATTGGGCTTTGAGCCTGTCGTTATTGGTTTCCCGGCGTGCGGGAAGCTGAAATGCGGCCGTGGGACTTGTGCCCAGACTTGGTGCGCGACTTGGGCGCGGTCAGGACCGCCCGAGCGCCGGCGGCACCGTTCGGAACGGGCCGTTCAGCCGGTCGCGGTAGACGCCGACGCCTTCCATGATGCGCTGGACGTAGTTCCGGGTCTCGCGGAACGGGATCATCTCGATCCAGTCGACCATGTCGATCTTGCCGGCGCGCGGATCGCCGATCGTCTCCAGCCAGCGCGCGACGCGGTTGGGCCCGGCGTTGTAGCCGGCCAGCGCCAGCTCGTAGGAGCCGCCGAACTTCTGCAGCATCTCGGCGAGATACTGGCTGCCGAGCTGGACGTTGTAGGCGGGGTCGCGCGTCAGCCTGTCCTGGATGAAGGGCACGCCCACACGGCCGGCGACGTCGCGCGCCGTGCCGGGCAGGAGCTGCATCAGTCCGAGCGCGCCCGATGACGAGACGGCGGCGGCGTTGAAGGCGCTCTCCTGGCGCGTGACGGCGAGCGCCAGCGCCCGTTCGATCGAGCCGGTGGCGCCCAAGTCGACCACCGGGAAGGCGGCATCGAACAAAACGACGCCGTGCTCGACGCCGCGCCGCGCGATGGTGAGGGCGACGTCGGGCCGCTTCAATTCGACGGCGAGCTGGGCCAGCAGCGCGGTCTCGCCGGGTGCCGTGATCATGCGCGCGAGTCGCAGCAGGAAGAGCCGGGCGCGGTCAGGGTCGCCGGCCTGGCCGAGATGGCGCGCGACCGCCACCAGCTCGCGGCCGCCCAGCGCCTGGTGATCGGAAATGCTGGCCACGGGATCGCTCGGCAGTTGCGCCGCGCCGCCGGGCAGTTTGCGCGCGGCGAGCTGGCCGTAGAAGGTCTGGCCGAAACCGGCGGCCTTGGCGTACCAGGCGTTGGCGTCCTTGGCGCGTCCGGCGGCCTCGTGGCTGCGGCCCAGCCAGTAGGCGGCGCGGCTCTTGGAGATCGCGGTCGCCACGCCGTCGTACAGCGTCTGGAAGTGCTTCTGGCCCTCGGCCGGCTTCTTGAGATGGCGCAGCGCAATCCAGCCGGCGAGGAACTCGGCCTCCGCGAAGACCACGCCCTTGGTCAGGCCGTGCGCCGCCGCGACCGCATAGGCGTCGGCGGGGCGGCCGGCGGCCAGCAGCTCGCGCGCCAGCAGGTTGCGCTCGTTCCACCAGGCGTCGTCCTGGTTGGCGGCCAGTTTGGCGGGCGGGCCGGCCATGACGGCCTTGGCGTCGTCGAGACTGCCGGTGCGGCGCATCCAGCGGGCACGCTCCAGCCGGATCGCGGGTTCGTTGAGGCGGGCGGCGGCGACGCCGCGCAGCACGGCGGGCGTGTCGGCGGCGCGCGTCGCCATCGCCAGGCGCGCATTGGCCAGCGGCTGGTAGTCCGGCGGCAGCATCGACACCAGCTCGCGCGCGACCTGCGGGCGGCCCTCGCGCAGGATGCGGTCGAAGCGGGCGATGTGGTCCGGCCCGGTCAGGAGATGGCTGGTGCGGTTGAGGAAATCGCTCTCGTCCGAAGCGCGGAAGGTGCCGTTCCGCCAGCTGTCGCGGGCGAGGCGGGCGACGTCGTTCGGGCTCACCGCCTGGGCGGCGTCGAGGCGGCGCAGGTGGCCGGTGCTGGTGAGCGGCGGAAAGGCGGTGAAGTAGCGGAACACGTCGTTGGCCGGCGTGTCGGGGCCGATGCGATCCTCGGCCTGGCGCCGCAGCACCTCGGGTTCCGGCCAGTCCGGACTGCCGCGCAGGAACTGCCAGGTCGAGGCGAAGTCGGCCTCGGTTTTGGGCGCGACGCGCAGGACGCTCCAGTCGACGGTGCGGGTGAGCAGCGGATTGCGGAAATTCGCCACCATCGCGCGCGCATCGGCGTAGCGGCTTTCGTCGACCGCCTTGAGGGCGGCGGCGAAAGCGGCTGCCTCGGCAGGGGCGAGCGGCTTGGACGAGGCGATCGCCTGGGCGATGTCGCTGGTCGGCGCGGCGGTCGGCGCGGCAGGCAGCGCGGGGGGCAGGACGCCGCCCGCCGTGCCGTCGTTGCCGATCGGCAGGGTCGTCGTCCCCTTGGCGGCGCCCGGCGATGGCGCCGGCGCCGGACGCGGCGCGGCAGTGCGGTCGGTCGGCACGCGCCGGACGCCGGTGTCGGGCGTTGCCGGCGCCGGCTGGTCCGCGCTTTGTCCGCGCAGAATCGTGACGCCGCCCTGCTGGGCATGGGCGGGCCCATGGACAGGTACACCGGCGCTCACGGCGAGGAGCAGCATCAGGGGGAAAATATGTGTCTTCACGCCGGGAATCGTAGGCAGGGAGTTGCGGCATCACAATGGCCGCTTGGGGGCAAGTTGCCCGCCTTGCGGGGGCAGGGGGCGGGGCCTAGACTGGTTTTTCCAATAAGAATCGGAGGAAACCCATGTTCACCGGATCGCTCGTGGCGCTGATCACCCCGTTCAAGAACGGTTCGGTCGACGAAAAGGGATTCGAGAAGTTCGTGGCCTGGCAGATCAAGGAAGGCACCGACGGGCTGGTGCCCTGCGGCACCACCGGCGAGTCGCCGACGCTCACCATGGAAGAGCACAAGCGGGTCATCGACATCTGCATCGCCGCCGCCAAGGGCTCGGGCGTGCCGGTGATCGCCGGTACCGGCTCCAATTCGACCGCCGAGGCGATCGAACTGACGCAGCACGCCAAGAAGGCCGGCGCCGACGCCGCCATGCTGGTCGTGCCCTACTACAACACGCCGACCCAGGAAGGCCTGTTCCAGCATTTCAAGGCGGTGGCCGAAGCCGTCGACATCCCCATCCTGCTCTACAACGTGCCGCCGCGCACCGGCGGCGACATGCAGGTCGAGACGGTGATCCGGCTGTCCCAGGTCAGGAACATCGTCGTAATCTATGATGCGAGCTTCGACATGGCGCGCCCGACCCTTACCCGGCTCT
>JAUXWB010000376.1 GCA_030684475.1 Reyranella sp. | reverse complement strand
TAGCTCGTCAGGAAAGCGCAGGAGCGCATCGACCGTGTTGCCGATCAGGTTGGTCGTGGTCTCGTGGCCGGCGTTCAGGAGGAAGATGCAGTTCTGCACCAGCTCGTCGTGGCTGAGCCGCTCGCCATCGACCTCGCCGTGTATCAGAACGCCCAGGACATCGAGGTCGTCGGCCGGCCGTTTGCGTCGCTCGGCGACGAGATCGTCGAGATAGGCCGAGAACTCGGCCACTGCCGCGTTGCCGGCGGTCTGCCGCTCCGGCCCGGCGACCGGCTCCAGCGCCCCCAGGATGGCCAGCGAATAGCGGCGGAAAGGCGCGCGTTCGCCGGCTGGCACTCCGAGCATGTCGCAGATCACCTCGACGGGAAGCCGGAAGGCGAAGTCCTCGATCAGGTCCATGCGTCCGTGGTCGACGTGCTGGGCGATGAGTCCGTCGACCACCGCCTCGATCCGTGGCTGCATCGCTGCCAGGGCGCGCGGCGTAAAGGCGGCGGCCAGGAGCTTGCGCACCCGCGTGTGCAATGGCGGGTCGTTGAATACCAGGCTGGTCGTGTGATGGCGGTAAAGCGGCGTGCCGATGCCGAACTTGGGGCCGAACTCGGCCTTCTTGTCGGAACTCATCCGGGCGTCGCGGTAGCAGACCGCCACGTCGGTATAGCGCGAAAGAAATACGCTGCCGTCGGGCAGGCGCTTCAGCGGCGCGAAGCGGCGCAACGCGTGATAGTAGGGGAAGGGATCGTCGAGGAAGGCACGATCCAGCGCCGCTAGGTCGAAACCCCCGGCGAAGGCCCGGGCCTCATCAGGCGGCAGCTCGATCAGGCCATCCATCGGACTGGCGCTCAGAACTGGTCCTCTTTGAGCGCGAACACTGTCCGTCCGGCGGCCTTGAGCGGGCCGAGTTGGGCCAGCGCCGGCGGTAGGACGACCTCGGCATAGAAGCGCGACGTGATCAGCTTGGCCTCGAGGAAGGCGGGATCGCCATCGCGCGTGGCGAGCCTGGTCTGGGCGACCAGGGCGCTCCGCGCCAACAGCCAGCCGCCGAGCGCCGTGCCAGCCAGCCGCAGGAACGGCACCGAGCCTGCCAGCGCCGTCACCAGATCCGCCTTGACCGACTGGGCTACCCACTTGGTGGCGTCTTCCAGGGCATCCGCCGAGGCGAGCACGCTGGCACGGATCGCCGCCAGATCGTCGCCGGGGGCGACCTTCATCTCCTCGGCCAGGCCACGCATCTCGGCCACCAGCGCCAGCATGGCTTCGCCGCCGTCCTTGGCCACCTTGCGGCCCACCAGGTCGCGTGCCTGGATGCCGTTGGTGCCTTCGTAGATCGGCAGGATGCGGGCATCGCGCAGATGCTGCGCCGCGCCCGTCTCCTCGATGAAGCCCATGCCGCCATGGATCTGCACGCCGGTCGAGGCGATCTCGTTGCCGAGGTCGGTGAACCAGGCTTTGACGATGGGGATCAGTAGGTCGACCCGGTCCTGCGTCTTGCGGGCAATCTCCTTGTCGGGGTGCTTCAAGGCGCTATCGATGCCGGCTGCTGTGTAGTAGCCGAGCGAACGCATTGCCTCGATCTGGGCGCGCATGGTCATCAGCATGCGGCGCACGTCGGCATGGTGGACGATCGCCACCGATTCAGGCTTGGGGCTGCCGTCGTCCTTCGATTGCACGCGCGTCCGGGCAAAGGCGGCAGCCTGCTGATAGGCGCGCTCGGCGATGGCCAGGCCCTGGATGCCGACCGAGAGCCGGGCGTTGTTCATCATGGTGAACATGTAGGAAAGGCCGCGGCCCTCCTCGCCGACCAGGTAGCCCGCCGCGCCGCCATCGTCGCCGAACGACATCACGCAGGTCGGGCTGGCATGGATGCCGAGCTTGTGTTCGAGGGACACGCAGCGCAGATCGTTGCGCTTGCCGGGCGCACCGTCGGCGCCGAGCAGGAATTTCGGTACGATGAACAGCGAAATGCCGCGCACCCCGGCCGGCGCATCGGGCGTGCGGGCCAGCACCAGGTGCACGATGTTCTCGGCCATGTCGTGCTCGCCGTAGGTAATGAAGATCTTCTGGCCGGTCACGAGGTAGTGGTCGCCGTTGCGGATAGCCCGGCTTTTGAGCTGGCCGAGATCGGAGCCGGCCTGCGGCTCGGTCAGGTTCATGGTGCCGGTCCACTCGCCGGAGATCATCTTCGGCAGGTAGGCAGTCCGTTGCTCGGGCGAGCCGTGATGATAGATGGCGTCGATCGCGCCCTGGTTCAGCAGCAGCACCAGGCCGAAGCCCATGTTGGCCGCCTGCCACATCTCCTGCACCGAGGTCGCAAGCAACCACGGCATCCCCTGGCCGCCAAATTCGGGGTCGAAGGGGAGCGAGTTCCAGCCACCGGCGACGAATTCCCGATAGATGCCGGCGAAGCCAGGTGCGGTGCGGACGACGCCGTTCTCCAGCTTGGCACCGACCTTGTCGCCGTCACGGTTGAGTGGCGCCAGGCCATTGCCGGCAAGCTTGGCGGCTTCCTCCAGCACCGCGTCGACTGTGTCGTCGGTGGCGTGTTCGTAACCCGGCAGCGTCGAAACGCGCGCCAGACCGGCCACTTCGCGTAGCGCGAAACGCATGTCGGCGAGTGGGGCGGTGTAGGTCATGTGTTTTCCTCCGGGCCGCAATATGCCGCGCCCCGTCGCTTTTGGCGACCGGCTCAGGTACCTTGGCGGCAACATGACCGACACCGTTCAGCTTGCCCCAGTCGTTCTAGAAATAGTCGGCCCCCGGGCTACCATCACCCTCAACGATCCCGCGAAGCACAACCGGCTCGATCCCGCTGGCCTCAAGGCGTTGCGCGCAGCAATCGAGAAGGCCGATGCCGATCCCGCCGTGCGTGTCACCGTGATCACGGGGGCAGGGGAGAAGACCTTCTGCTCGGGCTACGACCTCGGCTCGATCTCGGCCAGCGAGCGCCACTCCCAGTCCACCAACGACGACAGCTTCGAGAAGGTCATGGATCGCCTCGAGGCGATGCGCATGCCGACCCTCTGCGCGCTGAACGGCGGGGTCTATGGCGGGGCCACCGACCTGGCGCTCGCCTGTGATTTTCGCCTCGGCGTCAGGGGCATGAAGTTCTTCATGCCGGCGGCCCGCTTCGGTCTGCACTATTATCCGGGCGGCCTCCGCCGCTACACCCAGAAGGTCAGTCCGAGCTTTGCCAAGCGCGCCTTCCTGCTGTCGGAGGATTTCTCCGACACGGAACTGCTGGCCGTGGGTTATCTCGACTGGCTGGTGGAACGCGCCGAATTCAAGGATAAAGTCGACGAGAAAGCCGCCAAGCTCTCCTCGCTGGCGCCGCTGTCCATGGCGGGCATGAAGCGCGCGATCGAGCAGTTCGCCCAGGCAGCGCCCGATCTGTCGTCGATCCGCAGCAGCGCGCAGGCCTGCGCCGGTTCGGAAGATCTACAGGAGGGCTTGGCGGCGCTGCGTGAGCGTCGCACGCCGGCTTTCAAGGGACGCTGACATGGGAGTGGGCCGGCTTGCCCTCGTCCTGTCGATCCTGTGGGGTGGTGTCGCCGAGGCACAACAGCTCGACTTCTCGCGCGTGACGCGCAGTGGTGACGAGCGCCTGAGCTATCGCTGGCGCGATCTCGATCGTCGCGAGCAAGTGACGGCCTTCACACTCGCTAGGCAGGACATCAGGGACGCCGAAGCCTCGTTCAAGGACTTCAGCCTCGACGGCATGTGGGACGACATCGCGGCCAATCTGCGTGACGAGACGGCGCGGTTCGGCAATGGGGCCCGCATCGAGGTTCGCCGGACGGGCGATCGTCTAAGCTGGACTGTGCGGGCAGGCGATCTTGCGTCCCAGGAAACCCTGATCAAGGCCCTCAACGAGCGATTCGTGCGGTCGCAGAAGGCCTATCTCGCCCGGCATCTACGGCAGCGGCTCGACGAGGGTCGCATCATGGTCGACTTTGTCGCCGCCACCCGCGCCCTGCAGGAACCGATGCGTACTGTTGCCGAGGCCCTCGGGGCAACGGCGGGCGTTGCCGCCGACGACCGCGCCCGGGTCAACTTGGCGCTCGCCTTTTTCCAACAGGTGCCTTATGCCGCGTTGGGAGACGGGGGACGACGTGGCGGCGATTTCCTGCCGGGGCCAGCCCTGCTGGCACAGAACAGGGGCGACTGCGACAGCAAAACGGTCGCGCTGGCGGCGGTATTGCGGACCTATGTCCCTTGGCGGAAGCTTGCAGTCATTGTCATGCCCGGCCATGCCGTTCTGGGCGTCGACCTGCCGGCTAAGGCGGGTGAACGAACGGTACGCGCACAGGCCCGGCAATATGTCGCCTTGGAGCCGGCCGGGCCGGGGATGGCGCCGATCGGCGATGTGGCGCCCCAAACTGCCAAGTATCTCGCCCAAGCGCGCGCGATCGAGATTTGGCCGCTAAACTGAATTGATCATGCAACGACGTCTTGCCGCCATCGTCCACGCCGATCTCGCCGGGTTCACCCGGATGATGGAGGGCGCGGAAACCCGTACCTTCAGGCATCTGAAATCTGCGCAGATCGAAGTCTGGCGACCGGCGATCGAGGCGTCGCAGGGGCGGCTGGTCGGTACGGCGGGCGATGCCATGCTGGCGGAGTTCGCCTCGGCGGTGACGGCTGTCGGTGCCGCCATTGACATTCAGGAGCGGATGGCCCGCTTCAACGAGGCCCTGCAGGCCGACCAGCGCATGATGTTCCGCATCGGGGTTCACCTGGGCGAAGTGATCATTGACGACGAGGACCAGAACATCTTCGGCGACGGCGTCAATCTCGCCGCGCGGATCCAGGCGCTGGCTGAACCCGGCGGCATTGCGGTATCGCGCGCCGTGCGCGACCTGGTCGAACTCAAGGTCGAGTATGCCTTCGCCGACGGTGGCGAACAGCAGATGAAGAACGTGAGCCGCGCCGTCCAGATCTTCCATGTCCGACACGCGCGGCCGGCTCCGGTTGGCACGACGACCCGGATGGTGCCGCAGATCACCCTGCGTTTCGAGGGGCCTGATTCGGCTGGCCGCAAGCACGCCTTCGACGTCGCCCTCGACAAGCTCATGGCTCAGCCGCAGGGCATGGTGATCGGTCGCTCCGCCGACCAATGCGAACTTGTCGTGGCGCACGCGACGGTATCGCGCCGCCATGCGCGTCTCAGCGTCGCGGGGGAAGCTCTGCAGGTCGAGGACCTCGGTTCTACCAACGGTACGGCGGTCAACGGCACGAGCCTTACCGCCGGGACGACGGCTGCGCTTCACGCCGGCAACAAGCTTCGCATCGGCGACGTCGAGCTGCTGGTTCGGCAGGTCTAGGGATATGCGCCGGGCATGACCGATCCTGTGAACCCACCACCCGGCGAAGTGCCCGAGGTCGACTACGTCGCGCTCCGTCCCGGACAGACGATCGGACGCTACGAGATCGTCTCCGTTCTCGGCCAGGGCGGCTTCGGCATCACCTACCGCGCCCGCGATATTCAGCTCGGTCGCGAGGTCGCGATCAAGGAGTACCTGCCGTCGGCGCTTGCCGTGCGTCAGGACGGCGCCACGGTCCTGCCGCGCACGACCAAGATGGCCGACGATTTCGGCTGGGGGCGTGATCGCTTCGTCACCGAAGGCCGCACGCTGGCGACCCTGCATCGCGTGCCGGCCATTGTGCACGTATTCGACTTCCTCGAAGCCAACGGCACCGCCTACATCGTCATGGAGCTGCTGAATGGCGAGACGCTTGAGGACCGGCTGAAGCGCCAGGGCACGCTCACACCCGACGAAGTCGACCGTATCCTGTGGCCGCTGCTCGATGGGCTGGAGCAGGTCCATGGCGCAGGCTTCCTGCACCGTGACATCAAGCCCGCCAATATCCTGCTCAATGCCGCCGGCGATCCGACCCTGATCGATTTTGGCGCGGCGCGTGAGGCGATGGTCGGGCGGACGTCGGCGATGACGGCGATCTTTACGCCGGGTTATGCCGCAGCCGAGCAGATGACCTCGGCCAAGCAGGGGCCATGGACCGACATCTATGGCCTTGCCGCCACGCTTTATCACGCGATCGCCGGCAGGACGCCCCCAAGCGCGTTCGACCGCATGCTGGACGACGGCTATGAGCCGCTCGCGCGGCTGATGCCCAAGGGGTTTGCGCCGGGCCTCCTGGCCGGGATCGATGCCGGCTTGGCCGTAGCCGCCCGTGACCGGCCGCAGTCGATCGCCGGTTGGCGGCCCATCCTCGGCATGACCGCGGCACCGGCTGCCGATGCCACGTTGCTGATCGGCAAGACGGAGGCACCGGCCGTCGGCCGCCAATCCGTGCTGACGCCGGCGACGGTGTCCGCAGCAGCGCCAGCAAGATTCCGTACCGGCCTCTGGATCGCCCTGGCAGTAGTTGCCATCGCAGCCCTCGGCGGCGGCTATTACGCGACGGCCATGCGCGGGCCGGATCCCGAGATGGCCAAGGCGCGTGCGGCCGCCGAAGCGGCCGAAGAGGAGAAACGCAAGTTCCAGGAGGAGGCGCAGAAACTCCGCGCCGAAAAGGAAGCCGCGGAGCAGCGCAAGGCCGAGGAAGACGCCAAGCTCAAGGCTGAGCAGGAGGCGCGCCAGAAGGCCGAGGCCGAGGCCGCAGCAAAGCGCCAGATCGAGGAGGCGACGCGCCGCAAGATTGAAGCTGAACTTGCCGAAAAGCGGCGTGCAGAAGAAGAGGCGCAGCAGAAGATCGCCGCCGAGGAAGCGGCCAAGCGCAAGGCCGAGGAGGATGCGCGCAAGGCAGCTGAACTGGTTGCCGGGCAGTTTGACCACTTCGGCAGGACACTGATGTTGCTGACCTTGCGCAACAATCCCGCCGAGATCCGCCTGCAGGGGGTCGATATCGTGGATGAGCCTGGCCTCCGCCAGGCCGGGGTCAACGCCTTGGCTGCCAAGCCGCGCAATCTCCGCTGCCGCCAGACCGACCGCCTGACCGACGGCACACCGCTTTATCGCTGCTTGGTCAGCAAGCTCGACGCCAAGGAACCTCTGGCCGACATTCCCGACTCGGATCGGGTCGATCTCGCCTTGGCGCTGGTCCGCGGTGGCCTGGTGCTGGCCTCCTGCGACGCGCCGCGGGCCTATGCCGACGCCGAGGATGAAGCCCGTGGCAAGAACCTCAACTTGTGGTCTATGATGAAGCCCGCTGAATACCGACGGAGATGCACGCGATGAATGCTATAGTTGCCATGCCGAGTTCCCATGCGGCCACCCGGTCGCGATTCTTCGTCAAGTTGATCGGCGTTGTGGCGGCGCTCGGTCTCGTGACAGGCTGCACGACCAGCGACAGCGGCAAGCCGTCGAACCAGGCCATGGGAACGGTTATGGGCGCAGCGGTCGGCGGCGCCGTCGGCGGCTTGGCTTTCGGCTCGGCTGGCGGCATCGTGGGCGGCGCCCTCGTCGGGGCTTTGGCCGGCAATCTCGTCGGCCGGGCGCTGGACAACCAGGAACGTCAGCGGCTCGCTCAGGCCACCCAAAGCGCCTTCGTGGCAGAGACCGATGTGCCGACGACCTACACGGTCGAGAAGACATCCAACCAGTCGTCGGCGGCGCCGGCCACCGTTGTCCAGGCCAAGCCGGTTGGTCCCAGGACGGGCCGAGCCGATGGCAGCACCTGCCGGCCGATCGAGCTCACGGCGACGAAGAACGGCCAAACCACGACCGAAACGACGACTTTTTGCCAGGCTGCGGGTTCCAGCGATCTGAAGCCGGTCACAGTGTGATGCGCAGGGTGGCCGGCGCGCGCGGTAGCGGCCGGCCTTCCACCCTGTCGGGAGAAATTTGAAGGCCTTTTGCAGCGTGCCGGAGGCTCATGAGCGATGCGCCTGACCAGTCCGCCTTGAGCGGGGCGGGAACGCCGCCGGTTGATTTCGTCGCGCTGTCGGCGGGGCGGACGATCGGGCGCTACGAGATTGTCTCCATCCTTGGGCAGGGCGGCTTCGGGATCACCTACCGTGCCCGCGACAGTCAGCTCGACCGCGAGGTCGCCATCAAGGAGTACTTGCCCCTGGCGCTGGCTGTGCGCCAGGACGGAACGACCGTGCTGCCGCGCTCGACCGACGCTGCGGAGGATTTTTCCTGGGGTCGTGAGCGCTTCGTGGCAGAGGGGCGGACGCTGGCAAGCCTGCAGCGCGCGCCGGCTATCGTCAGGGTCTTCGACTTCCTCGAAGCCAATGGCACTGCGTACATCGTCATGGAGCTGTTGAGCGGCGAGACGCTCGAGCATCGGTTGAAGCAGAGGGGGCCGCTCTCATCCGCCGAAGTCGACCGCATCCTGTGGCCATTGCTCGACGGGCTGGAGCAGGTGCACGCCACAGGCTTTCTGCATCGCGACATCAAGCCGGCCAATATCCTGCTCAATGCCGCCGGCGACCCGACCTTGATCGACTTTGGGGCCTCGCGCGCGGCAGTGGCAGGGCGGACGACAGCGCTGACGGCGATCTTCACACCGGGCTATGCCGCCGCTGAGCAGATGACGTCGGCCAAGCAGGGACCGTGGACCGACATCTATGGTCTCTCGGCTACGCTCTACCATGCGATCACCGGGAAAACGCCTCCTGGCGCATTCGACCGCATGCTGGATGACGCCTACGAACCTCTCGGCCAAATGACCTTACCGGGCTTCTCGGCGGGTCTGCTGATCGGGCTCGATGCCGGGCTGTCCCTGCGGGCCGGTGACCGACCGCAGTCGATCGCCGGCTGGCGGCCGATCCTGGGTCAGGCGACGGCGCATGAGGCCCATGCGACGGTGGCGATGGGCCGTCAGGGCGACGGCGCCACCGTCCTAGCCTCGCGGCCGACCGTGGCATCCAGCCCCGCTGTCCCGCCAAAGCGCTCCGTTGGCCTATGGATCGGCGCGGTCGTAGCTGCCGTTCTGGTGGTGCTGGGCGGCGGATTCTATGCCTTGGTCGACGATAGGTCACCCAAGATGGTGGCGGTTCCGGTGGCCCCTCCGGTCGATAGGGCTGCCCAGGAGGCCCAGGAGGCCCAGGAGGCCCAGAAAGCCCAGGAGGCCCAGAAAGCTCAGGAAGCTCAGGAAGCGGCCGAAGCCAAGCGCCGGCAGGACCAGGAGGAGTTGACGAGACTTCGCACCGAAGCCGCCGCCCGCGAAAAAGCCGCGGCGGACGAGGCGGAGCGGCGGCAGATCGAGGAGGAGACGCGGCGCAAGGTCGAGGCAGAGTTTGCCGAGAAGAAGCGCCTTGAGGACGAAGCTCGTCAGGCGGCAGAGGCCGATGCGACCGCCAGGCGCAAGGCGGAGGACGACGAAAGGAAAGCCGCCGAGGCGGCCGAGGCCGCGCTTCGCCTGACGACGATTGACCGTCAGCACGTCCAAGTCGCCCTGACGGCGCTGGGCTTCGCCACTGGCGGCACGGACGGCTCCTTCGGTGCGCGCACCCGCGAGATGATCGCGGCCTGGCAGAAGGCGCGCGGCTTGCCGCAGACGGGCTTCCTGAACGGAACCCAGAACCAGGCCCTGCTCAAGGAGGCGGCGCCTGCCGTTTCACGGTTCGACGACGACCTGAAGAAGGCGGAGGAAGCGAAGCGGAAGGCGATTGAAGAGAAGGCGAAAGCCGAAGCCGCCTCAAGATCCGCCGCGGCACCGGCGCCACCGCCTGCAAAAATTGCCGCGGCGGCTCCGATGTCTGGTCCCGACGGGGTATGGCGGGGCATGATGCAGTGCTCGCCATCGAACCTGGCCGGCCCTTTCAGGGTACCGCTGCAGATTTCGGTGGCGGGTGGCAGTGGGACGTGGACGCGTCCTGGCTCCGGGGCGGGAATCCCGGGGAACCAGTCGATCAGCCTCCGGTTCTCCGGGACTAATGTGATCGTTTCCCGCACCTATGTTCCGAGAAACCAGCCGACCACGACGCAGACCGCGACCTTGGCGGCGCGGTTCGACGGCGATGCCGTCAGCGGCTCTGGCCCCGAGCAGAACAGCGGCGGCCGTTCCTGTACGATATCTCTGACGCGATCGCCTTAGATTGATCCCGCAGCTGATGTAGTTTCAAGCACTTACCGAGAGGAGCCGACATGGCTGGAAACGAGAAGGCGCGCGCGTTGCGCGGACGGCTGGCGAAGGGCGAGTTCATCCTGGCGCCCGGGATCTATGACGGCATATCCGCCCGCGTGGCGGACAAGATGGATTTCCCCGCCCTCTACATGACAGGCTACGGCGCAACCGCGTCGATGCTGGGCCTGCCTGATGCCGGCCTCGCCACCTATTCCGACATGGTCGGGCGCGCCGAGATGATCTGCTCCATCACCGCGACACCGCTGATCGCCGACGCCGATACCGGCTACGGCGGCCTGCTCAATGTCCGCCGCACGGTGCGCGGCTACGAGGCGGCCGGCGTCGCTGCGATCCAGATCGAGGACCAGGAGATGCCCAAGAAGTGCGGCCATACGCCCGGCCGCCGCGTCGTGCCGGCCGAGGAGATGGTGCTCAAGATCAAGGTCGCGGTCGAGGCACGGCGGCACGACGAGACCATGATCGTGGCGCGCACCGATGCGCGCACCGCGCATGGCCTCGATGAGGCGCTGCGCCGGGCCGTTCTTTACGAGGCGGCGGGCGCCGACGTGATCTTCGTCGAGTCGCCGGAGAGCGAAGCCGAGCTCGAGCGCATCGGCCAGGAAGTCAGCAAGCCGTTGCTCGCCAACATGGTCGAGTTCGGCAAGACGCCGCGCGTGGAAGTGGCGCGGCTGAAGAAGTGGGGCTTCGATCTTGCGATCTATCCGGGCCTGGGCTTCAGCGTCGCCGCCGAGGCGATGCGGCTTGCCTGGTCGCATCTTAAGGACAAGGGCACCAGCATCGACGTGGCCGCGCCTCAATATCGCGACATGCACGAGCTGATGGGCTTCCCTGAGGTCTGGGACTTCGAGAAGCGCTGGGCGCCATGAACGGCAGGATGAACGGCAAGCAGTTCCTGGAAATGCTGGCGCGGCTGCCGGCGCGGGTGTGGCTGCAGGCGATCATCGGCCTGATCGGCTTCATCGTGCTGGCCGTTTTGGGTTTCGCCGTGATCGCGGGCGTGGCGGCGGTCGTGCTGGTTGCCATCCTGGCCTTCAAGGCCAAGGCCTGGATCGCCGGCCTGTTCGGCCGGACGCCGCCGGCCGAGGCGCCGCCGCGCGAGATGCGCCAGGTGACCGACGTGCAATACGAGATCGTCGAGAAGAAGGACGAGCCGCCGCCGCGCTGAACGCCTAGACGCGAACGATCTTGCCCGGGTTCATGAGGTTTTGCGGATCCAGCGCACGCTTGATCGAACGCATCGTGTCGAGCTCGATCCTGCTGCGGTAGTGCGCCAGCTCGTCAACCTTCAGCCGTCCGATGCCGTGCTCCGCCGAGATCGAGCCACCGTAGCCGACCACGAGATCGTAGACGGCGCCGCTGATCGCCTCGCCGTAGTCGCTGAACCGCTTCCTGTCCCAGCCCGGCGGCGACTGGCAGTTGAAGTGGAGATTGCCGTCGCCGACATGGCCGAACGGCACGGGCCGGCAGTCGGGCAACGCGCGCTTCATGGCGGCGAGGCCTTCCGTCATGAAGGCAGGGATCTTGCTCACCGCGACCGAGATATCGTGCTTGATCGAGGGACCTTCGCGCTTCTGGGCTTCGGAGTGGTTTTCGCGCAAGGCCCAGAAGGCGCGGCCCTGGGCCTCGTTCTGGGCGATGGCGGCATCGAGCACGAGGCCCTGTTCCATGACCTCGCCGAGATAGGTCTCCATCTCTTCCCTGAGGCCGGTCTCGTTGGCGCCCTCGCGGCGCGCGCGGGTGGAAGACCATTCCAGCAGCACGTACCAGTCGTGGCGCTCGGCCAGCGGATCGTTCGCGCCGGGAATATGCTTTAGGACAAAATCGACGCCTTGCCGGGCCATCAGCTCGCACGAGGTGACGTTGTCCTCGCTGGCGGCATGCGCGCCGCTCAGCAGGTCGACGGCGGCCTGGGGCGAGGGCACGGCGATCCACGAGGTCGCCACGTCCTTGGGCTTGGGCCACAGCTTCAGCACCGCCTTGGTGATGATGCCCAAGGTGCCTTCGGCGCCGAGATAGAGATCGCGCAGGTCGTAGCCGGTATTGTCCTTCTTGAGCGCCCGGAGGCCGTTCCAGATGTCGCCCTTCGGCGTCACGACTTCCAGGCCAAGCACCAGATGGCGGGTGTTGCCGTAGTGCAGCACCTGCACGCCGCCGGCGTTGGTCGAGAGATTGCCGCCGATCGTGCAGCTTCCCTCGGCGGCGAGGCTGAGCGGAAACAGGCGGTCGTGCGCGGCCGCCGTCTCCTGGATCGTCTTCAGGATTACGCCCGCTTCGACGGTCATCGAGTAGCCGATCTCGTCGATTTCGAGGATGCGGTTCATGCGGGTGAGCGACAGCACGATCTCGCGACCGTCCTCGTGCGGCATGCCACCGCCGACCAGGCCGGTGTTGCCGCCCTGGGGCACGATCGCCACCTTTTCGGCGGCGCAAAGCTTTACGACACCCGCGACCTCCTCGGACGAGCCGGGCCGCACCACGGCGAGCGCGGTGCCGAGATAGTTGTCGCGCCAGTCGGTGAGATAGGGGTGCTTGCCGGCGTCGTCGGTGATCAGGCCCTTGTCGCCGACGAGGGCGCGCAGCTTTTCGACAAAATCGGTCACAGCCCCGCTCATCACAGGCGGAGAATCTTGCCGGGGTTCATGATGTTCTTCGGATCGAGTGCGCGCTTCAGCGAGCGCATCGTGTCGAGCTCGATCCTGGAGCGGTAGTGCGCCAGCTCGTCGATCTTGTCGATGCCGATGCCGTGCTCGGCCGAGATCGAGCCCGCCATGGAGGTGACGAGGTCGTTCACCGCGCGGGTGATGGCGGGCGAATACTGCTTCAGCGTCTCGCGGTCCATGCCCTTCGGTCCCATGAATGAGAAGTGCAGGTTGCCGTCGCCGATATGGCCGAGCGGGTACGGACGGATGCTGGGCAGGATGTCGAGTGACGCCTTGATGCCCTTCTCGATGAACTCGGGTATCTTCGAGATCGACACCGAGATGTCGTAGCTGAGGCCGGGCCCTTCGGCGCGCGAGGCCGGCGCCACCGACTCGCGGATGACCCACATGTTGCGCGACTGAGCCTCGCTCTGGGCGATCACGGCGTCGAGCACGCGGCCAGACTCGAGCTGCTCGCCCAGGAACTGCTCCATCTTGTCCGACATGCCTTCTGCGCCCTCGGCCTTGGGCCGCGACGACGACCATTCGAGCAGCAGGAACCACGGCGTGTCGGCTTTCAGCGGATCCTGCGTGCCGGGAATGTGGCGCAGCACCATGTCGGTGCAGGTCCGGCTCATCAGTTCGCACGAGCCGACGTTGTCGTCCGACGCGGCATGCGCTTCCGACAGGATTTCGATGGCCGCCTGCGGGTCGCGAATCGCGAGCCACGCCGTGCAGACGTCCTTAGGTGCCGGCCACAGCTTCAACACCGCCTTGGTGATGATGCCGAGCGTTCCCTCGGCGCCCATGAACAGATGCTTCAGGTCGTAGCCGGTATTGTCCTTCTTGAGCGAACGCAGGCCGTTCCAGACGTCGCCGTTCGGCAGCACGACCTCGAGGCCCATCACCAGATTGCGCGCGTTGCCGTAGCGCAGCACCTGTACCCCGCCGGCATTGGTCGAGAGATTGCCGCCGATCATGCACGAGCCCTGGGCGCCGAGGCTGAGCGGAAAGAAGCGGTCATGGCCGGCCGCCGTCTCCTGCAGGGTCTGCAGCACGCAGCCCGCCTCGACGGTCATCGAATAGCCGACCGGATCGACGTCCAGCACATGGTTCATCCGCCCGAGCGACAGCAGGATGCCCGAGTGCGTCGGCCACGGCGTGGCGCCGCCCATCAGGCCGGTGTTGCCGCCCTGCGGCACGATGGCGATGCCGTTGTCGAAGCAGAGTTTCACCACCTTGGAGACCTCCTCGGTGTTGCCCGGCCGGACCACCACGGCGGCGGTACCGATATTCGTGCCGCGCCAGTCGGTCACGAAGGGCTGCTTGCCCTGCTCGTCGAGGATCAGGCCCTTGTCGCCCACGATGGCGCGAAGCGCCTCCAGGACGGCAGGCGTGACCGGGACGGTCGGAATGACGGGTGCAACGATGTTGTCTGGCATTGTTTCCTCTGATTTTGCCCCAGACTAGCGGCGCCGGCCGGTGCCGTCATCCGCCCCATCATGACCCTGGGAGGCCCGGCGCAGCCGGTCGTTGATCGCAAGGCCGAGGCCCGTTTCCGGAATGGGCATGACCGCGATGCGGCCGATGCCCGGCCGGTCGAGCAGCCGCATCTGGGCAAACAGGTTGGCTGCCGCTTCGGCAAGATCGCCCGATGGGCTGAGGTTGTAGGTGAGCATCGCGCCTGGCGGCACCGTGGGCCCGAAGGCCAGCAGGCCCTCGTCGGCGCCGACGGTGCTGGCACCCAGCCGCACCGGCCGTGCCGGCGCGTAGTGGCTTTCGAGCTGGCCGGGCGACTTGCGCGCCGAGTCGCCGGAAGGCAGGGCGTCGCTCGCGGCAATGGGTCCGATCACCGCCTCGATCGCCTCGCGCGTCGCTCCGCCGGGCCGCAGCAAGGTAGGCGTTGCGGTCGAAAGGTCTAGGACCGTCGATTCGACGCCGACAAGGCAGGGCCCGCCATCGAGGATCAGAGGCACGCGTTCGCCCAGAGACTCCACCACGTGCTCGGCGCGTGTCGGGCTGATGGCGCCGCTCCTGTTGGCCGACGGCGCGGCGATCGGCCGGTCGGTGGCCCGGATCAGCGCCTGCGCCACGGGATGCGAGGGCGCGCGGATGGCCACGGTATCGAGTCCGGCCGTCGCCAGCAGGGAGATCGGCGAACCCGGGCTGCGCGGCAGCACCAGCGTGAGCGGTCCCGGCCAGAAGCGCGCCGCGAGCCTGTCGGCGGTTTCGTTCCAGCGCACGAGCTTCTGTGCGGTGGCAGTATCGAGCACGTGGCTGATCAGCGGATTGAACTCGGGCCGGCCCTTGGCCTCGAAGATCGCCGCGACCGCGCGCTCGTTGGTGGCATCGCCGCCCAGGCCGTAGACCGTCTCGGTCGGGAAGGCGACGAGCTTGCCGTCGCGCAACAGCCGCGCCGCCTCGGCGACCGACTGTGCGTCGGGCACGGCAATCTTCACCGCGCCGCCTTGCTGCGAGCGATGAAATGCGGATTGGAGAAGTGCTCCTTGCCGTAGAGGAGCGGACGGCCGTCGGTGGTGACGACCTCGCCGCCCGCGGCCTCGAGCACGCCCTGGCCCGCGGCGGTGTCCCATTCGTTGGTCGGGCCGAAGCGCGGATAGATGTCGGCCTTGCCCTCGGCGATCAGGCAGAATTTGAGCGAGGAGCCGGCCTGCACGCGATCGGCAACGGTGAGGTTGTTGTTGCGGAACCAGATGTCGAGGTCGCTGTAGATGGCATGGCTGCGGCTCGCACACGCCGTCAGGCCCTGCGGCGGTGCCGGCCGCGTGGTGATGGCGGTGAAGGCGCCGCCGCCCTCGCGCTTGTCGGCGCCGAGGCCCGAGGCGCCGCGCCACAGCGTCTCGGTCGCCGGCGCCAGCACGATGCCGAGCGTCGGCCGGCCGTTCTCGATCAGGGCGATGTTCACGGTGAACTCGCCGTTCCTCTTGATGAATTCCTTGGTGCCGTCGAGCGGGTCGACCAGCCAGAAAGGCGCCCCCGGTCGACTGGCGTCGATCTTCGGCACGTGGCCCGCCGCCATTTCTTCCTCGGCCACGACCGGCAGGCCCGGCGTCAGCGCGCGCAAACCAGCCACGATGACGACCTCCGCCGCGTGGTCGGCGTCGGTGACCGGGCTCTTGTCGGCCTTGGTGCGTTCGCCGAGGTCGCCGGCATAGATGCGCATGATCTCGCGGGCGGCATCGCCCGCGAAGATCGTGCAGGCGTCGCGAAGAGTCGTGAGGTCGGGGAGGGTCGTGGACATGGGAGCGGCGACCTTATAACCCATTCGACCATGGCTGACAGGCTTTTGGGCGTCATATCGGCTCTTCCCGAAGAGCTGGCCCATCTCTCCGACCTTTCGGGCGAGCAGAGCCTGATCGGCGGACTGCCCTTCTGGCGTGGCCGCATCGCCGGCCGCGACGCGGTGTTCGTCGAATCCGGTGCCGGCAAGGTCAATGCCGCCATCGCCACGGCGCTGCTGCTCGACCGCATCGACTGTCGGGCGCTGATGCTGTGCGGCGTCGCCGGCGGCATCGATCCGGCGCTGGGCGTCGGCGATGTCGTGGTCGGGATCGGCAACACCCAGCACGACTACGGCGTGCTGAAGGAGGACAGCTTCCTCACCATCCAGCCCGGCAGCCGG
>JAUXWB010000372.1 GCA_030684475.1 Reyranella sp. | reverse complement strand
AGCTGGCTGTTCGGCCTGCCGTTCCTGACCAGCGCGCACGGCTACGTCTATCCGCCGCTGATCGGCAAGACAGAGCTGGCTTCGGCGATGGTGTTCGACCTCGGCGTCTATCTCGTGGTCGTGGCCGGCGTCCTGCTGGTGTTGTCCGAGCTGGGCGGGCTCAGCCGGCGCGAACTGGGCACCGTCGCACCCGCAAAAACAGGCTAGGCGAAGGGCGCGCCATGGAATTTCTCTTTGCAATTGCGATCGGAACGCTCACTGCCGCCGCGATCTTCCTCGTGCTGCGGGCGCGTACCTTCTCGGTCATCCTGGGCCTGACGCTGCTTTCCTATGCCGTCAATCTGCTGATCTTCATCAGCGGCAGACTCACCGTCGACGCCCCACCCCTGATGCTGCCAGGTGCCGACCGCCACACCGATGCCCTGCCGCAGGCACTCGTGCTCACGGCGATCGTCATCAGCTTCGGCATGACCGCCTATCTCGTGGCCCTCGCGCTCAGGGCCAAGGGCGAGTCGGGTACCGACCATGTCGATGCACGGGAGACCGGCGGATGAACCACGCGGCGATCCTGCCGATCGTGATCCCGTTCGTGGCCGCCATCGTCGTGTTGGCGGGGCATCGGCTCGGTCCGAGCTTCGCGCGGGCGGTGTTCCTTGCGGCCGGCCTCCTGCTCATCCCCGTTTCCGCCTGGCTGATCGACCTCGCCGGCGGCGGCGGGATCGCGGTCTACGCGCTGGGCGACTGGCCGGCGCCGTTCGGCATCGTGCTCGTGCTCGACCGTCTGTCGGCGATCATGGTCGCCCTCACGACGGCGGTCGCCGTTCCGGCGATGCTCTATGCCACCGCCGGAACGGATACGGCCGGACGCCACTTCCATGCCCTGTTCCTGCTGCAGATCGCCGGCCTCAACGGCGCCTTCCTCACCGGCGACCTGTTCAACCTGTTCGTCTTCTTCGAGGTCCTGCTGCTGGCGTCCTACGGCCTGATGGTGCATGGCGCCGGCCTCGAGCGGGTGCGCGCGGGCCTGGCCTACGTGATTCTCAACCTGACGGGCTCGGCGCTCTTCCTGGTCGCGCTCGGGCTGATCTACGGCATGCTGGGTACGCTCAACCTCGCAGACATGGCAGTGGTCCTGCCGGGCCTCCCGGACGGCGACTATGCCGTGGTGCGCACGGCGTTCGCGCTCCTCGTCGCGGTATTCGCCCTCAAGGCCGCCCTGCTGCCGCTGTCGTTCTGGTTGCCGCACGCTTATGCAGCGACGAGTGCCGCCGTCGCGGCGCTCTTTGCGATCATGACCAAGGTCGGCATCTACGCGCTGCTGCGGGTTTCGGTCATCGGCTTCGGATCGGCGCCCGTCACCGCCGACCTGCTGCAGCCGTGGCTGCTGCCGCTGGCGCTGGCGACGATCGCATTGGGCACCATCGGCGCGCTCGCCGCGCGGCGTCTTGCGGCGGTGGTCGCCAACCTGGTCGTGGTGTCGACCGGCACCCTGTTCGCCGCCATGGCCGGCGGCGAAGCCGGCGCCGACGCCGCCGCACTCTATTATCTCGTACACACGACGCTGGTGACGGCGGCGTTCTTCCTTCTCGCCGATCTAATCGCCGCGGCGCGCGGCGGGCAACGCGATACGCTCGAGCGGGGCGGCCCGCCGCAGGGCGCCGCTCTGCTCGGCTTCGGCTACCTCATCCTCGCCGTCGCGGCGAGCGGGATGCCGCCGCTTTCGGGCTTCCTCGGCAAGATCATGATCCTGCGCGCCGTGCAATTCCACGAGATGGGCGCCGCCATCTGGATTGCGCTGATCCTGTCGGGCCTGGTGACGATGCTGCTCCTGGCCCGCGCCGCCAGTGCCCTCTTCTGGGAGGCCGCACCGACGAACGAAGCGGTGCCCACCACCGCGCCCGGCGGGGGATCGCACCACGTGGGATCACGCCGGAGAGCCGTGGCACTCTGCCTGCTGGTCGGCGGAAGTCCGCTCCTGACGGTCGCGGCAGCGCCGGTCTCCGACTATGTCCGGGCCGCCTCCGACCAGCTTCACGCGCGCCAGCCCTATGTCGCGGCGGTACTCGGCCAGCGGCGCGACATCGCACGGGAGCGCCGGCCATGAAGCTGGTCTATCGCCTCGTGCCGCAGCCGATCCTGAGCCTCGTGATCGTGGCCCTGTGGCTCGGCCTTGCCGGCAGCGTCAGCGTCGGGCAGGTCCTGCTCGGCACCCTGCTGGGGCTGCTGCTTCCGCGGCTGACCCAGAGCTTCTGGCCCGATCGCCCGCGGCTCGCACGCCCCCTCGCGGGGGCGAGACTCGTCGCCACCGTTCTCTTCGACATCATCGTGGCGAACTGGCAGGTCGCGCGGCGCGTGCTCGGGCCCCTCGACCGTCTGCATCCTCGCTTCATCGAGGTGCCGCTCGACCTCGAGGACAACTTCATCGCGACCATCCTCGGCAGCATCGTGTCGATGACGCCCGGCACCGTTTCGGTCGACATCGACCGGGAGCGCGGCGTGCTCCTCGTGCATGCGCTCGATGCCGAGGACCCCGAGGCTCTCATCCGATCCATCAAGACCCGCTACGAGGCCCCACTCAAGGAGGCGTTCCAATGCTGAGCATTGCGATCCCGTCGGCCCTTTTCATGATAGCGGCCGCGATGGCGCTCAACCTGTGGCGGCTGGTGCGCGGGCCGGACTTGCCCGATCGCATCCTGGCGCTCGACACGCTCGCCATCAACACCATCGCGCTCGTCATGCTGTTCGGCATCAGTCTCGGCAACGCGGTCTATTTCGACGTCGCGCTGCTGATCGCCATGACGGGCTTCGTCGGAACGGCGGCGCTGTGCAAGTTCGCTCTTAGCGGAGACATCATCGAATGAGCGGCGAAATGCTGATCGAGGCCACGACCTCCCTTTTCGTGCTCGTCGGCGGCGCCTTCGCGCTGCTCGGGTCGATCGGCCTTGCCCGCCTGCCCGACTTCTTCACCCGGCTGCACGGGCCGACCAAAGCGACGACGCTGGGCGTTGGCGCCCTGGTGATCGGTTCGATGGTTCATCTCAGCACGCAAGGCAATGGCCTCAGCCTGCGCGAGCTGGCGATCACGCTGTTCCTCTTCATCACGGCGCCCGTGAGCGCGCATCTCCTGTCGAAGGTCGCCCTCAAGAGAGGCCGGAGATCGGACAAGGGCACGGACCTTTGAGGCTTCGGCCGCATTGGGGAGATGCCGGCTTCAGGCAGTCCGGCCGGTTGCGAATCAGCGATGCCTGACAAGAGAGTTACCGCGCAGCAACCCCAAGCGCTTTTCCGCCCCTCTGGTCGTCAGCGACCGTCGCGCTTTGCCTGGGCGACGCTTGCAGCCTTGCGCAGACGACCGCGCTCCATGGGGCGGATCAGATCCTGCGCGCGCGGATTTTCCACCTTCCGCATGCCCTCGTGAGCGTGACGGCTGTTGAAGGCAAGCGAGGTATTCTCGCTGCTTTGCTTCATCGCCAACGCCTTCTTTGCATTCGCGACAAGTGAGACTTTTGCCTTCATCCGCCGGCGGCGTTCGACCTCGCTATTGAGCCGTCGCACCGCCATCGCGAGAACAGCAACCTTGAGTCTGGACCCTTCCTCGGCCGTCGACGGCGTCGCCCCTCTGGCGGCAGCCTTGCCGCGCAGTTCACGGCGGCGCTGTTCGGCCTGCGTTCGCGCCTTTTCGCGGCGCTGACGCACCAGCTTCACGAGACTGGCAAGCGCCTCGTCCGACAGCTCCTGCAGGGCCGGATGGTGAGACTTCTCCACCAGCTCGCGCTCGTCCGCATTCAGCGCCCGCGCTTCCTCTTTCCGGGTAATCGCCATCGGCTGTGATCCTCTTCATGACGAGGCCCATCTCGGCGATGCCTCGACACGTGCGACTCTAGCGCACTGCTGCCGCTTTCCCAAGGTCTTGGCCCTGGTGCCTAGCTGCGCGGCACCAGCAGGCGGTTCGACAGCAGGCAGAGGATCCCTGCGATGCCCATGGCGGCGGTCATCGGCACGATGGTTCCGTCCAGCGCCTGGCCGACCACCGCGCCGAAGACGGCGCCGATGCCGAACGTCATTACCCCCATCAGCGACGAAGCGGTGCCTGCCATGTGGGGATAGTGCTGCAGCGCCATCGCCATCGAATTGGCCCCGATCACGCTGATGGCGGCTATCTGCGGCGCGAAGCAGAGCAGGAAAGGCCACAGGCCGATCGCGCCCGTCCGGGCCTCGATCCAGCCCAGCACCATCGCCGCCGAGCCGGAGACCGCCGGCACGATGACGCCGTAGCGGAGAATCCTGCCGGCGCCGAACACCGGGGCGAATTTGGCATTGAGAAGGCTGCCCACGGTCATGAACACGACCATGCCGCCGAAGATCAGCCCGAAGTCGCGCGGCGCCACGCCGTAGCGCTCGATGAACACGAACGGCGATCCCGACAGAAACGAGAAAAGCGCGGCGAACTGGAACGAGCCGGTGAGCGCGTAGCCCACGAAGGCGCGATGCCGGAAGAGTTCGGCGAAGCGCTTTAGCACCGCCGACAGCACCAATGGCTGGCGGTATTCCGGCCGCAGAGTCTCGGGCAGGCGCCAATAGGCGGCGCCGAGCGCCACCACGCCGATCCCGGCCAGCACCCAGAAGATCGCCCGCCAACCCAGGAACCACAGGATCTGTCCCCCGATCAGCGGTGCCAGCATGGGCGCGAGCGAACTGCAGGCATGCATCAACGACATGACGCGGGCGGCCTGGTCCTTCTCGGCGAGGTCGCGCACCATCGTGCGCGCCAGCACCACGCCGCCGCATGCCGCCAGCCCCTGCAGGAACCGCAGCCCGACCAGCTGACCGGCCTCGTCCGCGAAGGCGCAGCCGACGCTGGTGACGACATAGATGGCGAGGCCGATCAGGATGACCGGGCGGCGGCCAAAGCGGTCGCCGGCCGGACCATAGAAGATCTGGCCCAAGCCGAAGGCGATCATGAAGGCCGACAGGGTGAGCTGGATGTCACCCGCGCTGCCCTTCAGGTCGACGGCGATCGACGGCAGCGCCGGCAGGTACATGTCGATCGACAGCGGCGTGAAGGCCGACAGCAACGCAAGCAGGATCAACAGCACCGGGGTCAGGGTCGGGCGGGTCGTGGTCGTGGTCATCGGGCTGGCTGTAGCAGCATTGGTCCCACGCTCCCATGCTATAAGCGGACCATGCCGCCGCGGCCCGACCTCACCGAGCCGCAGATCCGCCGCTATGCGCGTCACATCGTGCTGGCGGAGATCGGCGGCGTGGGCCAGGCGCGGCTGATTGCCGCCCGGGTGCTGGTGGTCGGCGCCGGCGGGCTGGGCGCTCCCCTCCTGCAGTATCTCGCCGCGGCCGGCATCGGCACCCTGGGTGTGATCGATCACGACACGATCGACCTCTCTAATCTGCAGCGCCAGGTCATCCATCGCACCGCCGACGTCGGTGTTTCGAAGGTGGAGAGCGCGCAGCGGGCGTTGGCCGACATCAATCCGGAAGTGCGCGTCCGCCCGCACGACGAGCGGCTGACGGCGCACAATGCCGAGCGGATCCTCGCCAACTACGACATCGTGGCCGACGGCAGCGACAACTTCGCCACGCGCTATCTGCTGAACGACGTCTGCTATCGCCTCAAGAAGATTCTGGTTTCTGCCGCGATACTTCGTTTCGATGGCCAGATCTCGACCTACAAGGCCTACGAAGGCGCCGGCCATCCCTGCCTGCGCTGCATCTTTCCGGCGGCCCCCTCCGAGGAGGCCGTGCCGAGCTGCGCCCAGGCGGGCGTCCTGGGGGCGCTGGCCGGCACCTTGGGCGCGCTGCAGGCCACCGAAGTGGTGAAGGAGATCCTCGGCATCGGCCGCTCGTTGTCGGGCACGCTGCTGCTCTACGACGCGCTCAACGCCTCCTTCGAGACTCTCGCGATCGCCAAGCGGCCCGATTGCCCGACGTGTGGGGTTCCATGACATCGAGCGAAGGCGGCATCTCCGTGATCCTGCGCGCGGGCGACTATGAAAGCGCCCACTATGCGCTGGCGCTGGCTGCCGCTGCGCTGGCGATCAACAAGCCCGCCGTTCTCTTTTTTACCATGGGCGGCATCCGTGCCCTCACGGGCCCGCCGCCCGTCCTCGACGATTGGGACCGCGACGCGCTCAACCGTCAGAGTCAGGTCGGCGACTTCGAAACGCTGCTGCAGGCCTGCGTCGAGCTTGGCTGCCGCTTCATCGTGTGCGAAATGGGCCTGCGTTCGCTCGACATCGACCGCGCGAGCCTGCGCACCGACGTTCCCTTCACCATCGCCGGGATCGTGACCTTGCTGGAAGAGACCAAGCCGGGCATGCACCTGCTCACTCTGTAACGATCTAACAACACTGGAGACTTCATGACATCCGCCGCCTTCGACGTTCTGGGAATCGGCAACGCCATCGTCGATGTCATCTCGCGTTCCGACGAGGCGTTCCTCGGCAGGCACGGCCTGGTGAAGGGCAGCATGATGCTGATCGACGAGGCGCGGGCCGAGGCCCTCTACGCCGCCATGGGGCCCGGCATCGAAGTCTCCGGCGGCTCCTGCGGCAACACCATGGCGGGCGTCGCTTCGTTCGGCGGCAAGGGCGCCTATATCGGCAAGGTGCGCAACGACCAGCTCGGCGCCGTGTTCGGCCACGATCTCAAGTCCATGGGCGTGTCGTTTGAGACCCCGAGCGCCACTGCAGGCCCCGCCACCGCGCGCTGCCTGATCCTGGTGACGCCCGACGCGCAGCGCACCATGAACACCTATCTCGGCGCCTGCACCGGCCTTGGGCCGGCCGACATCGACGCCGGGCGCGTGGGCTCGGCCCAGGTGACCTATGTCGAGGGCTACCTGTGGGATGCACCGGCTGCCAAGCAGGCCGTATTGAAGGCGTTTGACGCCGCCCATGCCGCCGGCCGGCTGGTGTCGATCACCTTGTCGGACTCGTTCTGCGTCCACCGCTACCGCGACGAATTCCGCGCCCTGATCCGCGACAAGGTCGACATCCTGTTCGGCAACGAGGCCGAGATCAAATCGCTTTACCAGGTCGAGACGTTCGAGGAGGCGCTGGAGGCGACGCGCAAGGAAGCCAAGATCGCCGCGCTCACTCGCAGCGAGAAGGGCTCGATCGTCATCCAGGGGAGCGAGACACATGTCGTGCCGGCCGCACCGGTGGCCAAGGTCGTCGACACCACGGGCGCCGGCGATCTCTACGCCTCGGGTTTCCTGTTCGGCTTCACGCACGGCAGGCCGCTCGCCGAATGCGCCCGGCTGGGCGGCGTCGCCGCGGCGGAAGTGATTTCCCATGTCGGCGCGCGGCCCGAGCAGGCGCTGAAGGCGCTGATTTGAGCGCTCCCGCGCAGACCCGAAGCTGGCGCGAGTCGCTGGCGACCTACACCCATCCGCGCGTCGTCACGCTGCTGTTCCTCGGCTTCTCGGCCGGGTTGCCGTTCCTGCTGGTGTTTTCGACCCTCTCGGCGTGGCTGCGCGAGTTCGGCATCAGCCGCACCGCCATCGGCTTTGTCAGCTGGATCGGCATCACCTACTCCTTCAAGTTCGTATGGTCGCCGATTGTCGATCGAGTGCCGCTGCCCTGGCTCACACGTTGGCTCGGCCGTCGCCGCGCCTGGATGCTGCTGGCGCAGGCCGGCATTGGGCTCGGCCTGTTCGGCATGTCGTTCTGCGACCCGCGTGTCGATCTCTGGTGGCTGGTCGTCCTTGCCCTGGTGGTCGCCTTCTCTTCGGCGACGCAGGATATCGCGCTCGACGCCTTCCGCATCGAGGCAACCGACGAAAGCCTGCAGGGCGCGACCGCCGCCACCTACCAGCTCGGCTACCGCATCGCCGTGCTCGCCGCCGGCGCCGGTGCGCTCTACATCGCCGAGTTCGTCTCCTGGCCGACCGCCTACCGCACGATGGCAGCACTCGGCCTGGTCGGCATCGTCACCACCTTCATCATCTCCGAACCCGAGCGTCGCGCCGCTGCCGGCACTTCCGAGTTCGAGGGCAAGGTCGCGGCCTTCGCTTCAGGCCTCGGCGCGATGCCCGACTGGGCGCGCCAGACCCTGATTTTCATCTATGGCGCCATCGTCTGCCCGTTCGTCGATTTCTTCGCGCGCTACGGCTGGATGGCGGTGGTGCTGCTGCTGTTCATCGGCCTGTTCCGGCTTTCAGATATCGCCATGGGCGTGATGGCGAACCCTTTCTACATCGACATGGGTTTCTCGCTGTCTCAGATCGCCAACGTCTCCAAGATCTACGGCTTCGTGATGTCAATCCTGGGGGCGCTGCTGGGCGGCGCCCTGGTGTTCCGGATGAGCGCCGCGCGCCTGCTCGCGCCCTCGGTCTTCCTGATCGCGGCAAGCAACCTCACCTTCGCCTGGCTCGCCTGGGTCGGCCAGCCCGACCCGCTGATTCTCACGATCGCCATCAGTGTCGACAATCTGGCCGGCGGCATGTCGGGCTCGATCTTCATCGCCTTCCTGTCCGGCCTCACCAACACCGCCTACACCGCGACACAGTACGCACTGTTCAGCTCGATCATGACGCTGCCCGGCAAGCTGATGGGAGGCTCCTCCGGCTGGATCGTCGACAGGCTGCAGGCGGAGTTCTCCTCGACCTACAAGTTCGGCGGCTACGCGATCTTCTTCGTCTACACGGCTCTGCTCGGCCTGCCCGCCCTGGTGCTGGCAATCATCGTCCGCCGCCGCTTCGAAAAAGAAACCCCTCCTTCTTGAGGGAAGGAGGGGCAGTAAATCGGCGTCGGGGTGTCACCGCGCCGGGGGAACCTGCCCGTTCCGGGCGGGGGCGTGGGGTTGCCGGCCGGGAACGCGCAGCCCCGTTTAAGGGCCCGATGCTACAAAACCGTGACTTGAGGTGTGGAAAACCGGCTCAACCCGGCGTCGAGTCCAGGGCGTAGCCGGCGGCGCGGACGGTGCGGATCAGGTCGGCCTGGCTCTCGCCGTTCAGCGCCATGCGCAGGCGGCGGATATGGACGTCGACGGTCCGGGCCTCGACATAGACGTCCTTGCCCCACACCGAATCGAGCAGCTGTTCGCGCGAGAAGACGCGGCCGGGATGCTCCATGAAATGGCGCAGCAGGCGGAACTCGGTGGGGCCGAGATGGACCGGCTTGCCGGCCCGCGTCACCCGGTGGGCCACCAGATCCATCACGATGTCGGCGTAGCTGAGCGCCTCGTCGGCCAGTGCCGGGCGGATCCGCCGCAGCACGGCGCGGATGCGCGCCACCAGCTCGGTCGGTGAAAACGGCTTGGAAACGTAGTCGTCGGCGCCGGCGTCGAGGCCGCGCACGCGATCGCCCTCCTCGCCGCGTGCCGTCAGCATGATGATCGGTACGTTGGCGGTCGAGGTCAGGCGGCGGAGCTGGCGGCAGACTTCGATGCCCGACATCAGGGGCAGCATCCAGTCGAGCAGGATGAGGTCGGGCACGTCTTCCTGGACCGACGCCAGCGCTTCCTCGCCGTCGTAGGCCACGCCGACGCGGAAGCCCGACTGCTCGAGGTTGTAGCGCAGCAACTCGACCAGCGCCGTCTCGTCCTCGACGATCAGCACATGCGGCTTCATCGACGATGACTGGCTGTCGCGCCGGGAGGTCGTGGCCCCGGCCATACTCACGGCGTGCTGGCCGTTGCGTACATGGCGGCGCTGCCCTTAGGTCTCGCCTCCTCGAAGCCGTGGCCAGTCGAGCGGAAGCTCACCAGCTCGGCGATGTTGGTGACATGGTCGCCGGCGCGCTCGATGTTCTTGGCCATGAACAGGAGATGCGTGCAGGCGGTGATCGTGCGCGGATCCTCCATCATGTAGGTCAGCAACTCGCGGAACAGGCCGGTGTAGACCTGGTCGATCTCCTCGTCGCGCTCCCAGACGGCATGCGCCTTGGCGACATCACCCTGGGCGAAGGCATCGAGCACGTCTTTCAGCGCCGTGCGGACCAGGCGGCCCAGCCTCTCGATGCCGGCGACCGCAGCCGTCGGCGGCGTGCCCTGCGTCAGCACGATGGTACGCTTGGCGGTGTTCTTGGCGTAGTCGGCGATGCGCTCCAGTGCCGCTGCGATCTTGATCGACGACAGGATGACGCGCAGGTCGACCGCCATGGGCTGGCGCAACGCCAGCAGCTTGACCGTCTGTTCCTGCACCGCTTCGTCGAGCGCGTCGACTCTGGAGTCGGCGACGATCACCTTCTCTGCTGCCGTCGTGTCGCGCTCATGCAATGCCGCCAGGCACTGCGCGAGCTGGCTCTCGGCCAAGCCGCCCATTTCGCTGATCGTGGCGCTCAGCCGCTCCAGCTCCTCGTCGAACCGCTTCAGCGTATGTTCGCCCGCCATGTCGAATTCCCTTCCTCAGTTGTCCGCCGCGTCGCGCGGACTGCCTCAGCCGAAACGCCCGGTGATATAGGCTTGGGTGCGTTCCGCCTTCGGTGTCGTGAACATCGTCTCGGTCGCGCCGTACTCGATCAGCCGGCCGAGATACATGAAAGCGGTATTGTTCGAGACTCGCGCCGCCTGCTGCATGTTGTGGGTGACGATCACGATCGTGTAGTGACCGGAGAGTTCGTCGATCAGCTCCTCGATGCGCGACGTCGCGATCGGATCTAGGGCGGAGCATGGCTCGTCCATCAGGAGAACCTCGGGATCGCCGGCAATGGCCCGCGCGATGCAGAGCCGCTGCTGCTGGCCGCCCGACATGCCGAGCGCGCTTTCGTGCAGGCGGTCCTTGACCTCCTCCCACAAGGCGGATCCCCGCAGCGAACGCTCCACCGTCTCTTCCAGCACCGTCTTGTCGCTCACACCGTCAACTCGAAGAGGATAGATGACGTTCTCGAAGATCGTCATCGGAAACGGATTGGGCTTCTGGAACACCATGCCCATCCGCTTTCGGAGCGCGATCACGTCGATGCCGGGCCCGTAGATGTCGCGGCCGTCGATCTTCATCTGGCCGCCGATGCGCAGACCGTCGATGAGGTCGTTCATGCGGTTGATCGAGCGCAGCAGGGTCGACTTGCCG
>JAUXWB010000371.1 GCA_030684475.1 Reyranella sp. | reverse complement strand
ACATGGTCAATCGCTGGGGCGCCTGGAACGAACTCGCAGGCCACGCCCACGGCATCACCGTGGACCCGGTCAGCGGCCTGCGCGTCGGCGGCTCGGATCCGCGCAGCGATGGCGCCGCGATCGGGTATTAGCAGGCTGTGGCTGCGTACTACAGAGACACCGCTGGGAGCTGCCCGCCTCGGACCCGCGCAATCAGCCGACGCCTACCGATGTGCTGTACCTGTTCCCTGCCATTCAGCCGCCACGCGATGACGCCGAGCGCGTAGAGCCAGTTCTCGTGCGCCGCAGCCTTAGAAAGCCCAGACTGGTTTTAAAGCGCATGCGCCGTTTGGTGGACGTGGTGGCCTCGGGCCGGGTCGATCTTGCGCCCATGGTCACGCACCGCTTTCCGCTCGACCGGATCGAGGAGGCCTACGAGCTCTTCGCCCACCAGCGCGATGGCGTGCTCAAGGTGGCGATTACGATCTAGGGACGGGGGGATGGGGGACGGGGGCACGATCCAGGGACGGGGGAGTCGCCCCCCGCCTCAGAACGACTTGTTCGACCTGGGCCGGTACTTGTTCTGCAGCCTAAAGCCGGACCGGTCCGCGCGCCGCGGTTCGCGACCCAAACCGCCCGGTTCGGACACAACCCGCCGCCGCGCTTGGCGGGCACTGAAGTCGTGCAGCGCGGTGCAGCAGGCGCGTGGGATGGCGGCCGCCGTTGGTGGCGACGATTGGCGCCAGCCTTGTTGTCCACGATGATCTGCTGGCCAAGGATCGGCGACATCAGCGCCGCCAGTTCGCGCGCGTTGATGTCGTTGCTGCCGCCCGGGGCACAGCCGACGACAAAGGTGACCGGGCCGGTCGGCCAGGCGGCCTGTGCGCTGAGCGATGACGGGAGGGCTGCAGCGCTCAGGCCGAGAGCGACGGCGCGGCGGCGTGTGAAGACGGTCACTGTTGTCTCCATGGTCTGAGCGACATTTCCGCGTGAACCGGGGAGCGGGCGCGAACGCTAGCACTTCGATCCGCCAGCGGTCCTTTCTTTGTGTCCGCTCCGGGCACAAAATCGACCTGCCCGGAGGCTGGGGAAGCGGATGCTACTGGCGGAGAGCGGACGTTGGTCTGCCGTGGACACGGCCAATTCGACTATCGGGCTGGCAAGTCATCCTTTTGATGTGAACCTTCAAACGTAGGGCATCTCATGTACTGATCGCCAATTGTTGGACAGCGACTTCATATTGATAGTCCCCAGCATTATGGTTAGCTATGAATACTCTATCGATCCGGTTGCGCTACCGCCCTCTACGTCTAGGTTGGTGCGTTCTAAGGGGCGATACCGAGGCATTCCGGCGAGCTGCTCGCCTGTCCTTCACGATGTGGGGCGGGCGATACAATCCCATCCTCCCGGTCGACGACCTCGGGCTTGCCACCGCGCTGGTGAAGCTGTTCCGTGTCGATGCTCTCGTTCAACTTTCGGAGGGCGCTGCTGTTGATGCCTTCCTCGCGGCACACAAGCATTTGCCTTGGCCAATGATGTCTAATGGCCTCTTTGTCGGCACCATGAGGGACGGCAAGGTGCCCGCCATCGTAGACATCAGTCATCCTGCCATTCGACTTTATGAGGAGTTCATCAAGAACAACCCGAACGCCCAACCGGGCCTCGACTTCTATGACTGGGAAAACGCGGACCCACTCGCTGATGTATTCCTCTGCTCCCTTGGCGCTTTTCCGTCGGCCGAAGAATGTGGCGTGGACTATGCGGCGCTGGTCCAAACGAGCCTTCTCGGCATTGGCAACGTCATACAGAGGGAAGGAGTAGTCCCGGTCCCACGCGTTGAACGAGAAACGATCGCCACTTTGAATTGCGCTTACATGCAACAACACTACGCTGTTCAAAACCACAGGGATTGGCCGGGCTTCTACGTGGGTGAGGCCAACAACTTCGATGATCTTGTTAACTTTTGGAATCTCCGCGCCGCTGGTATTCAACTAAAGTTCTTGGATCCGCTTTACGCGAGTCGGCTGGGAGCCGGCGCTCGGCACTGGACAGCGACAATTCAACAAATGCCACCAACAATACAGGGGCCGCAACACATTGCACTGTGGCATCGGGCGGAACGACCTATTGAAGATGTCAGCCGGGATTTCGGCGACAGTGAGTTGATCCAATGTGACGTCCACGAGTCAATTTGGAACGGCCACAACGTTCGCGCGCCCATTATGTACTTCGGCGACGGAACGGCACTTGCCTCGGTAGACGAAAGCGGCGGAGCGGCGACCATTTCATTCGCATTGACCGACAAGCCCTTCGCGGAGGGTCGGGATGCGCATGAACAGCACTATGTTCTGTCGGTCAATCCTGGCATCGGACTTTACCGAAACGAACAAGCGACGCTGCATACGCCGTTCATTCCCGAGCTCAACGAATTCTATGGCCGCAAAGCGCATACTATATGGAACGTCGCCCGCTCCGAGCCCGATAGCCTGGGCATCGTCACTTCGGCTGCCGACAATCATGAGACACTTCACGCGCTCAATGCGAACGAACTCGTCATAGAAATCTTCGGCCAAGTAGGCATCGAGGCCGCTCCAAGCAAGGCGGGCTTGATCGCCTCGACATTGATTCGGCAAATGGGGGGTCTCGATGGATGCCGGGCCTTCAGAATTGCAGGCGTGCGCACCCTTATTGAGAACCATAAGCCACATCAATCGTTCGATCGGTCCGCAGCAATGCAAATCATTCGAGGACAAGGGCATGACCGGCCTCTGAGTGACTATCAGGAGCTCTACATTGAGCCCCGCAAAGTCGGCTCAGAGCTCAAAAACAGCTCCGTGCTTTCTTACTTGCTGGAAAAGGGCGTCTTTCGTGCGGGTCTGAAATTCGACTGCCCCAGTTGCCAGCTTGAATTCTGGCGCTCGCTCGACGACGCCCGATCCCGGCTCGAATGCGACTATTGCGGCCACGGCTTCAACGCTGCGCCACAGCTTCGCGATAAGGCTTGGGCCTTCCGTCGCTCCGGGCTGTTCGGCAATGACGATCACCAGGAAGGCGCGATTCCAGTTCTACTTACGCTACAGCAGCTCGGGCGCATGCACAGCATGAGCCATGGCGTGTTCACCACAGCGATGACACTCAAGTCAAAAGATGCTGCCATTCCCGACTGCGAAACGGACTTCGTGGTGATGGCCGAACGCGGTCGCGATCATCGCATCCAAATCGCTATCGGGGAGGCGAAAACGCGAAAGCCCATCACCGCAAATGACGTTGCCAAGCTCAAAGCGGTTGCCGATACCTTTCCTGCAGATCGTTACGATGTATATGTTGTGTTTGCCCGACTGACGCCATTTTCGGCCGATGAAATAGAACTAATCAAACAGGCAAACGGCAAATACGCTCGACGGGCAATCATGCTGACGGAAAGGGAGTTGGAGCCCTACTTCGTCTATGAGCGCACCGCAAAGGAGTTCGACATCGAGCGGACCGCTGTGAGCTTTGAGAACATGGCAATTGCGACCGCTCGCGTGTTCTTCGAACAGCGCAGGCGCGAAGGACACTGATACCAATGAAAGTGCGGCGGCAGACCCCGGCAGAAAAAAATACTCTCCGCACTCCATCTGGCTGAACGTCTTTACCTGCACGATTCGGCGCGGCGGCTACGCACTTAGGCTGAACGACCCCGCTCCCCCAGCACCGAAGGCATCACTCAACCTGTTGCGTAAAGATGATGGCGCAGGAACCCGGGATCGGGATCGAAGCCCAATCCCGGACCGGTCGGCACGTCGAGCGACTTCTGCCAGCGTGTGAGGCCGATGCCGTAGAGATCCATCGAGTCGTCGGCCTCGACAGTGGCGAAATAGCCCTCCTCCGCGGTGACGGCCAGCATGTGCAGCGACGCGAGCGCCGCCGGTCCGACGAACGGCGTGTGCGGCGCCACCGTCTTCTTTGCGGCCGCGAGCATGGCGAGTGCGCGCTTTGCTTCGGAGAGGCCGCCCAGCATGCAGACGTCGGGCTGCAGCACGCCGATCGCCGGGGTCTTGCTGTAGACCGCCATCTGCTCGGCCGAGCCGAAATCGGCGCCCATGCCGATCACGACCCCCGGCAGGGCGGGACAGTCGAGCAGATCCTCGGGCGGCCAGAACGGGTCCTCGAACCACAGCAGGCCGAGGGCCGCCCAGCGCGTCGCGTCGCGCCGGATATCGGCCAGGGTGTGGGCGTTGTTGCTGTCGGCAACATAGGGCGTTGCCGGCGGAATCGCGCGACGCGCCTCCTCGATCACCTCGAGGCTGGCCTCGTGCACCTTCACGGACGCCACGCCTGACGCCAGCGCCTGCTCGACCCGCTGCCGTGCGTGGCCGGGGTGATCGTACTTGTCGAGGCTTGCCATCACCGGCACCTGTTGGCGCCGGGCGCCGCCCAGCATCGCGGAGACCGATTGGCCCGACGCCTTGCCGGCGATATCCCACAGCGCGATGTCGACGGCCGCGAGCGCGTTCATCACCGTGCCGGCGCGGCCGAAGCTCGCGAAGCGCTTGCGCGCCGCGAGGTTCAGCGCCTCCTTCCGGTCGACCGGCTGGCCGAGATAGTGCGGCGCTATGGCATCGCGGATGGTGGCGAACAGCGCGTTCTGCATCGGCGGGCGCAGCGACAGGCATTCGCCGTAGCCCACCAGGCCGTCGCGGGTCGTCACGCGACAGAGGGTGAGGCACATGTCGGCGGCCACCAGCGGCTGCGGCACGCCCACGGTGCGCTTCGGTGCCGGAATCCGGAGTGCGATGGGTTCTATGCGGTCGATGATCATGTGTTGCTCAGCTCTTCGTGAACTGTTGTTGCGGCGGTCTTCGACGCTCCCGGACATTG
>JAUXWB010000401.1 GCA_030684475.1 Reyranella sp. | reverse complement strand
CAGCAGGTTCGCGTCCGTCTTCGGATCGTCGATCAACAGGTCGGCGATCTCGCCGACGGCGAGATCGTCATCGTTGCCGACCGAGATCAGGCGCGAAAAACCGATGCCGCGCGCATCCGCCCGCGAGAGCAACGCGCCAATGAGACTGCCGCTCTGGCTGACGACGGCCCAGCGCCCCGTGCGCAGCTTGTCGATGGCGAAGGCCGCATTGGCCGTCAGCACCATCGGCGGCTGGGTGCTCACCGTGCCGATGCTGTTCGGCCCGACCAAGCGGATGCCGGTCTCGGCCACGATGCGCGAAAGATCGTCCTGCAGCGACGCGCCCGCGGCACCGGCATCGGCGAAGCCGCCGGCCAGGATGGAAGCCACTTCGACGCCGCGCTTGCCGCAGTCCGCGAGGGCCGCCACGGCCGCCGCGCCATTCAGCAGGATGTAGGCGTGATCGATCTCGCCCCGGATCGAATCGAGATGCTTGTAGGCCATCTCACCCAGGATTTCGCTGCGCGAGGGATTCACGGGCAGGATCTCGCCTGTAAAGCCATGCTTGCGCAGAAAGCGCTGCGGCCGCGACGTCGTCTTGGCGGGATCGGCTGACGCGCCGATCAGGGCAATGCGTTTGGGTTCGAACAGGGCGGAAAACAGCTTCTTGGGATCGCTCATGCGATGAGTATACTCGGCAAAAGGAAATGAGGAGACGCACATGAGCATCCGTCGCGTGACTTCGCCTGCCGTCCCCGAGCCGCCGCCCGAGCGCTGGTCCAACTGCCTCGTGTCCGACGGCATCGCCTATGTCTCGGGCATGACCTGCCGCGGCATCGATGACACGAAACTGGCCACCATGGACGAGTACGAGCAGGCCAAGGTGATCTTCGGCAAGATCAAGGGGATGGTCGAGGCGGCCGGCGGCACGATGGCCGATGTGGTCAAGATCACGGTCTACGTCACGAACATCAAAAACAACGTCAAGGTCTGGGCAGCGCGGCGCGAGTTCTTCACCGGCGACTTCCCGGCCTCGACCCTGGTCGAGGTGAGCGCGCTCGCCGCGCCGGAAATCCTGGTCGAGATCGAAGCCATCGCCCACATCGGCAAAGGCAAGCGATAGAGCCAAGCGCTAGGTGTGTGAGAACATCCTCTTGCCGGCGACGGGCATCGCAGCTTTGAGGATCGTGCCCGCCGCGATTTTCTCGCTGCGGCGCGAGACCACGACATAGAGGTCGTTGCCCGAGAACGCCACGTTGGTGCAGTAGATGTCGTCACCGCAATCGACGTGATGCGTCGGCCGGCCGAGATGGTCGAAGCGCCAGGCCGTCGTGCTGGGATGGGCGATCACCAGACCGCCCTCGTCGTCCAGCGCCATGCCGTCGGGGCCGGCGTGGCCGCCGCTCATCTGGATGAAGAGGCCAACCTTGCTCACCGTGCCGTCGGCCATGATCGGCAGGCGCCACACCGCGTTGCCGCGTGTCACCCCGACATAGAGCACGGTCTCCGACTTGTTCATGACGAGCCCGTTGGGGCTGGGCACCGTGTTCACCAGAAGCGTGAGCTTGCCCGCCGTGTCGTAGCGATAGACGCGGCCAGTCGGATCGTGCAGGCCGGTCTGGCCCTGGTCGGTGAAATAGAGATCGCCGTTCTGGGCAAAGAACAGGTCGTTGACGCCCTTGAAACTCTCGGATCCCCGCGTCTCGATCAGAGGCGTCACCTTGCCGGTCGCGGCGTCGAGCAGAACGACGCCGCGCTTGTAGTCGGTGATGAAGAGGCGGCCGTCCTTGTGGATTTTCAGCCCGTTCGGCCAGCCGTCATATTCCGTCACCAGGGTCCATTCGCCGGCCGGGCTGATGCGAAACACCCGACCGAACGGAATATCGGTGACGTAGAGATTGCCGGCGCGATCGAAGCTCGGCCCCTCGAGGAAAGAATCGAGCACCATGCCGACGGCGTTTGCATCGCCCCACGACGTACGGCCGGGCTTGCGAAATTTTTCCGGCAGCCGCGTGAACTCGACAGACGGGACGGCTTTGGTCATCCCATACATCTATGCGGCCTTCACTTCGCGTTCGGCCTTGAGCGCCCGCACGGTCTCGCGCAGCGCATGGACGGTCTTCTCGATCTCCGCCCCGCCGTGCATCGCCGACACGAAGCCGCCGGGCGCACCCATCACGTCGACGCCGTGCGTCATCAGGCCCATGCGGATCTTGCCGGTGAGTGGACCCGCGCCGCGCGCGCCCTTGAGCTTGGCGAAGGGCACCTTGAGCGGATCGAAGGTCGCGGGATCGATCGGATCGTTGAACGGGTTGGGATAGATCAGGAAGGTCGAACTCTGGCCGTAGATGCCCCACGGCACGCCCTCCTTCACCAGCACCTCGGTGAGTGCCTTACGCAGCTCTGCCGCCGTCTTGTTTGCCTTCTCCGCCAGGTCCTCGTCGCGCAACAACGTAAGCGCCGTCACCGCCGCCGCGGCCGACAGCGGATTGGCGTTGTAGGTGCCCGGATGCAGGATCCTCTCGATCTTCTTCGCCGCGGTCGCATCGTGATCGATGCGGTCGAGAATCTCGCGCTTGCCCGCGACCGCGCCGCCCGGAAGGCCGCCGGCCACGATCTTGGCCTGGATGCAGAGATCCGGCATGATGCCGAACGCCTTCTGCGCCCCGCCCGAGGACCAGCGATAGCCGGTGATGACCTCGTCCATCAGCATGACGACGCCCTTCTTCCTGGTGGCGTCGCGCACCGCCTGGATAAAGCCCGGCGGCAGCGGCGCCTGGCCCCACGATGCGCCCGATGGCTCGAACATGACGGCGGCGATGTCGGCGCGCTCCTCGATCAGCTTCACGACAGCAGCGACATTGTCACTCGGCATCACGATCGAAAGCGCGCTCACGTCCTGCGGCACGCCCGGCGTCGTCCCGCCGTCATAGGTGGCGCCGGCGCCGGCCGTCACGTTGTCGTGCCAGCCGTGGAAGTGGCCGATGAAACGCACGATCTTGTCCTTGCCGGTGTAGGCGCGCGCCAGCCTGATCGCCATGTGCGAGGCCTCGGTGCCCGACGCGGTGAAGCGCACCTTCTCCGCGCAGGGCGTCAGCTCGCAGACGAGTTCGGCCCAGCGCACTTCCAGTTCGTGGCTCGAGCCGTAGTGCGTACCGAGCTCCATCTGCTTCTTCACCGCCTCGACGACGGCAGGATGGGAATGACCCAGCAGCATGGCGCCGTGGCCGCCGAAATAATCGACATACTCGTTGCCATCGACATCCCACTTGCGCGCGCCCTTGGCCTTGGCGACGTGGATGGAATAGGGATCGAGATAGCGGGCATCGTGGGTGATGCCGCTCGGCAGCACCTTGTGGGCGCGCTCGAACAGGGCGCCGGAGCCCGGCGTGCGGGCTTTATAGTCGGTAACGATGGCGGAGTTGGTCGGCGCGACAGCGGTCATGAGCCCTCACATTAACTAATGACAGAGCATCGCAAGCCTCGCTTGCTTCGCCAAGTGCCGCGGGCCTAATGTTCGCGCCTTTCGCAGACCGGAGTGCATACGTGAACGCCAAACCGCGCGGACGCCAGTTCTTCAACAATCCCGGCCCGACCAACATCCCCGACCGCGTCCTGCGCGCCATGGACCGGCCCGTCCTCGACTTCATGTCGGACGAATTCCTGGCCATCCAGCATGCCTGCCATGCCGGCGTGAAGCGGGTCCTGAAGACCGATCAGACGCTCTACGTGTACAACGCCAGCGGCCATGGTGCCTGGGAAGCCGCCCTCGCCAACCTGTTCTCGGCCGGCGACACGGTGCTGATCGTCGAGACCGGCTATTTCTCGCTGAGCTGGGCGGAGATGGCGGTCAATCTCGGCATCAAGGTCGAGACCTTCGCCGCCGATTGGCGCACCGGCGCCGACGTTGCGAAGCTCGCCGAGCGGCTGGCCAAGGACAAGGCGCACGAGATCAAGGCGGTGCTCACCGTCCACAACGAGACCGCGACCGGCATGGTGCTGCCGGTGGCCGACATCCGCCGCGCCATGGACGAGACCAAGCATCCCGCACTTCTGCTCAGCGACACCATCTCCTCGCTGGCGTCGATGGAATACAAGATGGACGCCTGGGGCGTCGACGTGACCGTGGGCGGCAGCCAGAAGGGCCTGATGCTGCCGACCGGCATGTCGCTGACCGGTGTCAGCAACAAGGCGATCGAGGTGTCGCGCAAGAACAAGGCGCCGCGCCACTACTGGAACTGGGAATTGATGAACGGCCGCGCGCCGCAGAAGTTCATCGGCACGGCGCCTGTGCACATGTTCTTCGGCTTGCAGGAATCGCTGAAGATGCTGGAGGAAGAAACGCTGGATGGCGTATTCGCCCGCCATGCCCGCCTGGGCGAAGCGACTCGTGCCGCCGTGCGCGCCTGGGGCGCCGACGGCAAGGGCCCGCAACTCTACGGCCAGACGCCGGACCGTCTCTCCAATTCGGTGACGGCGGTGATGATGCCGGAGGGCGTGAGCTCCGACGGCTTCCGCAAGATCGCCGTCGACCGCTACAACCTGTCGCTGGGCGGCGGGCTGGGGCCACTGATGGGCAAGGTCTTCCGCATCGGCCACATGGGCGACCTCAACGAGCCGATGCTGCTGGGCTGCCTTGCGACGACCGAGCTCGCGATGAAGACGGCCGGCGTGCCGTTTGCGCCAGGCGGTGTCGACGCCGCGATCGCGTCGCTCGCAAGCTGATCTCAGAAGGCGGGCTTCTTGCCTGCGACCGCGGCGACGAAGCGCTCCGGCGTGATCGATGACAACTTGGTGCCGCTCACGACGGTCGGCTCGACCTTGACGCCCAACACGGGCTCGAATGCCGCCGTCGCCGGATTGAAGGCGTGGAGCCGCCCTTCGGTCATGTTGAACCACCAAGCGTGCAAAACAAGCGTGCCTGCCGCGACCTTGTCTGCGATCCAGCGGAAGCTCATCAGGTTCTTGACGCTGTTCAGCACGGCGGCCTGTTCGACCGCACGGGCGATCTCCTCGCGCGGACGACCCTTCATTTCTCGCACCACGAGATCGCGCGTGTCCTGGGCGATGCTGGTCCAGGTCGACAGGTAGTCGTAGTCCGCATAGAGGCTCTCGCGACCATCGACCAGCGCACCGATGCCGCCGCAGAGCGCATGTCCCAGCACGACCACATGCTCGACACCGAGGCCGCGCACGGCGAACTCGATGGCCGCCGACGTGCCGTGGTGGCGCGCATCGGGCGGGAACTGCGCCGGCGGCACCATCGCCGCCACATTGCGCACAGTGAAGAGCTCGCCGGGCTTGGTCTGGGTCAGAATGCCGGGATCGACGCGTGCATCGGCGCAGGCCACGATCAGGATCTTCGGCGTCTGGCCTTCCGCCGCCAGCCGCTCGAAGAGATCGAGGTGCTCCCGATAATAGCCGAGATGGAAATCCGCGAAGCCCTTGAGGAGCCGTTCCAATGCCATGCTGTCTTGCCTACGCCTGTTTGCGGCGTGGCGCGACATAGACGATGATGGTGTCCACTTCAATTCAGTCTGTTTGTGTGAATATGACCGGTGAACTCCTCTACGAGACGCGTGGCGACGTCGGCTGGGTGACCTTCAACCGGCCGCAGGCGCGCAACGCGCTGACTTTCGCGATGTACGAAGGTCTGGCCGAGATCTGTACCCGCATCGGCAAGACAGGAGAGGTGAAAGCGTTGGTCGTCACCGGCGCGGGCGACAAGGCCTTCGCCGCCGGCACCGACATCGCCCAGTTCAAGAGTTTCGAGGGTGGCGAGGACGGCATCGGCTACGAGCGCAAGATGGATCGCATTTTGGACGCCATCGAACGTTGTGCCGTGCCAACCATCGGCGCCATCGCCGGATTCTGCACCGGCGGCGGCGCCGCCATCGCCGCCGTCTGCGATCTCCGGCTGGCCGCCGCCAGCGCCCAGTTCGGCTTCCCCATTTCCCGCACGCTGGGCAACTGCCTGTCGATGTCCAACTATGCCCGGCTCGCCACCCTGATCGGTCCGCAACGGGTCAAGGAGATGATCTTCCTCGCCAGGCTGATGGACGCGCCGGCAGCCCTTGCGGTCGGCCTGGTCAGCGAGGTCTTGCCCGATACGGCGAGCCTTCATGCCCGCGCCGAGGAAGTGGCGCGCACCGTCGCGGGCCATGCCCCCCACACCCTGCAGGTGACCAAGGAGGCGCTGCGGCGCCTCCAGGCCCGGATCGCCGACGAGAGCATCGACGACCTGATCCGGTTGGCTTACGGTAGTACCGATTTCCGCGAAGGCATGGCGGCGTTCCTGGAGAAGCGGGCGCCGAAGTGGACGGGCGCCTAGGACGGCTCAATGAGGAGGAAGCGATGGTTAAGGTTGGATCAACTCTTGCGATTCTGGGACTGTGCGCCGCCGTCGCCGCCTGTCAGACCACGCAGCAGAGTATCGGCAACAAGGAAGACATGATGGCCGCGGCCGGCTTCAAGTTCGTGCCGGCCAACACGCCGGCGCGTCAGGCCTCGTTCAAGAACCTGCCGCCGCACAAGTTCTCCCGCGAGATCAAGAACGGCCAGGTCTTCTACGTCTACCCGGACCCCACCGTCTGCGTCTGCCTGTATGTCGGCAGCCAGGCGGCCTATGCCCGGTATCAGGGGAACGTCTTCCAGAAGAACCTGGCGGACGAGCAGCAGATGACCGCCAACATCAACTCGATGAACGACTGGGACTGGGGCCCGTGGGGCGGCTACCCGTATCCCGGCTGGTACTACTAACCGACATCAAGCTCGTGCGTCGGCCGGCGTCCCGCGAGGAACGCCGCGATCGCGAGCGCCTGAACGATCGCGGCGGCGACGAACACCAATGTCGCCTCCGCCGGCGACAGGGCGCGTAGCGCCCCGAACGCCGCCGGGGCGAAGGCGTAGGTTCCCTGCCCGATCGCCACGATCAGCGGCACGACCCGCTGGACATCGGCCTTGTTGAATTCGACCTGGGCGATCAAGGGCGGCAGTGACGTGGTGTTGCCGATGCCGAACCCGAACAGCAGCACACCCACGATCAGCAGGGCGACGTCGGTGCCGGCGGCCAGGATCAGCGCGATCGATCCGGCGATCTGCACGACATGGCTGGCACAGGCGATCAGCCGACGGTCGCTGCCCGGCGGCATCAACCAGCCAACCAAGGTCCGGCCAGCGATGGCGCTCACCGTCGCCAACCCCATCAGGATTCCCGCGGCCTGCTCGCCGAGCGTAGGCACCAGCAGCGAAAAGAGATGGGCGATCAGGCCGATCTGCGCAAACAGCCCGAACGCCATCGCGGCCGCCAGGGTGAGAAATCGCCAGTCCCTCCAGAGGAGACGACCGGGCAGCGCATGTGCCGTCGAGAGTGCGGCCGTCGCCGGTCCTGCGGATGCGCCGCCGTCCGGCACTTGGCCCATGTTCTCCGGCGTGCGTGAAAACACCAGATCCGCCAGCAGCCAGACCGCAACGACCATGCCGAGGCCGATCACTGTCGCCGCCGCCGGGAAGCCGAACCAGGCGATCGCCGCCACCCACAACGGCGAGAACATCACGCCGCCGATACTGGCGCCGTTGTAGGCCATGGAGAGCGCCGCCGGACGCCGCGCAACGAACCACGGGGCAATGATCGCATTCACCGCCGCGGCGCCCATGGCCACCCAACCCGCGCCACTCAGCAACGTGGCCGCCAGAAGCTGCCAGGGATCGCGCGCCACCGCCCAGCCAACGACGCCGAGCGCCAGGAGCACGGCGCCGGCCTTGGTCACCGGCGGCAGGCCAAACCGGCGATAGAGCGCCGGCAGGTTGGCCACGACGACGGCGCCCACCAGGAAGTGGAGCGTGACGGCCGTCGACACCAGCAGGACCGACCAGTGGCGCGCTTCCCGCACGGCATGGAGATAAACCGGCGGGCCGTAAAACCCCAGACCCCAGCCAAAGACGGCGAGCACGAAGGCGCCGGCGACGACGCGCCAGCCGAAGAAGTCATTTTGCATGGCGCCTTATCGCGCCCGTCGACTGCCCGTCGTTACGGCCCCGGCCGAAGAATCAGAACGACGCCTCGACCGATCCCAGCCCGACGAACTCGCCCCGCGCCCGCGTGCCCGGCGGGAAGTAGCGCAAGCCCGTCCACGAGCCGGTGGTGATCGCCTGCCCCTTACGCACACCGCCGCGTTGGCGCACGGCGTGGTCGATCATCCAGGCAAGCGGGCGCACCGGATCGACGGCGCCCAGCCCGCCCTTCTGGTCGACGATGGTTTTGCCATCGATCACGAGCTTCACCTGCAGGTTGGCCCAATCGAGACCTTGCCACTTCTTGATCGACCCGCCCACGACCAGGGCGTGGTTCATCTGGTTGTCGGCCAGCAGCCATTCCGCATCGACCTGCTGGAAGTTGGCCAGCCGCGTGTCGACGACCTCCATGCCGACGAAGGCATCGCCCACGGCGGCCAGCGCCTCCTCGCGCGCCACCGCCGTGGTGCGCGCTGCGATGTCGCGGACGATGTGGAAGGAGATTTCGATCTCCACGCCGATCATGTGCATCGCCTTGCCGTCGAACGTGGCCGGCGACGGCACCAGTGCACCAGCCAGCAGCGGCGCGGGGTTGGGCTCGGCCGTCGGCGTACGCGCGCCCACCTTCCAGCCCGCAACCCGCCCGGTTGCACGGGCGACTTCGTCCTGGATGGCGTAGACCGCAGAGCGGTCCGGCAGCGCGCACGGCGGCGCCACCTGCAGTCCGCTGCGCCGCGCCTCGAGCAGGGTGCGCACCGCGTAGGAAATGTCTGGGGTCATGCTAAGCTCGCACAAAAGAAGTCGGGCCGGAGAGGAACAATGCCTTACGCCAGCGGTCGCGTCATTCACGACGCCGACGCCCACATCATGGAAACGCCGGGCTTCCTTGAGGATCATCTCGAAGCCAGGTTCCGCGCCGCCGTGACCGACAGCGTCCTGTTCCCGCGGCGCGAGGGCTTCCACAGCACGCGGCTCAAGGCGAGCCCGTCGACAGACTTCGACGACCAGCAGATCATGCTGCGGAAGAACTGGGATGCGCTCGGCTCGCACGTCAGGCAGGACCGCCCCCGCTCCGTCGACCTGCTGGGCTTCGCCAGCCAGCTCATGTTCACCACGGCACTGCTCAACTATTCCTCGGTGCTCGAAGGCGGCCGCGATGCCGACCTGACTTATGCCGTGGCCCGCGCGCACACGCGGCACATGGTGGATTTCTGCTCGGTCGACAAGCGCCTGCTGCCGACCGGCTATGTCCCGCTGGTCGATTTTGAGCAGACGGCGAAAGCGGCCCGCGAGGCGATCGAGATGGGCGCCAAGGCGCTGATGATCCCGTCGCGCTGCCCGGACGATCACTCGCCCAGCCACATCGGCTTCGATCCGCTGTGGGCGATCGCCCAGGAGGCCGGCCTGCCGATCGTGTTCCATGTCGGCGGCGGCGGAAAGCTGCTCGAGGACGCCTATTTCAACAACGGCCTGCCGCCGGTGCCGGATTTCCATGGCGGCGACGACAATTTCAAGTCGATCGACTACATGGCGATCGCCTATCCGCCGATGAAGGCGCTGACGGCGCTGGTGGTCGATCGCGTCCTCGACCGCTTCCCGCGCCTCAAGTTCGGCGTCATCGAGCAGGGCGCCTCGTGGGTGCCGGGCTGGATGCGCAACATGGATAGCGCCCACAACGCCTTCTACAAGAACGAGGAGCGGCTGCAGAAGATGTCGCTCAAGCCCTCCGAATTCATCCAGCGCCAAGTCCGCGTGACGCCCTATCCGCACGAGGACGCGGGCTGGATCATCGCCAACTCCGGCGACGAGGTGTGCCTCTTCTCGTCCGACTATCCGCACATCGAGGGCGGCCGCAACCCGATCAAGCGTTTCGAGGCTTCCATGGAATCGGCAGGCACCAGCGAACATCAGAAGCAGCGTTTCTATTGCGACAACTTCGTCGACCTGATGGGCGCCGGTCTCGCCCCCGAACTGAGGGCGGCAGCATGAGCGGCTATTCGACCTTACTCACCGAGCGTACCGGTGCGGTGCTGAAAATCACCGCCAACCGGCCCGAGGTCCTGAACGCGCAGAGCCGCATCCTGCTGGAGGAACTGGACGACGCCTTCATCGAGGCCACCAAGGACGAGGCCGTGCGGGTCATCATCCTGGCCGGTGCCGGCAAGCATTTCTCGGCCGGCCACGATCTCGGCAGCCCACAGGAGATGGCCGACCAGAAGAAGAACCCGGTCGAGGGCTTCAAGGAGGAGTACCGGCGCCTCTCCGAGCGGTTCTTCGAGAACACCATGCGCTGGCGGGATATCCCGAAGCCCACCATCGCCCAGGTCCAGGGCTACTGCATCATGGGCGGCATGATGATCGCGGCGGCCTGCGACATCATTGTCGCCAGCGAAGATGCCCAGTTCGCCGACCGCGCCGTGAAGTGGGGTGGCAGCCACGTGCAGTATTTCTCGATGCCGTGGGACTTCGGCCCGCGCAAGACCAAGGAGTATCTCTTCACCGGCGCCTTCATCAGCGCCGCCGACGCCGAGAAGGCCGGTCTGGTGAATCGCGTCGTGCCGCGGGCGAAACTCGAAGAGGAGACGATGGCGCTCGCCCAGCAGATCGCCGAGCGCGATCCTTTTGCGCTGAAGCTCGCCAAGGCCTCGGTCAACGAGATGCAGGACGCCCAGGGCTGGCGCCAGGCCATGGAAGGCGCCTTCAAGAACTACATGCTGACCATCCCGCACCGCATCGAGATGGGCACCTACGGGCCCAAGGCCCGCGAGAAGGCCCCCAAGGACCGCTTCGCCGTCCTGAACAAGAAGGCTAGCTAGCGTCATTTCGATTCTTCTCCTCCCCCGTTTCGGGGAGGTGGCCCGCAGGGCCGGAGGGGGTCATCGGCACCTCCACGACCTGTGGAGGTGCGATGTCCGCCGGAACGGCGGGCAAGTCGTTGATCAGGGTGGCGGATTCGGGTTCGGCGGGAGACACCGGATGCGCGGCAGAAGCGTGCATTTCAGGAACAGCCTTCGCATCCGGCTTCGCGGTCGTCCGCCGCGCCTCGATCTCCATCTCCTTCAGGCGGATCTCGTGCGCGCGCTGCTCGCGCCGTTCCTCGCGCGCCTCGGCGCGGGCGCGCTGGCCGTCCTCGAGCTTGAGCAGGAACATCAGCGCCCGGTCGTCGTGGATCACCTGCTCGCCGATCTGCTTGCCGCGAAAGAAAAATGGCCGCGTGCGCGGCTCGCCAGCGCGCAGCTTGAGATCGTCGGCATTCTGCCGATGGCGCTCCTCGACGATCGCCGCGAGGCGCTCGGCGAACTTCGGATACTTGATCCGCCAGCGCCGCGCCGTGCTCTCGTCGATGCCGACGCGGGCCGCCGCCTCGCGGAGCGTGTTGCAGCGGCGCGCCTGGTTGAGATAGCGCACCCGCAGGCGCCAGCCACGCTGGGCCGGCATGGCCCGCTTCGAGGAAGGGCCGTCGAGCAGCGCGCGCTCGATCGCCTTGGGCGCGTTCTCGATGCGCGCCGCGCTCTCCCGCGCTTCCTGGGCTTCGCGCACCTCCCGCGTCTCCTCGCGGGCCTTGGCCTCGAGTTCGGCCAGGGTCATGCCGCGCATATGCGGCGGCGGGTGAAACCCATCCTTGTTGATCCGCTTGTAATAGACCGCGTCGGACCAGCTCAGGCCGCCCGCCGGCGGCGCCTCGCGGGTCCCGTTCGGGGTCCCGAGGGGGGCCCCGAACGGACGGTTTTGATCGTAGAATGACATCCCCTTCCTCCTATCCCTTGGCCCTTTGGGGCCGGAAACCCTCGCCAAGAGGATATATAGGGGAGGATAGGAATATTGTCAATAGGGAAAGGGGGCGACCCGGCTATGCAGCGCGCCGCTTGCGCTCGGCCATCTCGACGCCCATCGCCTGGGCGACCGACGGCCGCTTCAGATGACGCTGGTGGTAGGCCTGGACGGTCGGCCACTTCGCGAAATCAACCTTCAGGAAGACCGCCCAGTTGAGCATCGTCACGAGATAGGCGTCGGCCACGGTGAACTTGTTTCCCACCAGGGTCTCGCGATCGCCCAGCCGCTTGGCGATGGTGCCGATCGTCGGCTCGAGCTGCGCCATGGCCGCGGCCTTGGCCGCGTCCGGGCTCGACGGCGCGAAGATCTGGGCGAAGAGGCGCTTGTGCACCTCGGTCGACAGATAGTTCAGCGTGTCGATGAGCTGGTAGCGCTCGATCGTGCCCCAGGCCGGGGCCAGGCCGGCCTCGGGCTTGCGGTCGGCGAGATACTGCAGGACCGACGGCCCCTCGTTCAGGACCTGGCCATCGTCCAGCCGCAGCGCCGGCACGTAGCCGTTGGCCGAGATCTTGTAGTAGTCGCCGCCATCGTCGGTCTTCTTGTTCTCGACGAAGCGGACCTTGACCGGCAGACCGGCCTCGAGGGCCGTGATATGCGAAGCCAGCGAGCAGGCCATTGGTGAAGCGAAGAGTTCCATCGCGTCCTCCTGTTTTTTGTGCGATACGGTACACAAATATGAAGGAGCGACGGCGTCAAGGATAATTATGCGAAACGGTACAGAAATAACGAAACGGTCACGCGGCCGTCCCCGCGCCTTCATTACCGCCGAGGTACTCGACCGCGTGCGCACCGTCTTCCTGGAAAAGGGCTTCGCCGCCGCCTCGGTCGACGAACTGGCCGCCGCCGCCCGCCTCAATCGCCCCAGCCTCTATGCCGCCTTCGGCGACAAGGAGCAGCTCTACATCCACACGCTGCGATTCTATGGGCAGAAGAGCGTCGAGGGGCTCGACGCCGTCCTGGCCGGTCCCGGCACGATCGAGCAGCGGCTGACCAAGGTCTACAAGCTGGCGATTGATCTCTACACCGCGCCGCCGCATCGGCCGGGCTGCATGATCGTGGGCACCGCGGCCGTCGAATCACCCACCCACCCGAAGATCGCCGTTGTGGCAAATGAACTTCTGGTGGCGATCGAAAAGAGTCTGGAGCGCGCCTTCGCCGCCAGCGATCTGGGGCGCGACCCCTCACCCGCCGCCCGCGCGCGCATGGCCGGCGCCATCATGCATTCCATCGCCATTCGCGCGCGGCTGGGCACCAAGGCCGCGGACCTTCGCGCCTTCGCCGCCTCCATGGTGCCGGTCATCTGCCGCTAGGCATTCGTCGAACAACCACAGCCCCACTGCGGACTTCTCGTCCGTTCAACAACCGGGAAAGACACCGCAGCTTGTGTTATGATGCTTCTCAATTACGATAGGCACTCATCGCGGTGATGGCGTTCAACTCCCCTCGAATTGGTCTCCCCATAAAATGACGATGTTGAAAAGACAGGGCCTGTTCCTGCTCGGATCGCTCGTGCTCACGGCGCCGGTCGTTGCCCAGACGCCGGTCGCCATCCCGCCCAAGGCCTACGGACCCGTCTGGACCGGCTTCTATGTCGGCGCGGCTTTCGGCGGCGGCGCCCTGGTCAACAAGGTGAACACCTCGGCCGGCGGCGCCGCGCTCGGCATCGACGGCCTGGGCGGCAGCGGCGTGCTGGGATCGATCTACGGCGGCGTCGACTACCAGATCCTGCCGAAGGCCCTCGTCGGCGCCCTGGTCGAGGCGACATGGTCCGGTTTCCAGTCCTCGGCCTCGGCGCAGGTGCCGGGCGCCGGCGCGACGGTCAACACCAGCACCGGGCTCGGCTGGAGCGTGCTCGGCCGGGCCGGCATTCTGGCCAGCCCCTCGACGCTGCTCTACTTCGTCGGCGGCTATACCGGGCAGAACATCAACACCAGCGGAACGGCGGTGGCCGGCGGCGCCGTTGCCAGCTTCTCGCGCAACGACACGGTGCACGGCTGGACCGTCGGTCCCGGCTTCGAGACGATGCTGACGGGCGGCTGGTCGGCCAAGCTCGAGTACCGCTACAGCCAGTTCGGGACGACGACGGCCCCGGGTACCAACATCAACGTCACGCCGTCCACGCATGCGGCCCGTGTCGGCCTTTCCTACAAGTTCGGTGGCCTCGCCGCGCCGACCTACGACGAGCCGGCCGCTGCCTATCGGCCGGACAAGACCAACTGGACCGGCGTCTACGGCGGCGTGGCCGGTGGCGGCGGGGTTGCGGTCACCAATGTCACCACCGCTTTCGGCGGCGCGTCCACGTCCATAACCGGCGGGGGCCAGGGCCTGCTCGGCTCGGTCTTCGTCGGCGCCGACTACCAGTTCGCACCCCAGGGCCTCGTCGGCATTCTGGGCGACTTCACCTGGGCCGGGCTGCAGTCGACGGCCAGCCTGTCGGCCGGCGGCGGCAATGCCACCATCGCGTCGAACCCCAACAGGGCGTGGAGCGTGATGGGTCGCGTCGGCTACCTGCCGATACCGTCGACACTGCTCTACGCGGCCGGCGGCTATGCCGGGCAGAACGTCACCTCGACCGCGACGGCGTCCGTCGGTGGCGCCAACGCCTTCGCGCAGCAGGACAACACCTTCCACGGCTGGACGGTGGGCCCGGGTATCGAGACGGTCGTGACCGGCGGCTGGACGACGCGGCTCGAGTACCGCTACAGCCAGTTCCAGCAGCAACAGATCCTGAGCGGCGTCGGCCTTCAACCGTCGACGCACACGATCCGCGCCGGCCTCGCCTACAAGTTCGGCATCGGCGCTCCGTCGCCCTCCGTTGCCAGCGAATAGTCCGGCTCGCGTGAAGCATCCCTGGAGCGCCGGCTTCCAGACCCTGCGGGACGAGCACGACTACCGCGTCGATGACATCGACGGCGTCGTGCCCGCGACACTCCGCGGCACGCTCTTCCGCAACGGGTCGGGACGCAACGAGCTCGCCGGCCGGTGGTTCGCCCACTGGTTCGACGGCGACGGCATGATCTCGAAGGTCCGCTTCGATGAATCAGGCATCCACTACCGCAACCGCTACGTCGCGACCGCCAACTACCTCGACGAAACCAGGGCCGGCCGCATCGTCCATCGCGGCTTCGGCAAGATGCGGCCGCTCGGCCCACTGGGCAACGCCTTCCGCCAGCCGGCCAACGTGTCGAACACGTCGGTCGTGCTGCAGGGCGACCGGCTCCTGTCCTTATGGGAAGGCGGCCCGCCGACCGCGCTGGATCCGGCGACGCTCGATACGCGCGGCATCGAGGATTTCGGCGGCGTGCTGAAGGCTTTCTCGGCCCATCCCAAGGTCGATCCCGACACCGGCGAGCTGTTCAACTTCGGCATCGACTACGGCGCCAAGACCACCCTCACGCCCTACCACATCGACCGCGGGATCCTGACGCGGTTGCCGCCGGTGGTGCTGCCCTATCCGGTGATGAACCACGATTTCGTGCTCACCGCCCGATACCTGGTGTTTTGCCTGGGGCCGATCCTGGTCCATCCGCTGAAGTTCATGCTCGGCTTCAAGAGCTTCGACGGCGCCCTGCGGTGGGACGGCGCGCGGCCGACGCGGATCCTGCTGGTGCCGCGCGACGGACGGGGCGACGGACGGGGTGGGCCGCGCTGGATCGAGACCGACGCCTTCTTCCAGTTCCACTTCGCCAACGGCTTCGAGGAGGACGGCACGCTGGTCCTCGACCTCGCGCGCTACCCTGACTACGGCACGATCGGCGAGGCGCTCCGCACCTACTGGCGCTCCGACTGGCCCTCCCGCGGCATGGCATCCCTGACCCGACTCCGCATCGATCTGGCAACGGGCAAGGTCGAGAGCAGGGTCTTCGACACGGGTACGGCCAACGAGTTCCCGACCATCAATCCGGCCCATACCGGCAAGCGCCATCGCTACGCCTATATCGCGAGCAATCCAGCCGAGTGCGAGCGCGGCCTGCAGCAGCGGATTTCCCGGATCGACTTCGAGAACGGTACGGTCACCTCGCATGATTTCGGCCCGGCGGGGTATGTCGGCGAACCGCTGTTCGTTCCGACCCGCCGCCCGACTTTGGCAGATGGCGCGGAAGACGAGGGCGTCGTCCTCGTGATGGTGTTCAATTCGACCGATCACCGGACCGACATCGTCGGCCTCGACGCCCGCGACCTGGCCGCGCGCCCGCTGTTCACCGCCCGGCTGAAACATCACGTGCCCTACCCGCTGCACGGCATCTTTACGCCACGCCTGTTCTAACCCGGTCGACCATAGCTTTGCGCCAGGAGACGCGGCACTCTTGGCAGGCTGGCGCGGCCGTAGCCGGCGGAGCGCGGAATGCGGGGTGCCTGGACGATGGCCATCGTCATGCCGAGCACGTCGTTTTTGCCATGAACTCGGCGATCCGCACATCCGGGGCAGGGGCCGAACAACAACAAAAAAACCGCCCGGTTCAGGGCGGCTTTGGGCGACGGCACCCGATAACCACTGGCCTGGTAGAGCTTGGTCCAGGGCGCATCCATCGTCAGGCTGGCCGCAGAATGCCGTCGAGCGGCGAGTCGATCGTCTCTCACTCCACTCGACGATTGCGAATGCAGGTGCCCTTGTTCAAGGACACTCCACACACATTCAAAGGGTCAACCATCGGTGCCGATTCCGCCTCAGGCACCGGTCGCCGTCGACGGATCCATGAAAGCCGCCACCTCGGTGACCTTGTTTGCCGGGAATCCGCCTTCGCGCGCATGCTTCAGCACGATTTCGGCGCTCGGCGCCTCGTGCACGCAGTAGATCTTGTCTCCGGCGACATAGCTCGTGATCCACTTGTACGGCACGCCGAGACCGGCAACGACGGCGTTCGACTTGGCCGAGATGCCCCTGAGCTCGTCCGCTGTCAGCTTGTCGGCGCCTGGAATGTTCCGTTCGATCACAAATGTTGGCATGACGTGATTTCCTTCTGCTACGAATGAGGGGATCGCCGCCCCCGGCCGTGTCGCCGCAGCGGTCGGGCGGCGTTTCCTTGGCTTTCTGTTGCACCTTTTCGCCTGCAGAGGATCGATGGAACCGCACAAAAAGGCCATGACCACGACGCCGGACCGCCTGATCGAAGCCCCGGATCGTTCGAGCGGACCGCACGGGACCGATCTCCTGTCCGACGTCCTTTCCAGAATCCGACTGTCCGGCGCCGTTTTCCTTCGCGGCGAGTATTCCGCTCCCTGGACGTTCGATTCGCCCGAGTCGCGCGACTTGGTCGACCTGCTCGCACCGGGCGCGCAGCGGCTGATCCTGTTTCATATTGTCAGGGAGGGCGCGGCCTGGGTGGGCGCACGCGGCGAGCGCATCGATCTCGAGCCGGGCGACCTGGCTGTGCTGCCTCACGCGGACCGGCATCTCATGGGCAGCCGTCCGGACAAGGCCGAGCCGATCCCGATTGCGGACCTGCTTCCTCCCCCTCCATGGCAGGGCGTGCCGGTGTGCCGCTTCGAGGGTGGCGGCCAGACGACCGGCGTCGTGTGCGGCTACCTCAAATGCGACGAGTTGCTGTTCAATTCCTTCATGCGCCGCCTGCCGCCCGTGTTTCGTGTGCGACCGCCCGCTGGCCCGATCGCGGACATGATAAAGGCATGCATCAACTACGCCCTCGACGAGCGCAGCCATCCGCGCAGCGGCAGTGCGCCCCTGACAACGCGCATGCCGGAGCTGTTGCTCATCGAGGCCCTTCGGCTCTACAGCGAAAGACGCCGCGAGCGACACCGGCTGGCTCGCCGCCATCAGCGATCCGGTCGTTGGACGGGCCTTGGCGCTGCTCCACGCCGAGCCGGCCCGGCAGTGGACCGTCGAGGAACTCGCAGGCTGCGCGGCGGCGTCGCGATCGGTGCTCGACGAGCGGTTTCGCAGGCTTCTGGGCCAACCGCCGATCCGTTACCTGGCCGAGTGGCGCATGCAACTTGCCGCGGACCTGATGAAGGATACACCGGCGAAGCTTGCCGCCATCGCCGCCACCGTCGGCTACGGCTCGGAGGAAGCGTTCAGCCGTGCCTTCCGGCGCTATCTCGGGATCTCTCCCGGCCAATGGCGAAGCAAGCTTCGGTTGCAGGGGTGATTTGAACCTGCGACCCAACACATTGGTTTTGTCGAGGCGAGATTTGACCCAAAAAACAAAACCCAGCAACTCATCGAAGTTGCTGGGTTTCGTCCGAATTGGTTGCGGGGGCAGGATTTGAACCTACGACCTTCAGGTTATGAGCCTGACGAGCTACCGGGCTGCTCCACCCCGCGTCAAATCCGTGCTTTCGCGTTGATCGTCGTATCCGAAGAGGTCTCTTCGCGCTTGGAAGACCTGGCAGCGACCTACTCTCCCGTGCCTTGAGACACAGTACCATCGGCGCTGAAAGTTTTCACGTCCGAGTTCGGAATGGGATCGGGTGTACACCCCTCGCTAGTGCCACCAGGTCGTCGAAGCGCGAAGAGGATCTGAAAGCCCGTGCTGGTTGCAGCCGGTGAAGGCTGCGGATCAAAGCCGGCAGCGGATGTCGACCGCTGCACGGAACGAATGAGAATCAAGCCGATCGAGCTATTAGTACCGCTAAGCTGAATGCATCACTGCACTTGCACACGCGGCCTATCAACGTGGTGGTCTACCACGACTCTC
>JAUXWB010000361.1 GCA_030684475.1 Reyranella sp. | reverse complement strand
AAGGACAATCCGGCCGGCCTGAAGGCGATCATCAAGGGCATGATGCAGGCCCAGCTCGACGCCGAGACCCAGACCGAGGCGGTGCTGAAGGAGCTGGTCGGCAAGTACTACAAGACCTCGATGGAGAACGCCAAGATCGCCCAGGGCAAGCAGCCGGCGGTGGTCGACGCGCGCAGCCAGACCGACTTCATCCTGCAGCGCACCGACAGCGTCGTGGAGATGGGCTACATCAAGAAGAAGCCCGGCCGTGACGCCATCGACTGGACCATGCTCGAGGCGGTGATCAAGGAGAACCCCGACCTCTACGGCAAGCTCAAGTACAAGTCCGCCTGATGGCCGTCGTCACACGCGACGGCGAAACGGGCGCCGCCGCCGGAGCATCCCGCCCGGCGGCGGCAACCCGCTTGCTTGCGTCCCGGCTGTTCACTTCGATGGCGGGACTCGACTGGCTGGCCAAGATCTGGTGGACCTGCCTGTCGATCAGCCTGTTCGCGGGCCTCTGGGAACTATGCTGGGCGATGGGCTGGGCGGACGAGAAGCTGCTGCCGCCGCCGCACATCTTCCTCGACAACATCGGAGAGCAGGGCAAGTTCTTCAACACCGCCACGCGCTGGCAGGTCGGTACGTCCATGACCGAGGGACCGTCGGCCTTCGAATCGGTGCTGATCACCGGCGCCGCCACCACGATGCGCGTGTTCGTCGGCCTGGTGCTGGCCTCGGTGCTGGCGATAGCGGTCGGCGTACTGGTCCGCTACTACCGCTTCTTCGACCGGCTGGTGCTGCCCACCATCACGCTGCTCTCGCCGGTGTCGCCGATCGCCTGGCTGCCGGTGGCGATCTTCCTGTTCGGCATCGGCAACGCGCCGGCCATCTTCATGGTGGTGGTTGCACTGTTCTTCCACATGGTGCTGGCGACCATCAACCAGATCGACACCGTCAACACCAACCTGATCAATGTGGCGCGCACCATGGGCGCCTCCAAGCCGCAGATCTACGGCCGCGTCATCGTTCCCGCCATCCTGCCCGGCATGCTCCAGGTGCTGCGCATGAACCTATTCGGCGCGTGGATGGTGGTGCTGGTCGCGGAGTCGACAGGCGTCGGCTACGGCATGGGCCAGGTGATCATGCTGGCGCGCAACACCTTCAACCCGTCGCTGGTGTTCTTCACCATTGCCGTCATCGGTGTGCTGGGCTTCACCTTCGACTGGCTGCTGCGCCAGGCGCAGCGCCGCATCCTCTACTGGTTGCCCGACACCGAGGAGAGATTGCGTGTCCTCTGAAAACGCACCGACCTTTTCGTCGCGCGACGCGGTCGTCTGCCGCGGCGTCGGCAAGACCTGGGCGGCCGGCACCAAGCGGGCGCACGAGGCGCTGCGCGAGATCGATCTCGACATCAAGCCCGGCGAGTTTGTGGTCTTTCTCGGCCCCTCGGGCTGCGGCAAGAGCACCTTGCTCTATCTGATCGCCGGCCTCGAGGACGCGACCGAGGGCCGGATCTGGTCGTTCAGCGACAAGGTCGAGACGCCGTCGCCCGAGCGCAGCCTGATCTTCCAGGAGACCTCGCTCTTTCCCTGGCTGACGGTGTGGCAGAACGTGAGTTTTGGCTTGGCCATCCGCGGCGCCTCGCAGGAGGAGCGCCGCGCGGTCGCCGCCGAGGCGCTGCAGCGGGTCGGCCTGATTGCCGCCATGGACAAGCGGCCGGATGAGCTTTCGGGCGGCATGCGCCAGAGGGTGGCGGTGGCGCGCGCGCTGGCCATGCGGCCCAAGGTGCTGCTGATGGACGAGCCCTTCGCGGCGCTCGACGTGCAGACCCGCGCCCGCATGCAGGAATTCCTGCTCGACGTGTGGCGCGATTCCGGCGCCTCGGTGCTGTTCGTTACCCATCACATCGACGAGGCTGTGGCGCTCGCCGACCGGGTGGTGGTGTTCACCTCGCGGCCGGGCCGCATCAAGACGATCTACCCGATCGACCTGCCCCGGCCGCGCAACCTCTTCTCGCGCGAGGCTGAAACGATGCGCATTCAGCTCACCGAGCTGTTGCGCGACGAGGTCGACCGCGCCTTTGCCGAGCAGGAAGCTTTCGCCGTGCCGGCCTGACATTCAGAATAGCCGACCACCACAGGAGAAGCCTCGCATGGCCATCAGTCTCATCCGCAGCCGCGCCGCCATCACCGGCACCAAGGACCGCTTCACCTGGAACGAGGTCAAGGACGGCGCCGTCCTGCAGGAGGACGGCGTGATCGTGGCCGTCGGCACCTACGACGATTTGCACGCCAAGCATCCGACCGTGCCGGTGGTGGGCACGGGCAAGGAGATCCTGCTGCCCGGCTTCGTCAACGGCCACCACCATGTCGGCCTGACGCCGGTGCAGCTCGGCTCCCCCGACATGCCGCTGGAACTCTGGTTCATCACCCGCATGGTGATCCGCAACCTCGATCTCTATCTCGACACTCTCTACTCGGCCTTCGAGATGATCTCCTCGGGCATCACCACGGTGCAGCACATCCAGGGCTGGATGCCGGGCACCCTGCCGGACGTCGAAAAGCGGGCGACCGAGACCATCCGCGCCTACGAAGACATCGGCATGCGCGTGTCCTACTGCTACGCGGTGCGCGACCAGAACCGGCTGGTCTACCAGGCCGACGAGGAGTTCCTGGCCAGCCTGCCGGCCGAGCTGAAGGGGCCGATGCAGCGCTGGTTCGACCGCTTCAAGATGAGCCTCGACGATGCAATGGACATGTTCAAGTCGTTCCATTCGCAGCATCACAACAAACGACGGGTGAAGATCCAGCTGGCGCCGGCCAACCTGCACTGGTGCTCGGATGGGGCGCTCACCAAGCTCTCCGACGCCTCGGCCAAGTACGACGCGCCGATGCACATGCACCTGAACGAGACGGCTTATCAGAAGGAATATGCCTGGCGGCGCGGCAAGTGCACGGCGCTGGAATACATCGACCGTTTTGGCATGGTGAACAAGCGGCTGACACTCGGTCACGGCGTGTGGCTGAACGAGAAGGACATCGGCCGTCTGGCCGAGGCCGGCGGCTGCGTCTGCCACAATTGCTCGTCCAACTTCCGGCTGCGCTCGGGGGTCGCCGCCCTCAACCACTTCGAGAAGATGGGCGTCAACACCGCCATCGGCCTCGACGAGGCCGGCATCAACGACGATCGCGACATGTTGCAGGAGATGAAGCTGGTGCTGCGCGCCCATCGCGTGCCCGGCATGGTCGAGGCCGACGTGCCCACCATGTCCCAGGTTTTGCGCATGGCGACGGTCGGTGGGGCCAAAACGACGCCCTACGGCGACAGCATCGGCACGCTGGAAGTCGGCAAGGGCGCTGACATGGTGCTGATCGACTGGGACAGCGTGGCCTATCCCTATCTCGACGAGATGACGCCGACCTTGGATGCCGTGGTCCAGCGCGCCAAGCAGCAGGCGGTCACCACGACGATCTGCGACGGCGAGGTGATCTACAAGGACGGCAAGTTCACCAAGGTCGACCGCACCGCGGCGCTAAAAGCGCTGCACGACGATCTCACCAAGGCGCTGGCCGACGACGAGGTCGAGCGGCGCAAGCTCTCGGTCGCGCTGCTGCCGCACGCCCGCAAGTTCTACCAGAACTACATGGACCCTTCTAAGCACCAGCCGTTCTACCGGCCGAGCTCGATGGTTTAGAGCGAGAGCCGAGCGATATAGAACCCGTCGAGGCCGCCGCGCTCGGGCCACATCGAGGGCAGGGTGCGGACGTCGCCGTCCTTGGTGAGGGCAGCGTCGAGGCCGGGCAGTTCGGCGGGCTGGACGGGGACGCGGCTCAGCCGCTTGTCGCGCGCCAGCAGGGCTTCGATCCGGGCGAGGCCTTCGTCCTCCTGCAGCGAGCAGACGGCATAGACCAGCATGCCGCCGGGCTTGAGCTGCTCGACCGCGTGCAGCAGCAGGCGGTCCTGGGTGAGGGTGAGACGGCCCACGTCCTCTTCGTCCTTCAGCCAGGCGATGTCGGGATGGCGGCGCAAGGTGCCGGTACCGGAGCAAGGGGCGTCGAGCAGGATGGCGTCGAATTTTTCCGAGGCCGTCCATTTGCTGGCATCGGCGGTGACCAGTTCGGCGGTGAGGCCGGCGCGGGCGAGGTTCTCGCCGACCCGGACCATGCGCCGCGCCGAGATGTCGACGGCAGTGACGTTGGCGCCGGCGACGCAGAGCTGCATGAGCTTGCCGCCGGGGGCGGTGCAGAGATCGGCGACGCGCTTGCCCGCGACCTCGCCCAGCAGGCGCACGGGGAGCGTGGCGGCGGCGTCCTGGACCCACCAGGCGCCTTCGGCGAAGCCCGGCAACTCGGCGATGTGGCCGCCGCCGGTGCGGCGCAGCGTGCCGGTCGGCAGCACCTCGGCCTCGAGCTGGCCGGCCCAGAAATCGGTGTTCGAGCGCGGCGTCAGATCGAGTGGCGCTTCGATCAGATGGGCGGCTGCGATGGCGCGCGTCGCCTCTTCGCCGTAGGTCTCGGCCCAGCTCGCCCACAGCCATTGCGGCGTGTTGAGGCGGGCGGGATCGCGGTCGCCCAGGATCGCGGCGCCCTCGCGGCTGATGCGGCGCAGGACGGCGTTGGCGAGGCCTTTCAGATGCGGCAGATGGGCGTCCTCGATCAGCCGCACCGAGGTATCGACGGCGGCGTGCGGCGCGGTGCCGAGGAACAGGAGCTGGGCGGCGCCCAGGCGCAGCACCTGGCGGCCGGCGGCGTTGGGTCCCTCCAGCGGCCGCTCGATCAGGGCCGCCAGCACGACGTCGATCTCGCCCAGCCGCCGCAGCGTGGTGGCCAGCAGCAGGCGCACGAAGGCGCGGTCGCGCGGGTCGAGGCCGGCGAAGCCCGAGTGGCGGGCCAGCGCCTCGTCGAGCGGCTGGCCCTTGTCGAGACAGGAGACCAGGATTTCGACGGCGGCCTGTCGGGAGGCGAGCGGGGTGAACTCCATCGCGCGGCGCTATAGCCGCTGCAGGCGCCGTTGTCATTGGTGGCCTGTCTGGGCAGTGTGCCGCCCGAAAGGATTTCCGCATGAAAAGAGTGGGCTCGTTCCTTGGTGATTGGTGGCGCCTGGTCAATCCGTACTTCAAGTCGGAGGAGTGGCCCTATGCCATTCCGCTGCTGATCGGCGCCATCGCACTTACCCTCGGATCGGTGGGCCTCGAAGTCCTGTTCAACGAGTGGAGCCGGCGCTTCTACGACGCGCTCGAGAAGAAGGACGAGGCGGCCTTCTGGCGCGAGATCACGACGTTCTCGTGGCTGGCCGCGCTGTTCATCGCCGCTGCCGTGACGCGCTACATCGTCAGCCCCTATCTGCGCCTGCGCTGGCGGCGCTGGCTGACGGGCCGCTACCTGGCGCACTGGCTCGACGGCCGCGGCTACTACCGCATCGAACTGGAGCGCACCATCGACAACGCCGACCAGCGCATCGCCGAGGATCTGCGCCAGCTCGGCGAATACACCATGCAGCTGCTCCTGGGTTTCATCAGCGCCGTGGCGACGCTGATCTCGTTCCTGTTCATCCTGTGGCAGCTGTCGGGCCCGCTGTCGCTCAAGTTCATCGGCCTCGATATCGAAATACCGGGGTACATGGCGATTGCCGCCCTGTTGTACGCCATCATCGGCACGGTCCTCGCAAACCTGGTGGGACGCCGGCTGATCTCGCTCAACTTCATGAAGCAACGCTACGAGGCCAACTTCCGATTCGGCCTGGTGCGCGTGCGCGAGAATGCCGAGGGCATCGCCTTGTACAACGGCGAGCAGCGCGAGATGGACATGCTCAACATGCGTTTCGCCGACGTCTTTCGCAACGGCTGGCGCGTGCTGTTCACCGAGGCGCAGCTCACGCTCTACCAGGCGGGCTACGCCCAGATGGCGATCATCTTTCCCTACCTGGTGACGGCGCCGCGCTTCTTCGCCGGCGCAATCACCCTCGGCGTCATGATGCAGACCGCCTCGGCGTTCGGGCAGGTCTATACCGCGCTGTCCTTCTTCGTTAACAACTACACCGCGGTGGCCGAGCTGCGCGCGGTGATGGATCGCCTGCAGGGCCTACAGATGGCATCCGACAAGAAACCTGCGGCCGCCATCGCGGTTGAGCCGCAGGCGGGCGCGACCGACATCGGTGTCGAGGCGCTGACGCTCGACCTGCCCGACGGCCAGACTCTGCTTGCCAACACGACGCTCGCGTTGCCGCGCGGCCGCTCGACGCTGATCTCGGGGTCGAGCGGCTCGGGCAAGAGCACGCTGTTCCGCGCCCTGGCCGGCATCTGGCCGTTCGGCAGCGGCCATGTGCACGTGCCGGCGGGTGCCCGCGTGCTGTTCCTGCCGCAGAAGCCCTACATCCCGATCGGCACGCTGCGCGACGCGGTGAAATACCCCGACGAGCATTCCGCTGCGGGCGACGGCGAGATCGTGGAGGCGCTCACGACGGCCCGCCTCGGCCACCTGGCCGGCCGCCTCGACGAGGACACGCACTGGACCAACATCCTGTCGGGCGGCGAGCAGCAGCGGCTCGCGATCGCCCGCGCGCTCGTCTTCAAGCCCGACTGGCTGTTCCTCGACGAGGCCACGGCCTCGCTCGACGAAGCCACCGAGGAGGCAGTCTACGATGCGCTGAAGCGGCAGCTGCCCGGCATGACCATGGTGTCGATCGGCCACCGGCCGTCGCTCCGCAAATGGCACGAACGGCGCCTCGAGCTGCAGCGCGCGCCGGGCGAGGTCGGCCGGCTGATGGAGGCGGCGGCCTAGTCTTTCTTCACAGGAAAGAGGACTTGCATAATGTGCAAGTCCCGGGACAAACTCGGGCGATGGACAAGGTTGCCCGGGCCACCGAGGAGATCGGCCGGCGCCTGCGCAATGCGCGCAGCGGCGCCGGGCGGACGCTGGCCGAGGTTGCGGCCAAGGCGGGCGTGTCCGAGGGCTTCCTGTCGAAGCTCGAGCGCGGCCAGGCGGCGGCGTCGATCGCCAACCTGATCCAGCTCGCCGACGCGCTCGGGCTCGGCCTGCACGAGCTGTTCGCAAGCGATGCCGCGCCGGCCAAGACGCGCCTGGCGCTGCATCGCGCCGACGGCAAGCACGCGGAAGTCGCCGCCACCGGCTACCGCTGGCGCCATCTCGGCGGCGGCGCGCCGCTCGACCGGATGGAGGTGTTCCATCTCGTCTTCCCGCGCCGCGACGGCATGAAGGCGATGGTTTCCCATCCCGGCCAGGAGCATTGCTACGTCCTGTCGGGCGAGGTGCGGTTCTTCGTCGGCGACGCCGAGCATCGGCTGGGGCCCGGCGACGGCATCCTGATCGACTCCCAGCAGCCGCATCGCGCCGAGAACGCCGGCCGCGGCCAGGCGCACGGGCTGATGACCGTGGCCAGGCCCGCCGAGGCCTCGGACGCGCCCGACTGGTGGCATCTCGCGACGTCGATCCGCACAAAGGAGACTGGAAGATGAGCAAGCTCGTCCCCGACACCGCCCAGGCCAATGCAGCACTCGGCACCGCCCGCGAAGCATCGCGTCGCGACCATCTGCCGTACGTGGTGCGCCAGCTCGACGACGTCGAGTGGGAGACCATCCGCTGGCCGGGCGAGACGGGAAAGATGCTGTTCCATCCCAGGCCCGAGCGGCCGACCGAGCCCAACGCCGGCATCCTGCGCCTGGAGCCCGGCGCGCATCATCCGGAGCACTATCACGGCTTCGCCCAGGTCTGGCTGATCCTGAAGGGCGAGTTCGCCATCGACGGCAGGCTCTGTCCGCCGGGCACGATGCTCTATCACCCCGATCCGCATTTCGAGGGCGAGTTCCGCACCGAGACCGGCGGCGAGATCATGATCGTGCAGTATCCCGGACCTACGACCGGCGAGCGGCCGATCTATTCGGGCCGCTTCAACATGGCCGAGCGCAAGACGATCGCCGAGGAACGCGTCGACCTATAGGCGCGACCTAGACGTCGTGGCCGTCGTGCCGAGTAACGGCGAGGCCCGGCAGCTTCTCGAGCTCGCGGGCGGCATCGGCGATGGCGCGAGAGCGCCAGGTGCTGCGCACCGACCATGGGCCGACCTCGATCCCGGCGAAGCCGCCGCCCTTCGCCGGTGCGATCTTCATCACCTGGATGGCCGAGCTGCCGGGCCCGCCCAGCACGATGCTGTCGGTGGCGGTCGACAGATGCCAGCGCGTGCCGGCGGCGTCGCTCCACAGCGCGAACACGGTGGGCTCGAGACGCGCCGCGATCGGCGGCGGCGTCTCCAGGATCTCCGGATGGTGCAGGCAGGGCGGGCCGGGCAGGGGATTGATCGGATAGGCGACGGAGTAAGTATGCAGCGTTGCCGCCGACGCGGCGGCCCGCGCCAGTTCCTCGTTGGCGGCGCGCCAGGCACCGATGAAAGGCGCCGACGCCGCGGCGATATCGTCCCAGTTCAGGTAGAGCGCGCCGATAGAGTCGCCGAACTCCGACGGCCGCACCGCGCCGTAGAGCGAGAGCGCGATGGCGACGTTGCCGCGCGACCACTGGGCGTGGAGGACCACCGCGTTCTCGTCGCCGGCGTTCTCCTCCTCGCGATCGATCCCGGCCGGGGCGCCGAGGCGAATGACGAGCTGGGCAAAGACTTCCTTGGCCGACGGGCCCGCGGCGGCAAGTTCATAGGTGAGGCCCATGACCGGCCGGTCGGGCCGGGGCGCGGTGATCGCGGCATGGACGGTGGCGAAGCCGTAGGCCGAGGGGCAGGCGATCTCTGTACTGGCGTAGCCGGCATCGACCGTGTCGGGCGCGACTGCCTCGAACAGTGTGCCCCAGGAATGAAAGGCGGCGCCGATGCGAAAGCCCTGCGCTGTGTCGTCCATTGCGGCCGCTACTTCGGCGCGGCGGCCAGGGCGCCGACAGCCGCGGCCAGCAGGGAGGTGGCGTAGCGGAGAATCAGCGCAGGCCCGCGTTGATGCGGTCGAGGGCCGCCGGGCCGGGGCAGAGGTCGGCGTCGCCCAGCGTGTTGAGGGCTGCGTCGACCGTGTTCAGATGGTGATGCAGGTCCTTCGGGCTCGGATCGACGTAGAGCAGACCGGTCACGACCTCGCCCTCCTGCATGCCTTCCTGGACACGCTTCATGGCCGCCACCTTGTCGGAAGGGTCGTAGTCCTCGCCGAGCTTGCGCAGGCGGAGCAGCGAGCCGTCGTGCTGCTGCACCGTGGTGACACTGCCCGGGTCGTACGAGGTCGTGATTTCGTCGCGGCTCTCGATGAAGTCGATGCGATTCAGCGCCTCGTTGTGCTCGCGCACGTAGTCGTAGCTCTTGGTCGAGCCGGGGTGGTTGTTGAAGGCCACGCAGGGGCTGATGACGTCGAGGAAGGCCGCACCCTTGTGGTCCATCGCCGCCTTGATCAGCGGCACCAGCTGGTGCTTGTCGCCCGAGAAGGAGCGGCCGACGAAGGTGGCGCCCATCAGGATGGCGAGCGAGACCAGGTCGATCGATTCGTCGGAGTTGGCCACGCCCTTCTTGCTGATCGAGCCCTTGTCGGCGGTGGCCGAGAACTGGCCCTTGGTGAGGCCATAGACGCCGTTGTTCATGACGATGTAGGTCATGTTGACGCCGCGCCGCATGATGTGGGCGAACTGGCCAAGCCCGATCGAGGCCGAATCGCCGTCGCCCGACACGCCCATGTAGACCAGGTTCTTGTTGGCGAGGTTGGCGCCGGTCATCACCGACGGCATGCGGCCGTGCACGGTGTTGAAGCCGTGGCTGGCGCCCAGGAAGTAGGTCGGCGCCTTGGACGAGCAGCCGATGCCCGAGAGCTTGGCGATCTGGTGCGGCAGCACGTCGAGCTCGTAGCTCGCCTGGATGATGGCGGCGCTGATCGAATCGTGGCCGCAGCCGGCGCACAAGGTCGAGACCGCGCCCTCGTAGTCGCGCCTGGTGTAGCCGGCCTTGTTCTTGACCAGCGAGGGGTGATGCAGCCGGGGCTTGGCGATGTAGGTCATGACGCCGCCTTTTCGAAGGAGACAACCTTGAGTTGGCCGAGCTTCTGCTCGATGTCGGCCGTGATGAAGCGCGCCGTGATCGGCGTGCCGTCGTAGTGCAGCACCGGCACCAGCTTGCGCCCGTCAAGCACGAACTCGCTCATCAGCATGGTGCGGAGCTGGGCGTCGCGGTTCTGCTCGACGATGAACACCCGGTCGTGCTCGTGGATGAAATCCTCGACCGACTGAGCGAACGGGAAGGAGCGGACCCGGAGCGCATTGACGTGGTTGCCGCCGGCCTCGAGCTGCTCGAGCGACTCGACCATCGAGGGGTGGGTCGAGCCGAAGTAGATGACGCCGAAGCGCGTCGACTTGGGTGAGGAGTAGCGGATCGGCTGCGGCGCGATGCGGGCGGCGGTGACGAACTTCTTCTGCAGCCGCTCCATGTTACGGACGTAGACCGCACCCTCCTCGGAGTAGCGCGCGTATTCGTCCTTCGTGGTGCCACGGGTGAAATAGGCGCCCTTGGTCGGGTGCGTGCTGGGATAGGTGCGGAAGGGGATGCCGTCGCCGTCGACGTCGAGATAGCGGCCGAAGGTCTTGCCGGCGTCGAGGTCGGCCGCCGTCATCACCTTGCCGCGGTCGATGACTCGCTGCTCGTCCCAGTGGAAGGGCTTGCACAAGCGATGGTTCATGCCGATGTCGAGGTCGGTCATGACGAACACCGGGGTCTGCAGGCGGTCGGCGAGGTCGAGCGCGTCGGCGGTGAAGTCGAAGCACTCCTTGGGATCCTCGGGGAACAAGAGGACGTGCTTGGTGTCGCCGTTGGAGGCGTAGGCGCAGGAGAGCAGGTCGGATTGCTGCGTGCGCGTCGGCATGCCGGTCGACGGCCCGCCGCGCTGCACGTTCACGATCACCGCCGGGACCTCGGCGAAGGAGGCGAGGCCGATGAACTCGGTCATCAGCGAGATGCCGGGGCCCGACGTCGAGGTGAAGGCGCGCGAGCCGTTCCAGGCGGCGCCGATCACGATGCCGATCGAGGCGAGTTCGTCCTCGGCCTGGACGATCGCGTACTTGGCCTTGCCGCTGTCCTTGTCGTGGCGCAGCTTCTTGCAATGGGCCTGGAAGGCCTCGGCCAGCGACGACGACGGCGTGATCGGATACCAGGCGCACACGGTGGCGCCGCCATAGACCGCACCCAGGGCGGCGGCATTGTTGCCTTCGACGAAGATGCGGTCGCCGACGTTGTTGGAGGCGCGGACCTTGAGCTTCACCTGGTCCGGTTCGACATGCTGCTTGACCCAGTCGCGGCCGAGGTTGAGCGCCTTGACGTTGGAATCGAGCAGCTTCTCCTTGCCCTTGAACTGCTCGCCGAACAGCCGCTTGATCTCGTTGTCGTCGATGTCGAGCAGCACCGAGAGCGCGCCGACATAGATGATGTTCTTGAAGAGCTGGCGCTGGCGGGCATCGGAGTAGGTGGCGTTGGTGATGGCGGTCAGCGGCACGCCGATGATGTTGATGTCCTCGCGGAACATCGACGACGGCATCGGCTTGGTGCTGTCGTAGAAGAGATAGCCGCCGGGCTCGATCTCCTTCACGTCCTCGGCCCAGGTCTGCGGGTTCATCGCGACCATCATGTCGACGCCGCCGCGGCGGCCGAGATGGCCCTTCTCGGTGACGCGGACCTCGTACCAGGTCGGCAGGCCCTGGATGTTCGAGGGAAAGATGTTGCGCGGGCTGACGGGCACGCCCATGCGCAGGATCGCGCGCGCGAACAGTTCGTTGGCGCTCGCCGATCCGGAGCCATTGACGTTCGCGAACTTGACGACGAAGTCGTTAACGGCGGCTATTGCTTGCGGCATGCGTGCTCCGCTTGGGTCATTTCCATATAGTACTTGCGCATGTCCCAGGCACCGGTCGGGCAGCGCTCGGCACACAGCCCGCAATGCAGGCAGACATCCTCGTCCTTGACCATGACCCGGCCGGTCTTGAGATCGTTGCCGATGTAGAGGTCCTGCGTCGGGTTCATGGCTGGCGCGACGAGGCGCGTGCGCAGGTCCTTTTCCTCGCCGTTGTCGGTGAAGGTGATGCAATCCATCGGACAGATGTCGACGCAGGCGTCGCACTCGATGCAGAGCGTGCCGGTGAAGACCGTCTGCACGTCGCAGTTCAGGCAGCGTTGCGCCTCCTTGAAGGCGAGCTGCGGATCGAAGCCCAGTTCGACCTCGGCCATGATGTCCTTCAGCGCCTCTTTCTTGGGGCGGTGCGGGACCTTCAGGCGATGGTCGATGGTCGGCGCGTTGTCGTAGCTCCACTCGTGGATGCCCATCTTCTGGCTGGCAATGTTGACACCGGGCGCCGGACGCTCCTCGGGATTCTCGCCGACCAGCATCTTGTGGATGGAGATGGCCGCGTCATGGCCGTGGGCGGCGGCCCAGATGATGTTCTTGGGGCCGAACGCGGCGTCGCCGCCGAAGAAGACCTTGGGATGGCTGCTGGCGAAGGTCTTCTCGTTGAGCTTTGGCAGGCCCCACTTGTCGAACTCGATGCCGGCATCCTTCTCGATCCATGGGAAGGAGTTCTCCTGGCCGATCGCGACCAGGACGTCGTCGCATTCGTGATGCTCGTCGGGTTCGCCCGACGGCACCAGCGAGCGTCGGCCCTTGGCGTCGTACTCGGCCTTCACTTTCTCGAAGATGACGCCGGTAATCTTGCCGTTCTTGTGCGTGACTTCCTTGGGAACGAGCATGTTGAGGATGGGGATGTCCTCGCCCATCGCGTCTTCCTTTTCCCAGGGCGACGCCTTCATTTCCTCGAAGCCGGAACGGACGATGACCTTCACGTCGTCGCCACCCAGGCGGCGGGCGGTGCGGCAGCAGTCCATGGCGGTGTTGCCGCCGCCCAGCACGATGACGCGCTTGCCGACCTTGCTGATGTGGCCGAACGAGACTGACGACAGCCAGTCGAGGCCGATGTGGATGTTGGCGGCGGCTTCCTTGCGGCCAGGTACGTCGAGGTCGCGACCGCGCGGCGCGCCGGAGCCCACGAACACGGCGTCGTAGCCCTCCGCCAGGACAGCCTTCATCGAGTCGACGCGCCTGTGGCGAAACTCGATGTTGCCGATGCCGGTGATGTAGCCCACCTCTTCATCGATCACCGACTCGGGCAGGCGGAAGTGCGGGATCTGGGTGCGGATGAAGCCGCCGAGCTTGGGATCCTGGTCGTAGATCACGATCTCGTAGCCCAGCACTGCGAGGTCGCGCGCCACGGTGAGGGAGGCCGGCCCGCCGCCGACGCAGGCGATGCGCTTGCCGTTCTTTTCCGGCGCCTTCGGCATCTTGGAATTGATGTCGTCGTCGTCCTTGTAGTCGGCGGCGACGCGCTTCAGGCGGCAGATCGCCACCGGCTCCTTCTTGCCCTTGACGAGGGTCTCGTCCTCGACGCGGCTGCGGCGGCAGGCAGGTTCGCAGGGTCGGTCGCAGGTCCGGCCCAGGATTCCCGGGAAGACGTTCGACTTCCAATTGATCATGTAGGCGTCGGAGTACCGGCCATGGGCAATCAGCCGGATATACTCCGGGACTGGCGTGTGAGCGGGGCAGGCCCACTGGCAGTCGACGACCTTGTGGAAATAGTCGGGGTTCGCGATATCGGTCGGCTTCAACAGAGACTCCAGAGACTCCAAGCGGCGGCGGAGCAGCCGATCTGGGGTAAATGACGGTTTAGAGTACCGCAAATAGGTGGCGCATTGGGGATATTTGCGATCACTACGTCAAGGCTTCTGTGTGCCA
>JAUXWB010000358.1 GCA_030684475.1 Reyranella sp. | reverse complement strand
CTGCTGTCGGTTCCGATGATCGTCTTCGGCGGTTGGTTGATCGCGCGGGCATACCGGCGGCCTCTGCTGCCGTGATCGAGGGGCCGTGACCAGCGAGCTTGGCCGGCTGATCGCGCGCCGCATCGCGCTCACCGGGCCCATCTCGATCGCCGACTTCATGAGCGAGGCGCTGGGCCATCCCCGCCTCGGCTACTATCGCCGCGCCATGCCCCTCGGCGCGACGCCCCTGGGCGCCGAAGGCGACTTCACCACGGCGCCGGAAATCTCCCAGATGTTCGGCGAACTTCTGGGCGCGTGGCTTGCCGAACGCTGGCTGGCGATGGGGCGGCCCGCGCCCGTCCGGCTGGTCGAACTGGGGCCCGGCCGCGGCACATTGATGGCCGATGCGCTGCGCGCCACCCGCGGCGTGCCGGGCTTCCATGCGGCGCTCGACCTCCATCTCGTCGAGACCAGCGCGCCGCTCAGGGCCACACAACGCGCCGCCCTGGCGGGCTTCACCCCGACCTGGCACGAGCGCTTCGACGACGTGCCCGCCGGACCGCTGCTGCTGGTCGCCAACGAATTCTTCGATGCGCTCCCCGTGCGCCAGTTCCACCGGACCGCCGAAGGCTGGCGCGAACGCATGGTCGGCCTCGGCCCCGACGGCACGTTGCGGCTGGCGCTCGCCCCCGGCCTGACGCCGTTTGCCTCAGCCCTTCCCGATGCCGCTCCCGGCGCCGAGGCGGAATTCTCCGAGGCGGGCCGCGCGCTGGCCGGCGCCATCGGCGCGCGCCTGCGCCAAGACGGCGGTTGGGCGCTGATCGTCGACTATGGCTACGACAGTTCCGCCCTCGGCAGCTCGCTGCAGGCCGTGCGCGGCCATCGCGGCGCCGACATCCTCGACCGGCCGGGCGAGACCGACCTCAGCGCACACGTCGACTTCGCGGCCCTCGCCGCCGCCACGGGGATGCCGGCCTTCGGCCCGGTGGGCCAGGGCGACTTCCTGCGTCGCCTGGGAGCAGCCGATCGCGCACGGTCCCTGAAGCGACAGGCGAGCCCCGAGCAGGCGCGCGCCATCGACGCGGCACTCGCGCGCTTGATCACGCCCGACCAAATGGGCACCCTCTTCCGCGTTCTGGCCGTGGGCGACGACAGAAGCGCTCAGCCGGCCGGCTTTTCGGATACCCCCTCGGACGCGACATGATCCAGGCTCCAACGCTTGCCGACCTCGACGGCGTGCAGCACCGTTTCTTCACCCGCCGCGGCGGCGTGAGCGCCGGCCTCTTTTCGTCGCTCAACTGCGGCTATGGCTCGGCCGACGCGCCGGAGAACGTGCGCGAAAACCGCCGGCGCGTGGCCGGGCAGTTCGGACTCGGCGAGACCGATCTGCTGACCGTCCACCAGATCCATTCGACCGACGTGCTGACCGTCGCCCAGGAGCGCTGGACGTCGCCGGGCGCGCCCAAGGCAGACGCGCTGGTGACCGACCGCCCCGGTGTCGTGCTGGGGGTGCTGGCGGCCGATTGCGCCCCGGTCCTGCTGGCCGACGCCCGCGCCGGCGTGATCGGCGCCGCCCACGCCGGCTGGAAGGGGGCGCTGAACGGCGTCGTCGAGGCCACGATCGCCGCCATGGAACGACTGGGCGCGCGGCGCGAGAACCTGCACGCAGCCATCGGCCCCTGCATCGGCCGCGACTCCTACGAGGTCGGCCCCGAATTTCCCGCCCCGTTCCTGGCGCAGGACGACGGCAACGCCGCCTTTTTTCGCGCGGCACCGCGCGCCGGTCATTTCCTGTTCGATCTCGCGGGCTATCTTCGCGCCCGCATCACCCGCGCCGGCGTCGCAGCGACCGCCACCGGCCACGACACGCTGGCCGCCACCGAGGATTTCTTCAGCTACCGACGCAACACGCTCTCGGGCGTGCGCGACTATGGCCGGGGTCTGTCGGCGATCGCCTTCGGGAACTGACGTGCCTTACCTGATCCTCCTGATGCTCTGTTGCCTGCTCGGACTCGTCGCGACATGCGTCATGTTGTGATTTTTCTCTGCGGCCTCGTTCTCTCGGCCTGCTCGGTCCCCCGGCCATTCGAAGCGGACCACTCGGGGGTGGCCCCCTACCGCTCGCCGCAGGACAAGATCGAACTGGCGATCCGGCCGCCACGCAACATGCCGCCCGAAATGGGCCGCCGGGTGGCTGCCGCTCTCGCCATCGAGCTGCAGTCCTACGGCGTGGTGGCCGCGGTGCAGCCCGCCGAGGCGCCGGTGCAGGTCGGCGGCGTGATGAGCACCCGCGATTCAGGCGAAGGCATCCAGATTCAGGTCGACTGGCGCATCGAGGGCAAGCCGCCGACGCAGGAGCCGGCCGTCACCCGCACACACACGCGTGCGGAAGACTATGCAGAAATAAGTGAGCGCCTGGTGTCGCGCATCGCTCAACAGGCCGCCCCTCGGATCGCCACCCTGATCGGCCGCCCACCCAGCTTCCAGCCCCGCTCGCCTGGCCAGGTCGCCGCCGGCGTCAGCGTGCCGCTTGAGTCGACGGATGCGCTATTGATCGCTGCCGTGCCCGGTGCGACGCCCGTCGCCGCCGCGACCCCGGCTCAGCCGCAGCTCAAGGTGATGGTGGCGGCCATCACCGGGGCCCCTTCCGATGGCAATCGCCAGCTCCATTCCGGCATGCGTCGCGCGCTTGGCTCGAGCAAAATCGTCATTGTCGACACGGCGGGCGCCGACGCCTTCATCGTGACCGGTACGGTGAGTTTGACGCCGATCGACGAGAAGACCGGCCAACTCGTCGTGAAATGGGTGCTCAAGGACCCGGCGGGCAAGAACGTGGGGGATATCGAGCAGTCCAACCCCGTACCGCTTGCCGCCGCACGGGGCTCGTGGGCGGGATTCGGCGATATCGTCGCAACCGCGGCGTCGGAAGGTGTGCTCGAACTGCTTGAGAAAGCACTCGATCGGCCGCGCTAGGAGGCACCGCCGTCCCTGAATCGGCTTGTCAGAGGGGGGCCTTAGGCTGTTACTGTTCCCGCGAGCGGCTCGATTCTTGCAAAGACAGACCGCGCAATAGGGAGGCGTCATCGATGTTCATTTTGAGGAAGTCAGTGGCCGCCGTGGTGGCGGCCGCGAGTCTGGGTGGATTACTAGGAGCGGCGCCAGCAGGCGCACAGACAATCAATGTGGTGATGCATTCGGATCTGAAGATTCTCGATCCGATCTGGACCACCGCATACATCGTGCGAAATCACGGCTATCTCGTCTGGGACACGCTGTTCGCGATGGACGACAAGCTCGCGGTAAAGCCGCAGATGGTCGACAAGTACGAGGTGTCGCCCGACAACCTGACCTACACCTTCACTTTGCGCGACGGGCTGGAATGGCATGACGGCAAGCCCGTCACCTCCGAGGACTGCATTGCCTCGATCAAGCGCTGGGCTGCCAAGGACTCGATGGGCCAGTCCCTGATGGCTCGCGTGACCGGCATGAAGGCAGTGAACGACAAGACCTTCACGATGAGCTTGAAGGAACCGTACGGCCTCGTTCTGCAGTCGCTGGCCAAGCCTTCCTCGAACGTGCCGTTCATGATGCCGGCCCGCGTCGCGGCAACCGATCCCAACACACAGATCAAGCCGGAAGATGTGGTCGGCTCCGGCCCGTTCATCTTCAAGCGCGACGAATGGAAGCCGGGTGAGAAAACGGTCTACGTCAAGAATCCCAAGTACAAGCCGCGCAGCGAACCGGCGTCCGGTCTGGCCGGCGGCAAAGTCGTCAAGATCGACCAAGTGGTCTGGCGCTCGGTCGGCGATCACCAGACCGCGGTGAACGCGCTGCTCGCCGGCGAGGTCGACATGATCGAATCGCCGCCGCACGATCTGCTGCCGGTGGTGGCCAAGGACAAGAACATCAAGCTGTTCAACGCCAATCCACTGGGCAGCCAGTACACCTTCCGCTTCAACACCCTGCATAAGCCCTTCGACAACGAGAAGGTCCGCCAAGCCGTGCTCTACGCCTTCAACCAGAAGGACTTCCTCAATGCCACGATCGGCGATCCGAAGTGGTACAAGGAATGCAAGGCGATGTTCATCTGCGGCACGCCGCTGGAAACCTTCAAAGGCTGGGAGGACAAACTCAACTCCAACTTCGACAAGTCGAAGGCACTCCTGAAAGAGGCCGGCTACGACGGTACGCCGGTGGTGCTGATGCAGTCTACCGACCTCGCCGTGCTCACCAACCTCGCTCCGGTCGCCAAGGATCTGATGGAAAAGGGTGGCTTCAAGGTCGACTTGCAGGCGATGGATTGGCAGACCCTGGTCAGCCGTCGCGCCAAGAAGGATCCGCCGGACAAGGGCGGTTGGAATGCCTTCCTCACCTCCTGGGTGGCCGCCGACGTCCTCAATCCGGTGATGGCGGGCTTCTTCAATGCCGGCTGCGACAAGGCGATGTTCGGCTGGCCGTGCGATGCCAAGATCCAGGAACTGCGCGACGCCTTCGCCAGGGAAACCGACCTGGCCAAGCAGAAGGCGCTCGCCGAGGCCGTGCAGGTGCGCGTGACGGAGTATCCGACCCACGTGCATCTCGGCCAGTGGTACTCGCCGATGGCGCTGCGCACCACCATCGACGGAAACGTCCAGGCGCCGGTTCCCGTGTTCTGGAACGTGACGAAGAAGTAAGAGCAAACGAGACGCGCGCGGGGCTCCGGCCCCGCGCGCCCATCGACGAGGGCGGATGGGGATCCGCCTTCCTCGATGGGGAGTGAACCGGAGGGGGTTTCGATGAAACAAGTAACGAGACGAATGCTTGCGGCAATTGCCGCCGGCACGATTTTGGCGGCAGCCGGGCCGGTACTGGCACAAGGCAAGACCTTGAAGGTCGTACAGCACGGCAACCTGACGATCCTGGATCCGGTCTGGACCACTGCCTACGTCACGCGCAACCACGGCTACTTGATCTACGACACGCTTTTCGCCGCCGACGGCGACTACGCCGCCAAGCCGCAAATGGTCGACAAGTACGAAGTGTCGCCCGACAAGACCGTATGGACCTTCACGCTTCGCGACGGCCTCGAGTGGCACGACGGCAAGCCCGTCACCTCCGCGGATTGCATCGCCTCGCTGCAGCGCTGGGGCAAGCGCGACGCCATGGGCCTGAAGCTCATGGACTTCGTCAAGGAGTTCAAGGCGGTCGACGCCAAGACCTTCCAGATGGTGCTGAAGGAGCCGTACGGCCTGGTGCTCGATACGCTCGCCAAGCCGAGTTCGAACGTACCGTTCATGATGCCCAAGGCCGTCGCCGAGACCGACGCCTTCAAGCAGTTCGATAACTATATCGGCTCAGGGCCGTTCATCTACCAGAAGAACGAGTCCAAGCCCGGCGAGAAGCACGTCTATCTGAAGAACCCGAAGTACAAGCCGCGCGCCGAGGCGCCCTCGGGCCTGGCCGGCGGCAAGGTCGCCAAGGTCGACCGCGTCGAGATCATCGAGATGCCCGACCCGCAACAGCAGGTGAATGCCCTCATCACGGGCGAAATCGACATCATCGAGGCGCCGCCGCACGATCTGCTGCCGGTGCTGAAGAAAGACAAGAACATCGCGCTGGACGACTGGAACCCGCTGGGCCACGTCTTCATCATCCGCTTCAACCATCTGGTGAAGCCGTTCGACAACCCCAAGGTCCGCCTGGCCGCGCTCTACGCCATCAACCAGGAGGACTATCTCAAGGCGACCGTCGGCGATCCGGACTACTACAAGGTCTGTGGCGCCGCCTTCATCTGCGGCACGCCCAACGCCTCCACCAAAGGCGCCGAGGAAGTGCTGATCAAGTCCAACTTCGAGAAGTCGAAGGCGCTCCTCAAGGAAGCGGGCTATGACGGCACGCCGGTCGTGCTGATGCAGTCGACCACGCTGCCCATCCTCACCAACACCGCGCCCGTGACCAAGGCGCTGCTCGAAAAGGGCGGCTTCAAGGTCGATATGCAGTCGATGGACTGGCAGACCCTGGTCACCCGCCGCACCAAGAAGGACACGCCGGACAAGGGTGGCTGGAACGTGTTCCACACCTATTCGGTGTCGGCCGACGCGTTGAACCCGATCTCGAACTCCTACTTCGTCGCCGCCGGCGACAAGTCGTGGTTCGGCTGGCCGACCGATCCCGAGATGGAAAAGCTGCGCGATGCCTACGCCAAGGAAACTGACCCGGCCAAGGCCAAGGCCCTGGCCGAGGCGGTGCAGCTTCGGGCTCTGGAGACCGCCCAGTTCGGCTGGATCGGCCAGTGGTACGGACCGGGTGCACGACGCACCAACGTCACGGGCTGGCTCAAGGCGCCTGTGCCGGTGTTCTGGAACATCGAGAAGAAGTAACGACGACGACGTCCCGGGCGGCGGTCGCCGCCCGGGACGATCCTCCGATTGGGAACCAATGCTCGATTTCATCATCCGTCGTCTCATCGCCATCATTCCCGTTCTGACGGTGGTGGCGGTTTTTGTCTTCCTCATGCTGCGCCTAACGCCGGGCGACCCGGCGGCGGTGATCGCCGGCGACAACGCCACGTCGGACCAGATCGACGACATCCGCGCCAAGCTCGGTCTCGACGAACCGATCTGGACGCAGTTCATCATCTGGATCGGCAACATCCTCCAGGGCAATTTCGGCGAGAGCTTCTTTTTCAAGAAGACCGTGGCCGAACTGATCGCCCAGCGCGTCGAACCGACCCTGGCGCTGGCGGTCTGCACCCTGATCATCGCCATCACCGTTGCCGTGCCGATGGGTGTCCTTGCCGCCTATCGACACGGCTCGCTGATCGACCGCTTCGTCATGGGCTTTTCGGTCCTGGGCTTCTCGGTGCCGGTGTTCGTGATCGGCTATTGCCTGATCTACGTTTTCGCCATCGAACTCGGCTGGCTGCCGGTGCAGGGATATGTCCGCATCGGCGTCAACTTCTGGGGCTTCCTCGAGCGCATGGTTCTGCCGAGCATCACGCTCGCCGTGATCTTCGTTGCCCTGATCGCCCGCATGACGCGCGCCAGCGTGCTCGAAGTGCTGAACGAAGACTACATCCGCACTGCCCGCGCCAAGGGACTTTCCAATCGCGTCGTGCTGATGCGTCATGCGCTACGTAACGCCGCGGTACCGATCCTGACCGTGATCGGCCTCGGCATCGCCGGCCTGATCGGCGGCGCCGTCGTGACCGAGAGCGTCTACGGCCTGCCGGGACTCGGCCGCCTCACCGTCGAGGCCGTGTTGAGCCGTGACTTCCCGACCATCCAGACCGTCATCCTGCTGTTCTCGGTGGTCTATGTCGTGATCAACCTGCTGATCGATATCAGCTACACCCTGTTCGACCCGAGGATCCGCTATTGAGCGCGATAACCGAAGAAGTCGTCGACTCCGCCTCCATCGCGGCGGCATCGACCAAGCGCAAGAGCCTGTGGGCCCTTGCTGTGCGCAACACCGCCGTCATCTTCGGCGGCTCCATCCTGATGGTCATGCTGGCCATCGCCATCCTGGCACCGTTCCTGGGCACCGTGGATCCGACCCGCATCGATCCGGCGGCCCGCAACAAGCCGCCGGGCACCGAGATCACCTTCCGCCTCGACGACGGGCAGACCGCCAAGCGGGTGGTGCTCATGGGCACCGACAGCCTGGGCCGCGATATCTACAGCCGTGTCCTCTACGGTACGCGCGTGTCGCTGGTAATCGGTGTGGCCGTCGCCCTGGTCTCGATCGCCATCGGACTCGTGATCGGCCTGGTGTCCGGCTATGTCCGCTGGGCCGACGGCATCATCATGCGCATCATGGACGGGTTGATGGCGATACCGGGCATATTGCTCGCCATCGCCCTGGTTTCGATCTGGCGGGCGGGGCTCATCACCGTGATCTTCGCCATCGTCGTGCCGGACGTGCCGCGCGTCGTGCGCCTGGTGCGTTCGGTGGTGCTGTCGGTGCGCGAGGAACCTTACGTCGAAGGCGCGATCTCGGTCGGCACGCCGACCTGGACCCTGATGTTCCGCCACATCCTGCCCAATACCGTGGCGCCGCTGATCGTGCAGGGCACCTTCATCGCCGCTGCCGCCATCATCGCCGAGGCGATCCTGTCCTTCCTCGGCATCGGCATCCCGCCGGAAATCCCGAGCTGGGGCAACATCATGGCCGAGGGCCGCACGCTGTTCCGCGTGTTCCCGCACAACATCTTCTTTCCCGG
>JAUXWB010000353.1 GCA_030684475.1 Reyranella sp. | reverse complement strand
AGATCGTGAGCCGCACGCAATCCTGCAGGCTGGCGCCCTCCGACTGGGCGATCAGCCTGATGTTGAGGAAGGCCTGGCGGATGCGGGCCTGCGGATCCTGCACCAGTCTGTTGGTCGCGGGATCGACACCCTGCATGCCGGCAACGAAGACGAAGTCGCCGGCCCGCGCGCCGAGGCTCCAGGTCACCTCCGCCTTGATGGCGCCCGGCGGATCGAGCGCCCGGACGCCATTTGGCGATAGCGGCGGCGACTGCGCGGCGGCAACGGCCGGCGCCATCGCCATGACCACGGCGCCCAGGACGGCGAGAGACCTCATGCCTTGTGCGGGTCGGCCAGGAACGGCCACTGCGCCTTGTCGACCTTGGTGTAGGGCAGCAGCGACCAGTCCGGCACCAGCGCCCCGGGGGCGGCGACATAGACCACCTCGCTGGCGATCGGCGCGTAAGCCGCATGAAAATGCTGCATCGACTTCACCACCACGACCTTCTTGGTCGAGGGATCGACGCCGAGCTTGGTGAAGCAGTCGAGGCTGTGGCACTGCGAGCGCTTGGTGTTGACGATTACCGTCACGCCCTCGATCTGAAGCGCGGCGGCATCGCCGATCGGGTTGGTGCCTTTGCGCTGGCCGCCGAACTGGATGAACACGTCCTTCTCGAGTTTCAGTACCTTGGCGCGGGCATCGATCGGCGGGCCGGACTGCGGCCCGAGCTTGCCGCCGAGACGACTGTCGAGCTCGGCGCCTTCGCCCACTTCGAACGCGAGCTTCACCGCGCCGGGATCCCAGAACATGGCGATGGCGGCGTCCTGGATCTTCTTGTCGAGCAGCTCGCGCAGCACGAAGGTCGAATCGGAGGCCGCCCCGCCGCCGGCATTGTCCGAGACGTCGGCCAGCACCATGGGCTTGGGCAGGTTATGCGACTGGACGCGCGCCATGGCGGTATCGAGCGTGACGTAGGGCGGCTGCGTCAGCGACCGCATGGCGAAGAATTCCTGGCCGAGCTCCTTGGCGAGCTTCTGGGCTTTGGGTTTGTCGTTGTCGGTGACGGCGATGATCTTGCTGCTCATCTCCTTGATGTCAGACCACGGAAAGCCGTGCGCGATCGACAGCGACAGCACGCCATCCTCGCCTTCCATCGCCATCAACTTGTCGACGAAGCCGCGCATCGGCTCGCGCGTGGTGTGGAACACGCCGATCATGCGGCAGTCCCAGGCGGCCATCACCGGCTTGGTGCGGCCCTCGATGGCGCCTTCCATGACGGTGAAGAGATCGTCGGCGCGCTCCGACACGTCGACATGCGGGTATTCCTTGAACAGCACCAGCACGGTGGCATCGCGGAAGGTGCCCTCGCCGATGTTGCAGTGGAGATCGAGCTCGACGCCGACCGGCACGTCGGGGCCGACGACCTTGCGGACATGGGCGAGCAGGTCGCTTTCGCAATCGTCGTAGCCCTCGGCCACCATGGCGCCGTGCATGGACAGGAACACGGCATCGACCGGCATCGCGGCCTTGAGGTCCGAGATGATCTCGTCGCGGAAGGCTTCGTAGACCTTCTTCACCGTCTTGCCG